>NZ_JBSAXF010000005.1:0-352107 GCF_053427845.1 Burkholderia sp. AW49-1 | reverse complement strand
AACTGATCCAGATCGACGTCAGCGACCATCGATGGTTCGAGGAGCGGGCGCCGGCCTGTACGCTGCTGATGTACGTGGACGACGCGACGAGCCGGCTGATGATGCTGCACTTCACGCAAACCGAATCGACCTTCAGCTACTTCGAGGCGACGCGCGCGTACATCGAGCGCCACGGCAAGCCGGTAGCGTTTTACAGCGACAAAGCCAGTGTATTTCGCAGCACGACCGCGAGCTTTCGCAGCACGACCGCGAGCAAAACCGGCAGCAGCGTGACGCACTTTGGCCGGGCGATGTTCGAGTTGAACATCGATACGTTCTGTGCGAACAGCAGCTCGGCCAAGGGGCGCGTCGAGCGTGCGCACCTGACGCTGCAGGATCGGCTGGTCAAGGAGTTGAGATTGCGCGGCATCAGCACGGTCGACGACGCCAACGCTTATGCGCCCTCCTTCATCGCTGCTTACAACGCACGCTTTGCGAAGTCGCCGAAGAGTGAATTCAATGCGCATCGGCCCCTGCGGGATGACGAGAATCTGAACACGGTGTTGACCTGGCGCGAAACACGTCGGGTATCGAAGTCGCTGACAGTGCTGCACGACCGAGTGCTCTACTTGCCGGACGACACAGCGGTCAACCGGAAGCTGATTCACCGCTATATCGATGTATGGGAGTACGCGGACGGGCGAATCGAAATCCGAGCCGATGGCAAAGTCCTGTCTTGCCGCATTTACGACAAGTTGGCGGAGGTCGATCAAGGTGCCGTGATCGAGCAAAAACGACTGAGTCACGTGCTTCAAGTGTCGCAAGCGATTCAGGCGCAGCGCGACAATCGTCGAGCATCCGGATCGCCGCCGCGAACTGATCAAGGTCAGGCCGTGCGCGGTTCAAAGCAACCCGTCGGCACCAAAAAGCAACGTGCGTTCACGCAGGCCGACGTTGAGCAGGTGATCGTTGATCTCGCCGAACACCGACAGGCACAGAATCAACCCCGCAAACCTGGCCGGCGGTCTGCGAAGGCCAACGCGGTAAGCGTAAGCGCCCTGCCCGATCAGGACCAGTTCTTCGACACGGCGTGATCCGGAAGCCCAAGAGAAACAAATCCTGAACCTGACCTGCGGCGGAATTTTGTGACCAGTCAGGCAGTGAGTCTCGTGTCGATATTATCGGAATCCAGCCAGGCTCGACGGACCGTGGCGGGAGGTTGATAGCGATGCGCGCTATGGGGCCGGCGCTCGTTGTGGAACCGCCGCCAGCGTTCAATGAGCACCTTGGCTTAGGCGCGGCAGCGGAACCATTCCCGGTTCAACAATTCGTCACGCAGCTTGCCGTTGAAGCTCTCGACGAACCCGTTTTGCCACGGACTGCCGGGCGTGACGAAGGCCGGACCGATGGCAGCATCCCGCAGCCAGCGCATAACCTTGGCAGCGGTAAATTCCGCGCCGTTGTCAGACAGAATGAACGCGGGCTTGCCGTACAGCCGCATCAGTCGCGACAGCGTCAGGATGACGTCCTGCGACCGCAGGCTGGCGTCAACCTCGATCTCATCGATCACGCAAAGCATCTTCAACGCCCGCCCGTCTACCAGTTGATCGTGCACGAAGTCGTAGCTCCATACCGAATTGGGCTGTGTCGCACCGGGCAGGCGAATGTCGTTGCCACAACGACGCCGGCGAGGACGCCGCCGCGGAATGTTGAGCCGCAAGGCTCGCCACATTCGCCGCACGCGCGATTCGCCCAACGCCAGCCAAGCCGACATCCGCCGGTAGCCGAAGCGCGGAACTTCCTGCGCGGCCGCTATCAGCCGCTCGCCCAGGCTCCGATCCTTCTCCGGTTGCTTGGGCGTATAGGCGGCCACCCGGCGACTCAGCCCCAGATAACAACATGCCTTGCGTTGCGAGAGACCCTGCCGAGTCAGGACTTCCAGCGCTTCGCGCCGGCCCGTTGGGGTGCTCATTTTTTCGGCTGAATTCCTTCAGACCGTCGATAACCAGTAATTGCTCGGCAATCAGGCGCTTGAGCCGCTCGTTCTCCGATTCCAGATCCTTGAGCCGACGGGCGTCGGCCACATCCATGCCGCCGAACTTGTCGCGCCAACGATAGAACGTCTGTTCCGAGATGTTGTGGCGCTTGCACAGATCCTTCACCGGCTCGTCCCGGCTCTCGGCCTCGCGCAAAATCCGGATGATCTGCTCGTCGGTAAATCGCTTCTTCATCGAGTTCTCCTTGCCTCTAGGATAAAAGAGAACTCACTTGCCAAACGGCTACAAGAAACGTCCCAGGTCACAGCCAAGCAACCATTCGCCGGTCGGGGCACTGACTAAGGATTCCTTCGAGGGGCGGCGTATCGAATCCAAAAAAGCGACGCGTCATGTTTGACGATGAGCGGGTGGGTACACGTCCACCATGCGGCGCCGTATCACTTGTGCAAATCAGCGCGTTGGTTGGGGTAATCGTCCGTTCGACATGCAGACGTTGTTGAAATACAACTTCTCGAAAACTGTCCGAAACCGTCGCCGGGCATTATTGGAAGGGGTCAGCGGGCATTATTACATTGTCGTAAATTATGCCAACGATTGGCAGCTTCCAAGCACTTAAACAGTCCCTGACATACAGATCGACTGAATCATCGGATCTGTAGAGGTATTTATTCCCCATCTGTACATTGAAATTGAGATTTGAAAATCTATAATTCGACGCCTTAGTTTTATTAAATTCGTAAGTCGTGGAAAATATCGAAAATTATTTTCAATCGTCGCAAGCACCCAATGTCGATTCGATTGCAACGATCCGCGGTCGGGTCTTGCGTTCGCTGCAAGGTCATTTACTCGACAGCGGATTCAAGCAGCTCATGCCCGTGCTGATGTCTCCCATCACGGACCCGCTCAATCACGCTGTCTATCCGGCCGAAATCCAGTACGAACAGCGCCGCCTCAAGCTGACGGCAAGCATGATCTTCCATAAACAGCTCGCGCTGGCCGCCAGGGGGCACGAAAAAATCTTCATCGTTGCGCCCAATATTCGCCTCGAGAAACCGGAAATCAAAGACTCGGCTAACCATCTGCTCGAATTCTCGCAATTCGATTTCGAAGTGCGTGGCGCTACGATGCATGACGCCATGGCTGTTGTCGAAGGCATGGTGAAACATGTCATTGCCGATGTCAAAACGCACTGCCGTGCCGAACTCGACACGATGGGCCGCTCGCTGCCGGATTTCGGCGAGCCATTCCCGATTTATCGCTCCGATGATCTGCGCGCCGAATATGGCGACGCTTTCGAAGAGATCATGTCGGAGAAAGAAAAGACGCCTTTCTTCGTCACCAATTACAAGCGTGAATTTTACGACCGTGAAAATCCGCAGCAACTCGGTGCATACAACAACTACGACCTGATCTATCCGGAAGGCTATGGCGAAGCGCTGTCCGGTGCCGAGCGCGAATTCGAATACGACCAGATCGTGCGCCGCATGAACGAGCTCGACATGGACCCCGCTCCGTATGCGAACTATCTCGCGGCAGCACGAGCCGGATTGCTGCCCTCCAGCGCCGGCGGCGGTCTGGGCATCGAGCGCTTCGTCAAGTTCCTGTGCGGCAGACGCCACATTCGCGACGTGTCGCTGTTCGATCGCAGCGTCGCGACGGATTTCGTGTTCTGACGCTCGCGACGTAGCGCACGTACGATCGCCCGCGCGCTCTGCGCGGGCCACGCTTCACCCCAGACTGGAGACGACATGGCCGCCCCGCTGCGCATTCATTGGTGTTCGCCGCTCGACAGCGGCCAGAAAAAGGCATCCGAACAATATCAAACCGGTGCGCTCGACTTCGACGGCATCGTCGACTTTGCGCAGGAAGCCGACGCACTCGGCATCGACTCTCTGCTGATGGGCATCAGCTATCACATGCCCGATCCACTGCCAATGATCGGCGCGCTCGTGCGCGAGACCGAACGCGTCAAGTTCATCCTCGCATACCGTCCCGGCCTGCTGTCGCCCACGTTGTTCGCGCAAATCGTCAACACGGTCTCGTGGATGTCGAACAAGCGTATCGCGCTCAATCTCGTCGCCGGTATTTCGCCGGACGAGCAGGCATTTTATGGCGATTTTCTGCAGCACGATGACCGCTACCGCCGCACGGATGAATTTCTCGATGTCCTGCATCGTTTCTGGCGTGGCGAGACGCCGCTCACGTACGAAGGCGAGCACTACACGATCCGCAACGCCCAGCTGGGCCTGCCGTTCAAGGATGGCGAGCGTCCCTATATCTATCTGAGCGGCGCTTCGGAAATCGCGCAGCGCACCGCGATTCGTCACGGCGACTGCTGGCTGCGCTATGGCGACACACCGGAAGGCATCGCGAAGGCGTCTGCGAAAGTGCTGAAGTCAGGTTGCGAGGTAGGCATCCGAATGCACGTGCTCGCGCGACCGACCCGCGAGGAAGCGATCGCCGAAATCGCCGCGATGATGGAAACCCCCGACGAGCGGCATCGGGCGTGGGTGGAACGGTTCGTCGCGCGCTGCGATTCGGAGGCGGTCAAGACGTCGTTCCGGCTTGCCGAAGGGGCGCCCTCCGACTGGCTTTCGCCGATGCTCTGGTCGGGCGCGGTTGCGTATCGCGGCGGCCCGGCGCTGTGCGTGGCAGGCAGCTATGCGGAAGTGGCGGACTATCTGCTCGAATACAAGGCGCTCGGCGTCTCGTCGTTCATCTTCTCCGGATGGCCGACTCGTGACGAGATGCGGCGCTTTTGCCAGCATGTCCTGCCGTTGATCCGCGCGCGCGAAGCGCAGCAGGCAATTGCATCCGCCACGCCAGGCGTCGCAGTGGCGACCGATGCGGAAATTCGTGCGTAAGCCGGCTGCGCGCGGCTTTGCCGCAGGTCTGCTGCTCGCCCTGGTCGCGGAGCAAACGGTCCTGTTCGCCGTCCCGCTGATGATCTATCAGGACTCGAAGGATGTGCGTTTCTCGGGCCTGGCTTTCGCGTTCGAATGGATACCTGCGCTGCTGGCCTATCCGTTTGCCGGGCTGCTCGCCGATACCTTCGGCGGGCGTCGTCTGTTCATCGGGGCAAACGTATTGCGGGCCGCCTGCTTGGCGCTGGCATGGCTTGGCTGCAGCGCCGCGCCGCACATGGCCATTTCCATCCTGATGACCAACGGCGTCCTGCTGTCCGTGCTGATCGCGCCCAGCCGCATGGCCGTCGAGAAAACGGTTCCGGCCGTCGCGGCCGACGGCGAGCTGGCGCCGGTGCAGTCACAGGTGCAGAACATGGAACTGCTCTCGCTGGCTGCCGGTCCCGCCCTCGCGGCGGCGCTGTCCCGCTACACCGGCAAGCTCGCGTTGCTCGGCCTCGCATCGGCGGCGCTTCTGTGCGCCGCGGCGTGCTGGCGAAACGTTCCGCGCGTCGCGCCCGAACGCACCGTGCCGTTGACGCGAGGCCGGATCGGCGCCGATCTGATGCTCGGCTTCACGTTGCTGATGCGCAACCGCCCCGTGCGCCTGCTTGCCACGCTGAACTTTACGATCAACTTCGCCTTCGCGGCGGCGCTGTCTGCCAACGCGTTCGTGATTACGGGGCTCTTTCACGCGCCGGAAGACGTGTTCGGCCTGATGAACGCCGGCGCGGGGGCGCTCGGTCTTGTGAACCTGCTGCTGATTCCGCGTCTGTTGCGTCACGTTCCGGTCGACTGGCTCGGCGCGGGCGGCTTTGCACTGCTCTGCGCGGGATTTGCCGCGATGGGCCTCGCGCAAGGACCGCGAGTCTATGTGTCGGCCTGGCTGATCGCGATGGCGGGCGTCGCCTGTTTCAACGTCTTCAATCGAACACGCCGCGTGAAGGCCATTGCTCCCGAGCATCTCGGCAAGGTCATGGGGCCGTTCTATCTGCTCAATCTGCTGTCCTATCCGCTCGGCGGATTGCTGGTCGCCGGCATTGCGCATGCCTTCGACGTCCGATGGCTCATGCTGGCCTTCGCGTTCTCGCTCGTGCTGCCTGGCGCCGCGCTGCTTGCGCTGACGATCCGCCGCTTCAACGAATTCACGCCGGTCGTCGCGGCAGTGTCCGCGTCGGCTATTCCGGAGAAAGCCCTATGAGTCGCTCGACCCCGTGCATCGTCGCAACCATCGAATCCGATTCGCACATGTGGAACCTGGTTTTCATGCAACTCTGGCTCCATGAACAAGGATTCGACGTCGTCAATCTCGGCTGCTGCACGCCGCCTGACCTGTTGCTGGAGGCGATCGCCCGCGAAGCGCCGTGCTGCGTCGTCGTGAGCACCGTCAACGGGCACGGGCATTTCCAGGCGCGACAACTGATCGAGCGCGTGCGTCGCCAGTATCCGACGCTGGCCTGCTTCATCGGCGGCAAGCTCACGACCAGCGAAGCCGCGCTCGCCGAGGCAAGCGCATCGCTGCTGGCGGCCGGCTTTTCCGCGGTGCTGACGGGGGCGGACGCATTGACGCGTTGCAAGGCGCTGCTCGCGCCATTGCGCAACTATTCGGTGGCGTTGCCGCTTGTCGCCTGAACACCGCCAATCCTTCCAATCGATACGGACTTACCCGATGCATATCGTCATCGTCAACCGCTGGCCTCGCTTTCACGATGCGCGGCGCTGGGACAACGAGCTCACGCAGTACGAAACTTTTTTCGACCATCAACGCGACACGATCAGCTATGTCGTCGACGCGCCGGGTGCAGCGGGCGTGCTCGCGCCGCGCGACGACATCGCCCATCAGATCGAGATCGGCGATGTCAACGATTATGCGCAATTGCTTGACGCGGTCGCGGCCATCGTGCATCGCGTGGGGCCGGTGGACCGGCTGATCGCCCTTTCCGAGTTCACGCTGGAAGTCGCAGCGCGCGTGAGAGCCGAGCTCGGCATCCCGGGCCACACGCCCGACGACGTCGCCCGCTATCGCGACAAGGTGCGCATGAAAGAGGTGTTGGCCGAAGCCGGCATAGCGGTTCCGCGCTTTGCACGCTGCACAGGCACGCAATCGACTCTCGCCTTTGCCGACGCCACCGGCTACCCGTTGATCCTGAAGCCCGTGGACGGTGCAGCAAGCATTGGCGTTATGCGCATCGACGACCGCGCGTCGCTCGCGGCAAAACTCGCCGATATCCAGACTCTCTCGGGCTACGAGATCGAAGAGTACATCGCGGGGGACATCTACCACGTCGATGGTTTCGTGGATGCACAAGGCTCGGTCCCCTTCCAGGCCGTATCGCGTTACATCAATAGCTGTCTGGATTTCGCGGAGAGCCGACCGCTCGGGTCCGTGCTGGTCCAGCATTCGGCGCTGCGCGAGCGCATCGAGCGTTTCAGCGCGGCTTGCATCGCGGCGCTCGATCTGGCGTTGACACCGTTTCACCTCGAACTTTTCGTGCGCCCGGACGGCGAACTGGTCTTTCTCGAAGTCGGCGCGCGGGTCGGCGGCAGCGAAGTGCCGCATTTGATCAACAAGGTCTTTGGGGTGAATCTGTATGAACACTGGCTGCGAGGACTCGGCGGCACGCCGATCGAAGCGCCCGTGAGGCGAGGCGATCCGAGCGGTGGCTGGCTCGTGATTCCGAAGCCGCGCGCGCTGCCTTGCCGCGTCCTGCGCGCGTCGCCCATGCGCTCGCGCGTGCCGTCGATCTGGCGCGAGCTGATGCCCTCCGCCGGCGACGTGCTGGAGTCGGGTGGCAGTTACGACGCGCTCCACAGTGGACGTTTTATCTTCACAGGCCGCGCCGAAGCCGATATCGAAGCCGATATCCGCGCGGTTATCGATACCTTCGAATTCGACGCCGTAGCACTATGACCTTCGAACACGCTCGCACCTCCTCTCAGACAGCGTTAATGGCGCACCTGCAAGGCTACTTTTTCCCGCTGGAGCAGGAAGGCGTCGTGCGCCTGGGCGCGCGCATCGTCGAGCATGCGGGCGGTCCCGGCCCGCTGGCCGCTTACAAACTGATGGTCGCCTACGGCGGCGGCAAGGACAGTTCGTACACGGTCGCGTTCCTGCGCGCGGTTCAACTTCATCTACTCGCCGAACACGGTGCAAGCTTCACGTTGCGCGTGGCCAACATGCGTCACGCGGGCGTGCCCTATGCGGTGATGGCGAATATCGACCGCGTGTACCGTGCGCTCTCTTTGTACGACGATCCTCGCGTCGAGCTGCTGGTGGTGGACCACGACATGGTGCGCGTGTTCTCTCGAGACTTGCCTTTTCCCGCGTCCGTGCGTGAGATGAATCGCTTCGATATGCTGATGAATGGCCACCGAACCGCGGGTGATGGCCGACCAACCTTCTGCAATAGCTGCAACCTGGCCGTGGCCGACTTCTACGGTCGCGCCGCGTGGTGGGGCGGCGGCGTGTCGGCGGTCGTGACGGGAGATTCACGCAAGGAGCAAAAGCACTATTTCACCTGGATCATGCGGCTCGCCGAACGCGTGGGACTCGACATCGGGACCTGCCGCCGGCAAGGCTTTCGCGGCCTGCTCGCCGCGCTCGACGGCGTCGGCCAGGCGTATTACGAGGAGCTTTATGGTCCGGGCTACGAAGCCGACAAGGCCCGGCGCCGCATCGCCTCCGGCGACGCGCTGGCCGATCCGGCGTTCATCTCGATCTACGACCTGGTGAGCTACCGCGTTGACGAACATTGGGAACTGCTCACCGAATTTCTCGGATTCCGGTTCGACGAACTGGCATTCAGCTTCACGGAGTCCGACTGCGCCAACCCCATGCTGATGGCGCACTTTCGCGGGCTGAAGGCGCAATTCGTCCAGCAGCGCGACTATCACGACGGCATCCGCGAATATCTCGGCCTGGCCGAGCATCTGATGCGCCGCAAGGAAATGCCGGAGCGGCTGATCGAGCACGCACTCGCGCCCTACGCAACGCCGGCCGCCATCGATGCGCGGCGCGCGCTGGCCAACCGCTTTGCCGAAGATGCATTCGACTTGAACGAGGCTCAACTGGTCTGCATGCAGTTTGCGCCCTTCGTGGATCGCGGCGCGCAGCTCGAGCGCTATCTCGAGTTTTGCGCACCGTCGATGCGCACGCGCGCGGCCGATCTGCATGCGCTGCTTGGCAGCGAAGCCGCACCCGACGGAGCCGATCCGGATTGCGCCGACGGATCGCCCGGTGCTTGGCTGGAACAGGCCAGCGGCCTGCCGCTCGCGGCGCTGCGCAGCCTGTACCGCAATTCCCGCGTGGATTTCTCGGTCGCCGCTTCGCTCATCGCCAAGGTGCGCGAGAACGATCCCCACAAGCGGCGTATCGACACCGTCGATCCCGACACGGGCGAAGCGGTTTGCGAACTCGTCTCCGGGCGCTAGATGGCCGGGTATTTCCAGTCCTTTGTCGGCGAGGCGCGACGTCGCGGCGAACTGGTCGTGCAACCGCGCATGGGATTCGGCTCGATCGCCGCCATGCGAAGCGGCCTCCAACGCGTCGCCGCGCTACCGTGCCGCGCGATCGGCACGATTACGCTCGACAGCTACACACGCGTGGGCGACTACGCCAGTTCGCTCGAAAGCCTTGCCGCCGGACGCACGCTCAATGGTTTTCCGATCGTCTCGCATCCGCAAAGCAAGATTCGAGCGATGCTGGCGCCGTTGTACGGTCCGCAATTCCCTATCCAGATACGTCACGGCACCGCGCGGCCGCAGGAGGTATTCCGGCGCATTGCCGCGCTCGGCCTCGATGCGAGCGAAGGCGGTCCGGTGTCGTACTGCATGCCGTACGGACGCACGCCGCTCGCCCAGGCAGTGCGTGCGTGGGAGGAGAGCTGCCGGATTCTCGCGGGCGAAACGCAGGCGCCGCATCTGGAAAGCTTTGGCGGCTGTCTGCTCGGCCAGTTGTGTCCGCCGTCGCTGCTGATCTCGATATCGATCCTCGAAGCGTTGTTCTTTATCCAGCATGGAATCCGCAGCGTGTCGCTGAGCTACGCGCAGGGAACCCTGCCGGGGCAGGACCGGGCCGCACTGCGCGTCCTGCGCGAGTTTGCCGCCCAGTACCTTGGCGGCTTCGACTGGCACGTGGTCGTCTACAGCTACATGGGCGTGTTTCCGCGCACGCCCGACGGCGCGCGCCGCTTGATCGCCGACAGCGCCCGGCTCGCGAAAGCGACGGGCTGCGAGCGGCTGATCGTGAAAACCGTCGCCGAGGCTCATCAGATTCCCACCGTCGAGGACAACCTGGACGCCTTGCAACTGGCGGCCGAGAGCGCCGCGGCACAGGAAATCGAATCCGCGGCAAGCGCAGACGTCGCGCACGATCCCGAAAACTACTACGTCGAAATCCTCGACGAAGCGCGCACGCTGATCGACACGACACTGTCGCTGGACGCCGATGTGGGCGCCGCGCTCGTGGCCGCGTTTCGCGGCGGTGTACTCGATATCCCGTTTTGCCTGCACGCCGACAACGCCGGACGCACGACGACACGGCTGGACGAGCGCGGCGCGTTGCGCTGGTGCACGACGGGCCGAATGCCCTTGCCGCAACCTCTGATCGCGCAAGCGGGACACGCGCACGCCGTGACGTCGGACGAACTGCTGACGATGCTCAGCTACATCTCGAACCGCTATGACTACCCTCACCTTGCCTGATGCGGCGGCGGTGCCGCTTTCACTGCCCGACCCGCGCGTCGGCCCCGTCATTCTCGTCGACGCCTATTCGACTGGCGCATTGCTCGCCCGTACCTTTGGGACACAGGCGCGCTGCATGCACGTTCGCTCCCGGGCGGCCATGCCCGAGGTGTTCCGCGCCTCCGTTCCGAAAGACATTTTCGAGGCCAGCGACACGCTCGACGAGCGCGGCTTCGACGCACTCGCGCACCGCTTGGCCGTCTGGCAACCGTGCGCCGTGGTCGCCGCGAGCGAATTCGGCGTTGAACTCGCGGACGCGCTGGCAGAACGCCTCGGCCTGCCAGGTAACACGACGCAGTTGTCCGGCGCACGCCGCAACAAGTTCCTGATGGGCGAAGCGCTGGCCGCAGCGAACGTGCCGGCCGCAGGGCAGGTGCGTGCTCCCGACCTCGCCACGCTGCTCGCCTGGAACGCGGCAAACGGCGGCAGACGAATCGTGGTCAAGCCGCTCGACAGCGCCGGGTCCGACCACGTGTATCTGTGCGACGACGCCGCGCAGATCGCCGCCGCATTTCACGCGATCAAGGGCAAAACCAATCTCATGATGTGCGAGAACGATGCCGTGCTCGCCCAAGACTATCTGGAGGGCGACGAATACGTCGTCAACAGCGTCAGCCACGGTGGCATGCACCGCATCACAGACATCTGGCGCAGCCGCAAGATCGAGCTTGAGGGCGGCCGCAAGATCTACGACTGCGAGGATCTAGTCGATCCCGACCAGACGGAAATTGCGCCGCTCGTCCAGTACGTCAGTCGCGCACTGGACGCGCTTGGCATCGCGCATGGCCCGGCGCACACGGAGCTCATTCTTACGTCGAGCGGCCCGCGCCTGCTCGAAACCGGCGCGCGCATTTCAGGGCTCGCCAATCCTGCCGCGCTACGCCGCGCGACCGGCGCCGACCAGATCGAGCTGACCGTCGCATGCCATCTCGCGCCCCAGCAACTCGCGCGTTACCCCACGACCTACCGGCGCAAGATGCACGCGCGCTGCGTCAACCTGATCGTGCCGGAATGCGGTGGCGTCTTCTCTCACGACGCCGTGCGCGCCCTGCTCGCGCCGCTTGCGTCGTTCGAGAGCATCCGCTTGCGACTCGCCGATGGCGCTTTGCTGCGACGCACCGTCGATCTCAACTCGTCGCCTGGCGCGCTGTTTCTGGTTCACGACGATCCGGGACAGATCGAACGCGACTATCAGATCGTCCGGACGTGGGAAAACCGCTCGCGTCCTCAGCATTCGAAACCTTTGGATGTCACAAAATGAGCACTCACCAAATCCGCCAGCGCATCACAGTCCCCGCCATCGCGGCCTGCAAGAACGAGCGAAAAATCGTCTCGCTTACGGCTTACTCCAAACCGATCGCCGAATTGATCGACGAACACGTCGACCTGATCGTCGTCGGCGATTCGACCGCGATGGTCGCGTACGGACGGCCCACCACGCTCGACCTCAGCTTGCAGCAGATGATCGCGCACGCGCGCGCCGTGGTCGATTCGACCCGCCACGCCTGTATCGTCGTGGACATGCCGTTCGGCACCTACCAGGAATCGCCGGAACTGGCGTACCGGCACTGCGCCCAGCTGATCGCGCAATCGGGGGCCGACGCGGTCAAGCTCGAAGGCGGCAGCGCGCTCGCGCCGACTGTACGCTTTCTCGTCGAGCGCGGCATTCCCGTGATGGCGCACGTTGGGCTGATGCCGCAGTACGTGCATACCATGGGCGGCTTCAAGGCCCAGGGCATGTCGCCTACCGCCGCCGAACGCATCGGCGCGGATGCGCGCGCGCACGTCGAAGCGGGCGCCTTCAGTCTCCTGCTCGAAGGGCTGGCCGAGCCGCTCGCGCGTGCAATCACGGAACGCGAACCGGTGCCGACCATTGGCATTGGCGCGTCGCCATCGTGCGACGGCCAGGTGCTCGTCACGGAAGATATCCTGCGCTTGAGCGGCGATCATCCGCCACGCTTCGCAAAGCAGTATGCCGATGCGGCAGCGCTGATCAGCCAAGCCGCCGCCGCCTTCGCTGCCGACGTGCGAGGCGGCGCTTTCCCCGAACTGAAGCATTGCTTCGGAGTGGATACGACCCATGCACGCACGGTATGAGTTCATCGTGCGCGCGTGGGAGGCGCTGGGCCCGCACATCCGGCGCGCGCGCCTGCAAGCCGTCGGCGCGGCATGGCCCGCGTTTGCAGCCGGGCAATATCTGAAAGTGCGCGGCGAGGACGGGCGGGCCGCCTGTTTTTCGATCGCCTCGGCGCCGGGCAGCGACACCATCGAGTTGCATATCGAAGCGCAGGCCGGCAGCGTGACTGCGCCCCTGCTCGCGCAGCGCCATCGCGATGGGCTGCCGATTGCCGTGGAGATGCCGTTCGGCACATGCACGCTAACCGGCACGCGCGGGCCGGTGCTGTTCGTCGCGGGCCGCACCGGTTTCGCGCAAGCGAAAAGCTTGCTCGACCAGCTATGTATCGACGCTCACGCGGCGTCGGCGACATTGCTTTGGTCTGCCGACGCGGACTACGAGCACGCCAATGCAGACGCGTTACGCCGTTACTCACAGCGCCTGGATTTCCACTATCGATCGATCCGCCCCGACACCCTGCCCGAAGCACGCAGCGCCGCGTTGTCGGAGGTGCTTCGTCAGTTCCAGCGCGATACGCCGACCGGCACGGTTGTGATCAGCGGCTCGCGCGAACTGACGCAGGCCGTGCTGCGCCATGGCTTGTCGGTGAAGTCCGACATGTTGCCCGGCTAGCATGGCCGCGCACTGCCGTCGCGAGCGCGCACACGGCGCCCGCGATGTCCCGGCTCCAGTCGAGCGTGAAGCTCAGGCGCACGCAATGGCGATAGCGGCCTTCGAGGCTGAAAACCTCGCCGGGTGCGATGACGATGCGCTGTGCAAGCAGCGTCTCGAACACCGTGCGCATGCAAGTGCGCGTGTCGCGCGCTTCGAGCCACAACGTCGCACCGCCCTCCGGCGGACTGAACGCGAACACGTCGTCACCCGCGTGACGGACGATCTCGCTCATCTGGGTCATGCGTTCCTGCAACAAGCGGCGCAACGCGAGCGTGTGCTGCCTGACGCGATCGGACGCATACAGGCGTGCTAGCGCACGCTGGCGGATGGGCGGCACGCGAAACGAACGGGCGAGAAACGCATCGGCAATGGCGTGTGTCGTGTCGCGGGCCAGCACGTAGCCGTAAGGCGCCTCGGCGCCAACGATCTTGTCGAACCCGGAATACACCACAAGCCGCGCGGGATCGGCGAAATCGCGAAAGGGCGGCGGCGTATCGCCGAAATGCAGGCCGCCGTAGCGGTCGTTTTCGAACAGCCAGATGCCGCGCTGCGCGAACAGCGCCGCCAGCGCGCGCTTGCCGTCCGGCGACACGCTACGTCCGCTCGGCATGCTGACGCCCGAAGAGAACAGCGCGAGGCGAACCTGCTCACGCTCGACCAGCGCCGCGATCGACGAGACGTCGATATCGCCATGCATGTCCAGAGGCATTTCGATCACGCGAATCGCGTGCATGCGTAACAGGCGCAGCACGGCCCACGAACACGGCGATTCCACCAGCGCGACCGAGTTACCCAGCCGAAGGCCCGCCAGCGTCGTGTCGAGGGCGCTGCGCGGATCCGGCCCGATGTAAAAATCGTCCATTGACCATGCACCGCTGCTCGAAGCACCAAGATGCGTCGACAGCGCCTGCCGCAGCGGCTCTTCACCGAAGGGCTGATAGGACGGAGGGCCCGCTCGTGGATACTGCCGCACGAGCTCGCGCTCGGCCGTGAGCAAGGGCGCATCGAGCGACAGCAACAGCGGTGGTGCATCGCTCGACAAGGCGAGCATGCCCGGCTTGCGCGCGTTCACGTACACCGAGTCGAGCAGATCGGCACCGCGCCAGGGGGCAGATTGTGGCGCGGCGACGCAGAAGTAACCGCACTTCGGCACCGAAACGATTTTGCCCTCGCGCTCCAACAACCCGTAAGCGTACTGAATAGTGGGCACCGAAACGTCGAGCTGCCCCGCGAGTTCGCGCAGCGACGGAAGTTTCAGATTGCTCTCCAGCGCGCCCTTCTCCATCAGATCGAGGACGTAGCGGTAGACCGCCTGATAGGCGAATTTGATTTCTTTGGCGATTGACATGGCAAGCCATCCTGCTACGTGCCGACGCACGCACGTTCCACTAGGTAACGGAGCCGCTGCGGGAATGCGTGCAGACAACGTCGCGGCTTGTCCACATTGCGCCAAACCACGTCTTGCGTCCGTAAAGCCCGGTGGCCACGATACCCAGTAGCCCCGCGAGCAGGCTGAATGTCACGCAGGCCCAGGGCGTGAAACGCGTCGCCGCGATAAGCGCGAGCGGCGACACGCTTGCCCAGATCGCATAGGTGATGTTGTACGAAAACGAAATGCCCGAGACGAGAATATCGGTCGAAAACAGCGAAACGATCACCGAAGGCACCGCGCCCACCACGCCCGAAAGCAGGCCCGCGGCCGCATAGGCGAGCGCAAGCTGGACGCCGCCGTTTTCACCGTGGATCAGCGTGGCGTAGAGCGCCGCAGTGCCGATCGGCAACAGCACGCTGTAGAGCGCCACCGCCTTCCACGCGCCGATCCGGTCCACGACTTGCCCCGCAAGCACACAGCCCACGTTCAGAAACACAATGCCGATGCTGCTGAGCATGAACGTCTGTTGCGCGGAATGGTTGAACCGCGTCTGCATGAGGGTGGGCGTCACGACCACCAGCATCACGACCGCCGAGGTCAGCAGCACCGTCAACAGCATGGCCGGCATCAACGCGCGGCGCTGTCCGCGCAGTGCCTCGCGCAGCGGGAAGCGAGCTGCGCTTTGTTCGCGAGCCTGCAACGCCAGGAAGCGCGGCGTCTCGCTCAGACGGCGGCGCACCCAGACGCCGGACACACCGCAGATCCCACCCAGCACGAAAGGTACGCGCCAGCCGTAGGCCAGCATCTGCTCGGGCGTGAGCATGCGCGCGAGCAAGGTCGCGGTGAGTGCGCCGAGCAGGTAACCGACCGTCAGCCCCGCCTGCAGAAAACCCAGCGCGTAACCGCGCCGGCCCATGGGCGTGTGCTCCGCGACGAAGGTCCATGAACTGGGCACTTCGCCACCGACGGCCGCGCCCTGGCACACGCGCAGCACAAGCAGCAACAATGGCGCGACGAAGCCGGCCTGAGCATAGGTCGGCATGATGCCCATCAGCAGGCAGGGAATCGCCATCAGAAAAATGGTCAAGCTGAATGTGCGCTTTCTGCCGTTTCGGTCGGCGAAATGCGCCATTGCGATACCGCCAAGCGGCCGCGCGAGATAACCGGTCGCGAATATTGCCACGCTCTGCAACAGGCGCAGCCAGTCCGGCATTTCCGGCGGAAAGAAGACTTTGGCCAGCGTTGTCGAGAAAAATACGAACACGATGAAATCGTAAATCTCAAGCGTGCCGCCGAACGCGGCCAGCGAGAGCATCCTGTGGTCTACGCTGGCGGCACGGTGCGAGTTCGGGCCGGAAACGGTGGTCGTGGACATAGGCTGACTGGTGCGGAAAGATAATTCGTTTTTTGCAGATAATCGCTCGGGAAATCAAGTGCGTCCTGAAAATAACAGCACACAAGCATCATCCGCATGCGAACCGGTAAAATCGGTGAATTCGAACAACGAGACTTGACCGTTTCGCGGCCGGTTTACGCATTCAATCACTCATTAATTCACGCATCGTGCATGAAAACGCGTTCAGACAGCGGATTAAAAGCCTTATTAGCGTGTATTGACGACTTCCCCCGGCATCGGAAAAACGGGAGTCGGCGCTTGAATCGCTGGCACGGAAAAGTACAGCACACGACGTGCGGCGGCAAGAGAGATGTCTATCAGGATGTATTTTTCTAAGGATCTCATCGGGCGAAATCTCAGACCGGATGGCCCCTTGTTTGAGAGCCGAACGACCGTGCGGTACTGTACCACATCGTTGGCAAAAACAAGCCTCGCAAATCGATCACGGGCGCATCACACAATGGCCGTGCATTACCTCCATATCCGATTGCATCACCCGATGAGGGGCCAAGCTTCGGGGCTGATAATATTCCCGGGAAGCCGGCTCTCAACGCGATGACATTGCACGTGGAAAGCGTGCCTTATGTGCGACCCGATTCTGCTGAATACCTTTAGCCAGAGAGCTTGACCACGCACGAAAAGCAAACGGTATTGATTGCTGGCACGCTCCAACTGATTACAGGCGACTGCGGGCGACATGAGTCGGCTATCCTCAATGTCATTTGCGAATGCGAACAGGCCATGGCAGATGAGCGCGAAGGTACGATTGGGCCCTGGATCGCCTCGACTATCGGGGACAGCCCTTGCGCTCGTTTTCATTGACGATACGGCCGGCAAATTCCTGTGCGGTTGGCTCGGCGCGCGCATGGGCATGGTCCGGGCGGTGCGGCTCACGGAAAGGGCTACCGCTGCGTGCAGCATCGCGGTAATGTAACTTTCGCTGTCGCCGACCATTGCGCTGCCGCCGATTCTGGGCATGATGCTCAACGACACGCACAGGACGAACACCATGACGAAATCTGCCTACCCGTCCATCGCCCTCGTCGGTCCGGGCGCAATCGGAACGACCGTCGCCGCAGCCCTTCATGAAGCCGGCCGCACGCTGGTGATTTGCGGCCGCTCGGCGCACGCGCAGCTGAAGTTGCGCTTTGACGGCGGCGAGATCGTCGTGCCCGGGCCGGTCCTGACCGATCCGCAAGCGGTCAAGGAAAGGGTCGATCTCGTGTTCGTCGCGGTGAAGTCGACGCAGACGCCGAGCGCGGCACCCTGGATCGCCGCGCTATGCGATGCGAATACCGTCGTGTGCGTGCTGCAAAACGGCGTCGAGCAAAAGGCTTCGTTCGCACCGTATGCGGCCGGTGCCACGGTCGTGCCGTCGGTCGTCTGGTTTCCGGCGCAACGCGAAGCAGATGCATCGGTGTGGCTGCGGGGCAAGCCTCGACTCACCGTGCCCGATACGCCGGCGAGCGACGTGGTGGTCTCCGCCTTGCATGGCACGCGCTGCTCGCCCGAGGTTGCGGAGGATTTCATCTCGCTCGCCTGGAGAAAGCTTTTGCAAAACGCGGTGGCGGGACTCATGGTGCTGACCGGCCGTCGCGCCGGCATGTACGCGCGAAGCGACATCACCGAACTGTCGCTCGCCTACCTCCGGGAATGTCTCGAGGTCGCGCGTGCGGAAGGCGCGAAGCTGGGCGATGAAGTGCCGCAGGAAATCATCGATGGGTTGCATGGCTTTCCGCCCGATTTAGGTACGTCCATTCTTGCTGATCGGCAGGGCAACCATCCGCTCGAATGGGACGCCCGAAACGGCGTCGTGCAACGCTACGGACGATCTCACGGAATTCCGACGCCGATAAGCGACCTCGTCGTGCCGCTTCTCGCGGCCGCTAGCGACGGCCCGGGCTAATGGCAAGGAAACCGCGGTCCGGCCCGACCGGCGTGAACCTTCATCGGGGTCGAGGCTCCCCACAAGACAGCCCCATTTGGAAGTGGACCATTCCGGTGTGACGGCGTCGTCAAGACCAGGCGTCGTGCAGTCACCTGAGCATTATGCTGCGAAGGCCCTCCTGACCGGAAAACTCCGTGGCAATCCAAGTGTCCCTACCCGGAGCAACTGCGCAGGCCGACACCACGCAGGCTTCATGCGTCCGTATGCTTTCCGCTTAACGTGGTAATCGGCTTCTCGGGTTCCCGCGCGAGCCGCTGCGCGAAGACTGTCAGTCCCTCGAGCAACGGCGTAAGCGCGTCCCACTGCCGGTACACACCGCGCACGCCTGGCGCCGCGCGCTCGTGTTCGGACGGTTTCCGGGCGCCGACGTGGCGCAGCGCGTCTGCGGCCGCGAACATGGTCTTGCCGAACTGCTCGGGCGGAATGCGTTTCACGGGCTGGCATTCGGGCCTGACGGCGCCTGCGCCCGAGCACCCGGCGATCGCATGCCGCCGCGTGCCGCGCTTGCCCGCGGGTTGTCGTGCGAGAGCAACGGCGCCGTGCTGGTCTGGCGCGATAGCGAAGATGCGCAACCGGGCTGGGAGATCGATGAAATCGACACGCGCGACGGATTCAGTTCGCCGAAGACAACCTGCGATCTGTTCGACGGTTACGTGCACGAAGTTGGCGAGAACAGTGCGGACGTCCTGCATTTTGCGTATCTGCAAGGGTTTACCGATACATCGATGACCCACGAAATCGGGCATTTATCGATAGTTTTGTTGTGAGAGCCAAGCTGCGCATGATGCGGCGGCGTTCAACCCGCATCCATGACGTCCCGCGCGTTCCGGACGATGTATTCGCGACCATCTTCCTCGGCCAGCTTCACGTATTGCGCCAGCTTGCCGGATTTGATGTCCTTGAGCACCCACAACGCGGCAATCCGCTGATATTTATGTCCGGTGCGCCACGCACGTTCCGCAAGCGTTTCGGCATAAGCGGACTTCAGTGAGCCCAACGCAAGCAAGGCACGCCGGCGCACGTATTCGTCCTCGTCGTTCACCAGGCGCAACAGCAGTGCTTCGGCCTCTGCGGCATGCGAACCCAGCCCGCCGAGTCGCGCGGCCAACTGCCATTTGGCGTTCGGCTCCGACGCGTCGATCGAGGCACGCGCGAGTGCCAGCAACGCGTCGGGTTGCGTCCAGAGCATGCTCGAAATGTGTTCCAGCGCGTGGTCGCGGGCAATCGCGTACAGCAGATCGGCGCACGTGGTTGTGGTCCACGCGGCTGGCGCAAGCGAGTCGACGACGGCAAGCGACGCGTCCCACAGCGCTTCCCAATGGCCGTACTCACATTCCCACTCGACACTTCGCTGGCGGACTGGGTATAGCGCCGCCCATTCCCTGAATTTTTCGACCTGTTCGTGCAGTGTGTTCAACGCGTGCATGGAAAGTGTATTGATTGCGGCCTGCGTCACGGTGCGATGCATGCGGCGTGAAACTGCGCCATCAGGCGCCGAACGTCGCACTGGCAGCCCGCAACCGGATGGATCGAGCCGCCCCGCTCGCTACGGTCGTCGCGGCGCGCGGCAACCGGCATGCCGCGAGACTCGCATCCCGCGCCGGCTGTTCGGCGGCGCTCGCGCGATCCTGCGCTTGTGCTGGCGCGGCGCCGTCCGAAGCAAGCGTCCGGGACAAGCGGATCGGCGTCGTCCGCTACCGGGCAATCTCCGGGCGATATCGGGCCGCATCTACGGCAGTGGGCAGGATTGTGCCAGTTTTGGTCGTGTTCAGCGTGCCGGATTGTGCGCCACGCATTCACGTGCGAGGGCGCGCCCTGCCCTGATTCGCTTGGAGAGCCGTTCGACGAGGCGTGTGAGGTTCAAATCAGGAGCGTTTTCGTATCTGCGAGTTTTTATGAAATATAAGGCTATTGTGATAAGAAAAGTTATCCGCATATTTTTGATAAAAATCAGAAGTGCCCGCCGCGTGACGCACGATCCGGTATAGGGCATTCACAGCGGTTCATTGCGCAAACCTTCGAATTCACAACGATCGACGCGTGTCGCCGTGTATGAAAAACGGCGCTCGAGCGGTCGCGTCGACTTATCTCCGCAGGCACCCTCGCCGCTGCGGCCATCCCCGCGCTTCCCTGCATTTGTTCCCGCGACGCAAGACTGTTGGTCCATGGTGGGTATTCGAACTCCGGCCCGCCGCGCCTAGAGTTGCGTCCATCGGATTCATCGATCCGGTCGGCGCTGAAGCCGAAAACCAGTCACCTGTCGAGGCATACCATGAGCACTTCCAGAGTCATCATCGTCACCGGCGCATCGCAAGGCATCGGTGCCGAAACGGTCAACGCATTCCGCGCCCAGGGCCATCGCGTGGTCGCGACGTCCCGTTCGATCGGGCCGTCGGACGATCCCGATCTCGTTACCGTCGCGGGCGACATCGGCGACCCGGCTGTCGCACGGCGCGTGGTCGACGCCGCCATCGAGCGCTTCGGCCGGGTCGACACGCTCGTCAACAATGCGGGCATCTTCATCGCGAAGCCGTTCACGCAATACACGGCGGACGACTACGCAGCCGTCACCCGTGTGAATCTGGACGGCTTCTTCCACATCACGCAGCGTGCGATTGCGGCGATGCAGCGAAACGGAAACGGCGGCGGTCACGTTGTCACCATCACGACGAGCCTCGTCGATCACGCGAACAGCAACGTGCCGTCGGTGCTCGCGTCGCTGACGAAAGGCGGGCTCAATGCGGCGACGAAGTCGCTCGCAATCGAATATGCGAAGGCCGGCATCCGAGTGAACGCGGTGTCGCCCGGCATCATCAAGTCGCCGATGCACGCGCCCGACACGCACGCGACGCTCGCATCGCTGCATCCGGTCGGCCGGATGGGCGAGATGAGCGACATCGTCGGCGCGATCCTGTATCTCGATTCGGCGCCGTTCGTCACCGGCGAGATTCTGCACGTGGACGGCGGCCAGAGCGCCGGGCACTGAGCGGCAACGTCGTGAGCATGCGCCGGCGCGGATGGTGCGGGCGCCCCGATGCCGGCGCAGGCGTGGCGTCGGCGCCCCGCTCTGCCCGGTTGACGGCATGGCTGGCCGCGGCTAACGAGTCCGCCTTCCGGGTGCCTGTCCGAGATGTTCGACGAGAAAGTCGACGAAGACGCGCACGCGCGACGACAGATGGCGTGCATGCGGATACAGCAGCATGAACGGCCGCGATCGCCCGCCTTGGCCGGATAGCACTTCGGTGAGCGTGCCATCACGCAGATCCCGCTCGACGATGAAGCGATAGGTCTGGAACAGGCCCGCACCGCTGCGCGCGAGCGTGACGCCGGCGAGGACGTCGCCCGACGTGCCGTAGCCGCCCGTCGTCGCGACGTCGATTTCCGCCGATCCGTCGCTGAACAGCCATGGAATCGGGCGGCCACTGCTCGGAAGCTCGAACTGGATGCATTCGTGCGCGTGCAGATCGTCGACCGTGCGTGGCACGCCTGCGCGCTTCAGGTACCCCGGCGTCGCGACGACGACGAGTTCGGCGTCCTCGAGCTTGCGTGCGACCAGGCTCGAATCCGCGGGTGCGCGGCCGCGGATCGCAAGGTCGAAACCTTCCTCGGCGAAGTCGATGTTGCGATTGCTGAGATGGGTTTCGACGCGTACGTCCGGGTATCGCTCGCGAAACGCGGGCAGCAGCGGCAGCACGCGATAGTGTCCGTATGGCGTCGGCATGCTGATGCGCAGCACGCCGGCCGGCGTTGCCTGCTGCCCCGTCGCTTCGCGCTCCGCGTCGACGAGCTGCGACAACGCATCACGGCATTGCTCGAAATAGCGCCGCCCGGAATCGGTGAGTCGGATCTGGCGCGTCGTCCGGACGAACAGGCGTACGCCGAGACGTTGCTCGAGCCGCGCGACCGACCGGCTCACCGCGGCCGGCGTGACGCTCGCGGCCGTTGCGGCGAGCGTGAAGCTGCCGAGTTCGGCTGCCAGACAGAACAGCTCGATGCTGCCGAGCAGGAGGTCATCGAATTTTCTCTGCATGGTGGGCGGTTCCTGCTTCCTCGTGCTGCCTGGCGCGATTGCAAGACGGCGGATCCGGCGTGTTTCGCGGCGGGATGCCAACGCTCCGAGTGTGCACGAATCCCCGCCGGGAAACCATCGTACCGGCGACACCGGTGGTACGCGTTCGCGCCGTGTTGCACCGCGGGCGATTCGTTACACCGTGTGTCGAGTCAATTGCGCGAACGATATTTACCGACCCCGACCGCCTCACTAGAGTGGTGACTGAGGAAGGCCCTGGCGAGTCGCGCGTCCACACCACGGCCGATTCATCGACGATCCCCGAAGGAGAATGCCATGACGATCGAACAGAAGCTGGCCGAACTCGGCTTCACGCTACCCGAACCGCCGCAACCGCTCGGCAGCTACACGGCCGTCAGCGAGGCGGGCAACCTGTTGTTCATTTCCGGGCAATTGCCGCTCGTCAACGGAAAGGTGGCCTATACGGGGCGCGTCGGCGAACAACTGAGTGTCGACGACGGTCGGCGCGCCGCGCAGCTCGCGGCGCTGAACGTGCTCGCTCAGATCAGAGGCCACCTCGGCGGATTCGACCGCCTGCATCACATCGTGCGTGTCGAAGGGCACGTCGCGTCTGCCGACGGTTTCCACGGTCAGCCGGCCGTGATCGACGGCGCCTCCGACCTGTTCGCCAACGTGCTGGGCAACAGGGCCGGACACGCGCGCTCGGCCTTTTCCCACCGCCAGTTGCCGGCCGACGCGGCGGTGGTCCTGGTCGTGATCGCCGAAGTCCGCCCGGCATGACCGGATTGCCGAAGGCCCCGGGCGGCCGCGATTCCGGCGCGGCCATCTGCCCTACCATCGCTGAATCTTCCGGTCCGAGTCGTCTTTTCAATATAAGGGTTTGATCGTGCAAGAGCCCTGTCCGGCAAGGCTCGCCATGATCTCGATACATTGGAATACAAAATATCGCATACGATTTAATCGAATCCGCTTGACGCGATCAACCGCCTCGACCAAACTGCATCGCATGCGATCTAATCGCATCAGAGAAAAACCTTCCCATTGACGGAGTGAACGATGAGCAAGATCGAAAAAGTGCTGTACACGGGCAAAACGCATACGACTTCCGGCGGACGCGACGGCGCGGCTCGCAGTTCCGACGGCCGCCTCGACATCCAGTTGTCGTCGCCGGGCAGCGCCGGGAACGGCACGAATCCGGAACAACTGTTCGCGGCCGGCTGGTCGGCCTGCTTCATCGGCGCGATGCAGCTCGCGGCGCGCGCGGCGAAGGTTACGCTGCCGGCCGATCTCGCGGTCGATGCCGAAGTGGACCTGGGCACGGGGGGCAACGCGTATTTCCTGCAGGCTCGCCTGAACGTGAGCGTGCCGGGGCTCGATCGCGACGTCGTGCAGCGCATCGTCGACACCGCACACCAGACCTGCCCGTATTCGAAGGCGACGCGAGGCAACATCGACGTCGAGATCCGCATCGTCTGAGCCATGCACCGGGCGGCCATGTGCTGCCCTCCCGAATGTCCTGCCATTTTCTTGTCGAGGTGAATGATGAAAACCCAACTGATCGCTGCCCTTCTCGTTGCCGTGTCCGCTGCCATTGCCGCGCCGGCCTTTGCCAGTGACGCCGTCGTGACGCGTGCACAGGTGCGTGCCGAACTCGTCCAGCTGCAGCAGGCCGGCTACGTGCCGGGCCGCGCGAACGATCCGCACTACCCGGACGACCTCCAGGTCGCGCTGACGCGTATCCACGCGAACGACGCCGTCGCAGCCGATACGGCGACGTCCGGTTATGGCGCAGACGCCGCCGCCGTCACGCAATCGGGCAGCCGTCCTGTCACGCGCATTGCCGAGCGTTCGATCTACTTCGGCCATTGAACGAAGTCGCGATCGACACCGATCGCAGGCATGCGGCACATCCCGATTACACTTTTCTGTCGAGGTAAATAATGAAGACCCAACTGATTGCAGCCCTGCTCGTCGCCGTGTCGGCCTCTGTTGCCGCACCGGCCTTCGCGACCGAAAGCACCGTGACGCGTGCGCAAGTGCGGGCGGAACTGGCCGCCCTCCAGCAGGCCGGCTATTTGCCGAATCGCCCGAACGATCCCAATTATCCGGACAACCTGCAGGCAGCGCTGAAGCGGGTGCGCGACAACGACGCAACGGCGGCCGACACCCGGACAGCCGGTTACGGCAACAATGCCGACGCTGCGACGCAATCCGGCAGTCGCATCGCGATTCGCACGGCCGAGCGATCGATCTATTTCGGTCACTGAGCGTCGCGACGAAATCGGCGACACCGTCGGTCAAAAAAAAGCGCATGCGATGTAATCGCGTGCGCTTTTTGTTCGTCCGCCACCTGCGCGGACGATCGCGTCTATGCTGTGCGACGGGCGGCCTTCAATCAAGGAGCAGACGATGCTGAAACCAACGACGGAGCAGAAAGAAGGCGGATCGCATCCGCTCGACAATGCCGTATGGCATGCGCTCACCGGGGAGCAACATCGTTTCGCCCTCGGCGACGCGCTTGCGCGTCGATTTCCTCCTGCACTCGCACCGTTTGCGAGCATAGCCGAGCGTAGCCCGACCGCTTTCGACGCGTTGCGCGGATTGATCGACGAGCATGGACCGGCGGCACTCGTCACGCCGGACGAGATCCCGACGCCGGCCGGATTTTCCGTGCTCTGGCGGGCGATGCTGCATCAGATGATCTGGCAGGGAACGCTCGACGGCGCGCCTGCCCTGGAACATGTCCGGCTCGCCGAAACCGATGTGCCGGAGATGCTCGAACTGATCGCGGCGACGGAACCAGGCCCGTTCGGCCCGCGCACGATCGAATTCGGCGGCTATATCGGTGTACGCCGGCAAGGCCGCCTCGTGGCGATGGCCGGTCAGCGGCTGAGGGCCGGCGGTCATGCGGAGATCAGCGCCGTGTGCGTGGATGCGGCGTTCCGGGGCCAAGGCCTCGCGGCCGGACTGATCCGGTCGTTGGTCGCGACCATCCGCGCGCGCGCGGAAACGCCGTTTCTGCACGTGCTCACGTCGAATCACGGCGCGATCGAGCGTTATCGCGCACTCGGCTTCGTGACGCGTCGCGACATGCATTTGCTGGTGCTGGGGCACGAGGAGACCGGGACGGGCCGGCCATCAGGACCGGTCGCGGCGGTGCGTCGGTCCTGACGGCGGAAAATGGACTGAAATTGTGGAGGGACCAGCGGCAATCGCACCGCAGGCTCGACATCGAGCCTGCGTTCATTCGTCTATTCGTCGATCGACTTGATCAGGTTGCCGCGCAGCGTGACGATGGCCTTCTGCATCTTCGCGAATTCGTCGGGTTTCAGCCCGGTGGCTTCGACCAGATTCATGTCGAGCCCCTTCTCGCGCACGCGGCGGCCGCTTTTCGTCAGGCTCACGAGCACCTGGCGCTCGTCCGATGGATCGCGGTGCCGCTCCAGATAGCCCATTGCCTCGAGCTTTTTCAGGATCGGCGTCAGCGTGTTCGATTCGAGGAACAGCTTTTCGCCGAGTTGCCCGACCGTCTGGTTGCCCTCCTCCCACAGCGCGATGATCGTGATGTATTGCGTGTACGTGAGGCCGAGCTCTTCGAGGATCGGCTTGTATGCCTTGCCGAACGCGAGATTCGTCGAGTAGATCGCAAAACACAGGAACTCGGACAGCTTCGGTGTGACGGGAGATTGTGCTTCGGTCGGTTTCATGGGCGTTCTCCAGCGACAGCGGTTCGTGTCGCAGATGGACGCATTATATATCGCATGCGATCTTATCGCGAGCATGATTATCGTTTCCGATCAGCACGATGCGACACCCACGGCGCCGGCTTGGGTTCAGTCTCGCCCGCCGTCGTTTCGACCCCGTCGGTCACCGGTCCGCTGACGGCTGATCGACAGCAGCGAGCACTGCACCGGATGGGCTATTTCGGTCGCGAGGCCGCCTGCGGCAAACAGCATGATCATCAGCCAGCGCTTCATGCGTCCTCCACGACCGAAAGGCTTGCGCCGTCGGCGACGGCTGCATCGAGCGCATAGGGATCGACGCCGTCGAGGCAGCCGAGGTTGACGCGCCAGCACGCGGGATCCTTGCGCGTCTGATGGAACGGATAGACGCCGCAGCGGCTGCAGAAATAGTGACGGGCCGTGTGCGTGTTGAAGCGGTAGAGCGTCAACGCGCCCTCGCCTTCGACGATCTTCAGGTCGGCCGCGGCGAACATCGGGCTCATCAGCGCGCCGCGACGGCGGCACAGGCTGCAGTTGCAGCGAGCCGCCGGCGCAAGCGCGGTCCGGACTTCGAATTTCACGGCGCCGCAATGGCAGGATCCGTTGAACCATGTGGCAGACATGTCGTGCTCCTCAGGAGGTCATGTCCGCTTTATAACGGGCCTTCGCCGATGCGTTGTATCACGCTGTATCCACGCCGCGCGCAGATACAGAACGATGCAATTTTGCCCCGCCCATGCACATTGCGGCCCGTCCGCCGAGCGTCGGCGCGCCGCAGGTAACCGGGAAATCAGTCCAGCGCGTGCTGTAACCGTGCAATGGCCGCCCGTGTCTCGCGCTCGAGCGTCGCGACCAGTTCGGCTGCCGGCAGCGATCGCGCGAGCATCGCCGCCTGCCCGGCCCATTGCGCGCCGTAGCCGAACTCGCCGTTCGCCTTCGCGGCCGCATGCAGTGCCTTGCCCGCGTCGTATGCGATCGGATAGGCCGGCGTGGCCGGTGCGTGCGGATCGTCGCCGAGCGCGGTCAGCCGGTTCGCGATGCCGCGCGCGATCCGTCCGGAGATCGCGGTCGTAAATGTCGTGCGGCGCGCCGCGCCGCCGAGGATCGCGCGGCGATAACCGTCGTCGATCGACGTCTCCGGGCACGCGACGAAGGCGGTGCCGAGCTGCGCGGCCTGCGCGCCGAGCGCGAGCGCGGCGGCGATGCCGTCGCCGTCCATGATGCCGCCGGCGGCGATCACCGGCAGCGCGCATTCGCGCACCAGCAGGCGCGTCAGCGCGAACGTGCCGAGCCGGTCGTCGGCTGCCGTCGGGTCGAATACGCCACGGTGCCCGCCGGCCTCGATGCCCTGTGCAACGATCGCGTCGATGCCGGCCGCGGCGATCTGCCTGGCCTCGTCGGGATTCGTCGCGGACGCGAACAGCGTGATGCCCGCGCGCTTCAGCACGGCAATGGCCTCATCGGACGGCAACCCGAAATGAAAGCTGACGACCGCCGGTTTTTCTTCGATCAGCATCGCGAGCATCGCATCGTCCGCGACGAAGCTCGTGTAGATCTCCGACAACGAAGCCGGCGGCATCGCGCCCTGCTCGCGGAACGCGGGTGCGAGCCAGTCGAGCCACGCGCGTTCGACGGCTGCGTCGGCGCGGGCCGGCTGGTGGCAGAACAGATTGATGTTGAACGGCCGGTCGGTGAGCGCGCGCGTGTCGCGGATCATCTTGCGCGCGCCGTCGGCGTTCGTCGCGCCGACGCCGAGCGAGCCGAGCCCGCCCGCGTTCGACACGGCGGCCGCCAGCGCGGGCGTGCTGACGCCGGCCATCGGCGCCTGGATGATCGGGGTGCGGATGCCGAGCGTGCGCAACAGCGTCCGGTTGTCGGTCGGTCGATTCATGTCGTTGCCTCCTGCAACGTCCGGGATCGGAATGCTGCGGCCAGTTGCCGGCCGAAGCCGCTGGGTCGGGTCCGGCATGCGGCACGTTCACGGCGCGGCGCGGCGCGCATCCGAATGGTGCGCGAAACAGTCACCCGCAATTGCGCCCATGCTACGCCAGCCTGCGGTCCGCGAGCCAGCCCAACCTTGCTGCTATCGACTGCGTACCCGATAGGCGAGCCCCGCGCAGCCAGCCAGCAGCGCGGCCGTCACGAAGAACACCGAATGCAGGCCGAGCACGACGCCGATCTGTCCACCGATCACGGGGCCGACCACCTGGCCGCCGAACTGCGCGGATTGCAGGTAGCCGAGCATCTGGCCCGTCGCGCGCTCGTCGACGGACTGCCGGACCAGTTTGCCGATCGACGGCAGCAGCCCGGCGAGCGTCATCCCCATCAGCACACGCAGTGCCGCGAGTTGCCACCAATGCGAGACGAACGCCTGCGGCACCATTGCGAGCGCGGTCAGCAGCAGGCAGCCGACGATTACGTTCCAGCTACCGATACGGTCGGCAAGCGCGCCGAGCCGCGCGGCGGTCAGCATGCTGCCCAGCGCGGAACAGGCCATCACGACGCCGGCGACGCGCGCCAGATGACGGCCGTCGACGCCGAGCCCGCCGATATAGACCGTGATGATCGGCTCGATCGACATGTTCGCGAGCAGCACCATCATAGCCGTCACCAGGAGTGCGGCGACCGCCGCCCGATCGGTGCGCCGTGTCGTGTCCCCGGTCGTTGCGCGGGCGTGTCGCGCCAGTGCGTCGGTGTCCGCGTGAAAGTCCTCCTTCACGACCAGGATCGTCAGCAGCGCGGCGACGGCGATCATCGCCCCACCCGCGAAAAACGTCCCGCGGATGCCGAGCCAGCCCGGCAGCAGGCCGCCGACGAGCGGCCCGACGAGGTTGCCCGCGAGCGCGCCGGTCGACAGGATGCCGAGCGCCCAGCCCGCGCGCTCGCGCGGCGCCTGGGTGCCCACCATCACGGTCGATGCCGATGCATAGCCGCCGATGAGCCCGGCGACGAGCCTCAGTGCGACGAGTTCCTGGACGTTGTGCGCCATGCCGATCAGCGACATCACGACGGCCATTCCGAGCGCAGCGCGCACGAGCATCGGTTTGCGGCCGAAGCGATCCGCAAGACGGCCCCACAGCGGCGCGGTGACTGCCGTGCCGAGAAACGTCGCACCGAACGCGACGCCGGACCACTCGATCACGGCCGATTGCGCATCGACGCCGAGCTGCCGCACGTACAGCGGCAGGAACGGCAGCAGCATGCTCAGGCTGACGAGCGTCGTGAACGAGCCGAACACGCACACGGCGAGATTGCGCTGCCAGTAGCGCGCGTTGCGTTCGGCGTAGCTGGCGGCGGCCGGGCCGGCGCGCACCGTGCCGGGTGCCGGGATGGTCGTGCTCATCGCGCCCTCGCCGTGGCGGCGACGTCGACCGCGAGCGCCAGCAGCAGTGCGGCGGCACCGACGGCGAACAGCGTGTCGTATCGTCCGCCGCTCGATGCGAACAGGTAAGACAGGCCGTACGCCGCCATCGCCTGCATGATCGCGAAGCTGGTCGTCGCGCTGCGCCATGCGCGTTTCGCAACCGACGGATGATGCGCGAGCAGTTCATTCACGCGGCCGAGCGCGAGCGGGACGATGCCGGGTGTGAACGCACCGACCAGCACGCTCGATACGATCAACGCGGGGGAGCCCATCCCGAGCAGCGGCAGCACGACGGCGACGGCCTCGATCGCGAATGCAATGCGCAGTGCGCGACCGAATCCCGCTCGATCGGCGAGATGCCCGCACGCGAGCGGCCCGACGATCGCGCCGAGGCCGTACAGC
This sequence comes from Burkholderia sp. AW49-1, assembly GCF_053427845.1. Classification (NCBI taxonomy): domain Bacteria; kingdom Pseudomonadati; phylum Pseudomonadota; class Betaproteobacteria; order Burkholderiales; family Burkholderiaceae; genus Burkholderia; species Burkholderia sp. AW49-1. The sequence goes on along the minus strand of NZ_JBSAXF010000005.1, from coordinate 322,461 downwards.
ACCCAGTACTGCGCGCCCGCGTCCACGCCCTTGTCGAGTCCGCGCGCAACGTAGTCGACGAGGAAGATCATGTGCGGGACCAGCCCGACCGCGTTGAGCCCGTATTCGACGTACAGCGCGCGCAGGCTGCCGGTCGGGAGGTTTCTCGCGTGGGTGGCCGGCGACGCGACCGCCGCGGGCGGCGCATCGTCGGCGGGCCAGCCGCGCCACGCGACGGCGGTCAGCAGCAGCGACACGATCGCGAGCCCGAGCCACGTCGCGGTGAGACCCTGCCGCAGCAGGATCGGCACGATCGTGCCCGACGCCGCGATGCCGAGACCGATTCCGGTAAAGATGCCGCCGCTCGCGAAACCGCGGCGCGCCGGCGGCACGTGCGCGAGGATCGCCGGCGCGGCCAGCACCATCAGGGCGCCCCCCGACAGGCCGGACGCGAAGCGCCACGCGAAGAACCACAGGAACGACACGGGCGCGGCGCATGCGACGAACGCAAGGGTCGCGAGCAGCATCATCGCGCGCAGCACGGCGGTCGGGCCGGCGCGGCGCGCGAGCGAGCCGGCGACCAGCGCGCCGGCCAGATAGCCGCCGAGGTTGGCCGCACCCAGATAGGCGGCCGTCGACGCGGGAAACCAGTGCGCGCCGATGATCGCGGGCAGCAGCGGCGTATACGCGAATCGCGCCAGACCGATGCCGATCAGGCTCGCACTGGCACCGGACACCGTGCCGCGCCACACGTTGAATGCGGGGACGTGCTGCCGGTCGAGAAGCGCTTGTTGCATTGAAGGACCTCCATTCGCTGGGCAGACGCATGCGCGTCCGACGGTTGAAGGAAGTCTAGATTGAACCGGATTTCGGGAGAATCCATGCATTGCGGAAGCCATTCTTCCGCAACGCGGTTCAATCTTCGTCGGTGATGGTGGCCAGCCGTGCAAAGTGCTCGCGCAATCTCGGTGCGGCGAAATCGACGAACGTCCGCACCTTCGGCACCGACAGCCGTCCGTAAGGCGTGACGAGGTGGATCGGCAGCGGCGCATGCTCGCTCTCGCGCAGCACGATCCGCAGCGCGCCGTCCCGAACCTGCTCGGCGACGTGATACGAGAAGAGGCGCGTGACGCCGTGGCCGGCGAGCGCCGACGCGAGTGCGCCGCGGATCGTGTTGACGATGAAGCGCGGAGCGAACTGGACCACCTGCGGCAGCGCCGACTGGCCGGACGGCGGGAAGCTCCAGGAATCGAGCCCGAAGTGCGTCATCGAGATGATCCGGTGCCGTGCGAGATCGGCCGGCGCGGTGATCGGCGGATGCTCCGCCAGATAGTCGGGTGACGCAACGACGACGCGCCGCACCGCGCCCACCGGAATCGCGACGAGCGTCGAATCCGTCAGATGTGCGATGCGCAGCGCGACGTCGATTCCCTCGTCGATCAGGCTGACGGGGCGGTCGAGCAGTTGCAGGCGAATCGACACGGCCGGATGGCGGTCGATGAACTCGTCGATGAGCGCGCGCAGCACGTCCTCTCCCGCGGCGACCGGTGCCGTGATCGTCAGCAGGCCGCGCGGCGCCGAGCGTTCGTCGGCGATCAGCATGTCCGCTTCCTCGAGGTCCGCGAGGATACGGCGGCACGCTGCGGCGTAGCGTTCGCCGGCCTCGCTCAGGCGAATCGTCCGGGTGGTCCGGTACAGCAGCGCGGTGCCCGTGTGTTCCTCGAGAAACGCGATCGCGCGGCTGACTGCCGCCGGCGAGCGGCCGAGACGGCGGCTCGCGCCTGCGAGACTGCCTTCGTCCAGCGTGGCGACGAACACCTTCATCGCATCGATTCGGTCCATGGCGTGTGAGTGGGCGCGAGTGGTCGTGTCATTGGCGGCGGGAACGCCAGCGAGCAGTCTACCGTACGCGTTCGGCGATGCCCGGTCGGCCTCGTCGTGCCGCTTCGTGAAATACTGCGGCCACGCGTCCTCCGGAACTCCGCAATGAGTGAAATGCCCGCCATGCCCTCGTTCTGTTGCCCGATCGTGCGTTTCGCACTGACGTGCGTCGTGGCGTTGCTGGTCGTCGGGCCGGCGACGGCCGCCTCGGCCACGGATGCCACGCACGTGCCAGGCGGGTCGCCCGTACCGGCAGCACGCACGTCGCAACGCATCCTGTTCGTCGGCGACAGCCTCACGCACGGCCGTTACACGCCCGTGCGCTCGTACGGCGCGATGCGGTCCGGCGGCAAGGACGTTGGCGGCACCGCGCAGGTCGTCGACGAAAACTTCGGGCAGACCGGGGCCCGCGCCGAACGCGAGCCGGGCCCGTGGGGCGGGATTCCGGGGATCTTCGCGCGCTTCGCCGCCGAAGCCGGACTCGACTACGCGGTTCATCTGGAAGCGATGTCGGCGACGAGTCTCGCGAAACATGACCGCGTCGCATCGGACGTGATCGACCGGCCTGCCTGGGATGTGGTGGTCCTGCAGGAACTGAGCGCGAAGCCGCTGCCGTTCGCGCTCACGCACAGCCGCGCCAGCGATCCGGCCGGTTTCCGTGCGAGCGTCGCGAAGCTCGCACGCGGCATTCGCGCGGCGGCGCCGCAAGCGCGTGTCTATCTGTATGAAACCTGGCCACGCGCCGATCTCGCGAAAGCGCTGGCGGGCGAGCCGGACAGCGCCGGTTTTCACGCGCGGTACGTCGATCGTCTCGCCGACCTCGTCGCGGCGTATCGCGATGCATACGAAGGCGCGCGCCGCACCGATCCGTCGATCGCCGCCGTCGTGCCGGTCGGCCGCGCGTGGCAGCGTGCGTGGACGACCGGCGTCGCCGATCCCGACCCGTATGCGCCGTCCGGCGCGCCGCTGCTGTGGTACGGCATGCGCGCGCAGAACGACCCGCCGATCTCGCGGCCCGATTATCTGCATCCGGGCGTGCTGGGCGCTTATCTGAGCGCGCTCGTGCTGTTTCAGCAGATCGCCGGGGTCGACGTCCGTACGTTCGGCCCGCGGGAGCAAGCGGCCGTGCAGCTCGGCATCGCGCCGGACATGGCGGCAAGGTTGCAGGCCGTTGCGTCGGATACGGTCCGCCAGGAACGCGCCGACGCCGCCTCTGCCCCCGCTGTCGATGCCGGTCAGACGGCGACAGCCGGATGCCCTGATCCGTGCGCGTCGCAATGAGCGGCGATGCGGCGCGTCCGACGCGCCACGCCGAGCGGTAGACGCATGACGAATGCGGAGCGTTGCGCTTGCCGCTCCGCACGGCATCGCGGTCGGCCGAACGCACGCAGTGTCACCCATGGTTTTCCCTGCCCTCGCCTTCCAGCAGCGGCCTGATCTTCGTCCGAAGCCCGCCCCGCGGGCGTTCCGCAGCCTTTCTGCGCAGGAAAGGATGCTTGAAGCATCCGCAATTATCGTGTCGCGCAAATTCGCCGACGATGTTTCCGACGATCGGCGCCACCCACGCAGCCGGCTTTTCGCGGGCCTGGCACGCAGGCGCGCCGCGTTGCGCGAGCGGACCCGCAAGACCGGCCGCGAGCAGCCGGGCGTCGCGCCACGGCAAATCGATAATCAGGAGACACGATGAACAGCCAATCCCTCGACCTCGGCGGCACCGCGGGTGACCCCGCGTCCGCCGTACCGTCCGTGGCCCGGGCCGGCGCCGGCGCGACGGCCCTGCCCGCCCGTGGCGTCACGCTCGGCGAATTCATGGACGACCTGCCCGTCGGTGCGCTGCACCGCTTCGTCGTCTGGGTGATCGGCATCGGGCTGTTCTTCGACATGTACGAGATCTTCCTCGTCAGCACGATCGGCTCCGCGTTGCAGAACGAATACGGGCTGAGCCGGCAAAGCGCCGATTTCAAGCTGCTGCTGGCATCGGCATTCATCGGGATGTTCGTCGGCGCGATGTGTCTCGGCAGCCTTGCCGACCGCATCGGCCGGCGCAAGGCGTTCCTGTTGACGCTCGTCTGGTACAGCGCGTTTTCGCTGATCGGCGCGTTCTCCGTGAATGCGGACATGCTGGTTGCATGCCGGTTCCTGACGGGCATCGGCGTCGGGGCGATCTATCCGGTCGCCGACAGCTTCCTGTCGGAAATCCTGCCGAAGGACAAGCGCGGGCGGCTCGCCGCTTGGGGCTATACGACTTCGTACGTCGCGGTGCCGCTGGTCGGCTTCCTCGCGCTGTGGCTGAATCCATTGCATGTCGCGGGGATGGCCGGCTGGCGCATCATCCTCGCGATCGGCAGCCTCGGCGCGGTGTACGTGTTGCTGGTCCAGCATCGGCTGCCGGAAAGCCCGCGCTGGCTGCTCGCGCGGGGCCGCGTCGCGGATGCGCATGCCGCGGCGCGGCGCTTCGCGGACAGCGCGGGCGTGCGCGTGCCCGAGCAGTTCGCGGCATCGGCCGAGCCGCAACGGCCGCTGAGCCTCGGCGAGCGTATCGCGCTGCTGCGTCGCCGGCCTTACGGCGCGCGCTACCTGATGCTTGCGGTGTTCCACCTGTTCCAGGGCTTCGGCTATTACGGCTTCGGCACGCTCGCGGGCACGGTCGTCAAGAGCCGTGGGTTCGATGTCACGGACAGCACGCTGTTCATTGCGCTGTCGTTCATCGGGTATCCGATCGGCTCGCTGCTGTCGATTCCGTTGTTGAACTGGATCGAGCGGCGCACGCTCGTGATCGGGTCGATCCTGTCGATCGCCGCGTTCGGGCTGTGCTTCGCGTATTCGGGCAATACGGTGCTGATCGTCTGCTTCGGTTTCCTGACGACATGCGCGTCGAACGTGTTCAGCAATGCGTATCACGTGTATCAGGCCGAAATCTTTCCGGCACGGGCGCGCTCGACCGCGATCGGCAGCACGTATGCGTTGTCGCGCATCGTCAGCGGCGCGCTGCCGTTCGTGCTGCTGCCGGTGCTGGCCGCACATGGCGCCGGTGCGATGTTCGGCGTGATCTCGGTCGCGCTCGGGATCGTTGCCGTCACGCTGCGCGTGCTCGGGCCGCTGACCACCCGGCGCAGCCAGGACGACATCAACCCGGTATGACACGGCGACGGCACGGGGCACGCGCATGCGTGCCCCGTGCACTGCGCATGCGGCGCGCTATTGAGCGGATTCAGCGTGCCGACATGAAATCGAACAGCTTCGCGATGTCGGAGGTCAGCACGGTGCCTGCCTTCACGCCGACCCACAACGTGCGCGTCGCCCATGCGTCGTCGAGCTTCACGATCCCGAGCCGCGCCGCACGCTCGCCGGTCACCGCATCGCGCGGCAGCACGCCGATCCCGAGCCCGGCCTCGATCATCCGGCTCACGCCGTCGAAATTCGACACCTGGATGCGCAGCTTCAGCGAGCGCTCGGCCGCGAACGCGGCGTCGGTCATCCGCGCGAGCAGCGAACTGCCGTCGCTCAGGCCGACGTAGTCTTCATCGAGCGTATCCGCGAAGCGGATGCCGTCGTGCGCGGCGAAGCGATGCCCGCGCGGCACGAGCAGCACCAGTTCGTCGCGCCGGTACAGGCGGCGTTCGATGCCGGGCGCCGGCACGTTGTCCGCGAACACGCCGAGATCGGCCTTGCCGGCCGCGAGCGCGTCGACGATTTCGTGACTCAGCCGCTCCTCCAGGCTGACCTTGATGCCCGGGTTGTCGGTGAGAAACGCGGCGAGATCGGCCGGCAGGAACTGGACGATGGCCGACGTATTGGTCCACACGTGAATGTGGCCGCGCACGCCCGCAACGTAGTCGCTCATCTCGTGCGCCATCCGGTTGACCTGCTCGATCACCTTCGTCGCATGGTCGAGCAGCGCCCGGCCCGCCGGCGTCAGCTCGACGCCGCGCGCATGCCGGACGAACAGCGCGCTGCCGGTCACGCTTTCGAGTTCCGCGATCCGCTTGCTGACCGCGGACAACGTCAGCTGGCCGTGTTCGGCCGCCTTGGTCAGGCTGCCGTGCTCGGCGACGAGCGCGAACACGCGCAGCGACTGCAGATCGAAATGAAGCGGGTTCACCATGATGAAGGTCCTGGGAAGCGCCGTGCGGGGCGCGCGAACGGCGCCAGGCTGGCCTGATGGCGATCATACGCCCGGCCGCGCACGGCGCGAAATCGCACAAGACGACGCAATACGGCGCGATCAGCGCGGCGCGATTGCCTGCAACGCAGCGAGCATCGCGCTGTCCGGTTTCGCGAGATCGTCGAGTACCGTGAAGTGCTTCACGCCGGGCAGCCATGCGCGCGCGATCCGTTCGCCGGCCGCTTCGCAGGCGTCCGCGTATTCGTGTGCGTGGCGCACGAGCTCCGGCAGCTCGGCCGTGCCGACCGCGACGGCAGTCGGCGCGCCCGGCCCGATGTGATGCAGCGGGCTGTACGCGGCAATTTCCTGCGCGGTGAGCTTCAGCTTGTCGTCGAGCACGCACAGAGAGATCGGTTCGAGATCGACGAGCGGGCTGATCGCGAGCGCAGACACGACGGCCGGATGCGCGCGATGCACGGCCGTCAGGTGGCCGCCGGCCGAGTGGCCGCTCAGATGGATCGGTCGTCCTGCCGTGCCGATGCCGTCGGGATCGGCCGCGAGATGGTCGAGCAACGCGCCGATCTCGCCGACGATGTCGGTCATCGATGCGGCCGGTGCGAGCGTGTATTCGGCGAGCACGACGTCGAAGCCGCGTGCGAGCGGCCCGGCGGCCGCGTACGCGAAATCCTCTTTCGCGCAGTGCTGCCAGTAGCCGCCGTGAATGAACACGAACAGCGGCGCGTCGGCCAGGCCGCACCGCAGCCAGTCGAAGCGCTGCGCCGGACGCGCACCGTAGCGCAGGTCGCGCTGCCCGGGCGTCGCATCGTAAAGCGCCGCGCTGCGTGCCTGGCAGGACGCGAGCACCGCGGGAAAATCGGGAATGGCTCTCGTGTTCAGGTAGGCGGCGTCGAGCGCCGCGCGGTCCATGCCGCGATAGAGGATCGTCATTCGGGAAGCGCCTGGTCGGATTGCAGATGCGCGGGACGTTCGCGGTGCCCCGCCACGAAGGCGCCGGACGGGCCGACGCCGTTGCGCCATTATGCGTAGCGCAACCGGCGCCGGCTATCCGGAATCGGCGGGGGCGGCATGCGCCTGTCCGCTTTCGGCGGAGGACTGTCGAGCAGCGCACGCGTCGTACCGGCGCATGCGCGAACGGGCGGACCGGCGCGACGAAGCGGCGATGGTATCCGCTCGGCGCAACGGATCGGCACTCAGATCAGTTCGGATATCTCGATGAGGTTCAGATCCGGGTCGCGCACGTACACCGACCGGATCTTCTGCGTCGCGCCGGTGCGCTCGACGGGCCCTTCGACGATCGGCCAGTCGACGCGGCGCAGATGCGCGATCACGTCGTCGAGCGGCACCGTCGCGATGAAGCACAGGTCGAGCGCGCCGGGCACCGGCACGTGCGCTTTCGGCTCGAACTCCGCGCCGCGCACGTGCAGGTTGATCTTCTGGTTGCCGAAGCGGAATGCGAGCCGGCCCGCACCGAAGGTTTCGAGCTGCATCTGCAGCACTTCCGTGTAGAAGTGCCTGGTCCGCTCCGGATCGACGCAGGTCAGCACGAGGTGGTCGAGGTGGTCAATCAGCGCCATGTGGTTCGCTCCTGTTTCCACGCGTTCACGAGAAAGCCCGCTGCATCGGCATGTCGCCGCGTTCGGCGCGCGGCAGCGGATGAAGGTCCGAGCGGCGCCCGGCCTTCAGGATCTGGCTCGGCACGTCATGCCCGATCAGCGCGGGCAGCCGCGCCGCCGCCGCGAGCACGGCCGCGAGGTCCACGCCCGTATCGTAGCCGTCGAGCGCGAGCATGTGGACCAATTCCTCGGTGCACGCATTGCCGGTCGCGCCCGGCGCGTACGGGCAACCGCCGAGCCCGCCGAGCGACGCGTCGAAGCGGTCGATACCGGCGTCGAGCGCGGCGAGCGTGTTGGCGAGCGCCATTCCGCGCGTGTTGTGAAAGTGCAGCGTGAGCTGCAGCGCGCCGAAGCGCTCGCGTGCGCGTTCGGCCAGCTCGCGCACCTGCGACGGGTATGCCATGCCGGTCGTGTCGCACAGCGTGACGCCGTGCACGCCGAGATCCGCGAAGCGCTGCATCCACGCGAGCACGGTTTCCGCGCGCACGTCGCCCTCCATCGGGCAGCCCATCGCGGTCGACAGCGACACGTTGATCGCGACGCCGGTGCCGCGCACCGCGTCGATCACGTCGCGCAGCTGCGCGAACGACTGCTCGCGGGTCATCCGCAGGTTCGCGCGGTTGTGGCTCTCGCTCATCGACATCACGAGGTTCACCTCGTCGACGCCGCACGACAGCGCGCGCTCCGCCCCGCGCACGTTCGGCACGAGCACCGTGTAGACGACGCCCGGCGCGCGCACGATGCCGTGCATCACGGCCTCCGCGTCGCGCAGCGCGGGGATCGCTTTCGGCGACGTGAACGACGTGACCTCGATCTTCGCGTAGCCGCATGCGCTCAATGCGTCGACGAGCGCGATCTTGTCGTCGGTGTCGACGAACGTCGCTTCGTTCTGGAAACCGTCGCGTGTCGCGACTTCGTGGATGTAGAGTCGTTGGGGAGGCTTGCTCATGTGTTCGTCCCGCTGGCGGGTTAGCCGGTTCAGATCACGCCGCGCGCGCGCCAGTCGTCGCGCGTCGCGGCATCGATGCCGATCGATTCGAGTACCGAGTCGGTGTCGGCGCCGAGGGCGGGTGCCGGACGCTCGATGCGTCCCGGCGTCGCGCAGAGTTTCGGCACGATGCCCGGCACGAGCACGGGCGTGCCGTCGGGCAGCGCGGCGTCGACGATCATGTCGCGTGCGCGGTAATGCGGATCGGCCGCGATGTCGGCGACGTCGTAGATTCGCCCGGACGGGATGCGTGCGTCGTTCAGCGCGGCGAGCACGTCGTCGAGATCGTGTCGCGCGCTCCATTCGCCGATCGCCGCGTCGATGCGTGCGACCTGCGCGACGCGTCCGTCGTTGTGCGCGAGCGCCGGATCGTGGCCGAGATCGGGGTGCCCGATCAGTTCCATCAACCGCCGGAAGATGCTGTCGCCGTTGCCGGCGATCAGCGCGTATTTGCCGTCGCGGCAGCGGTACGCGTTGGTCGGCGCGATGCCGGGCAGGCTGCTGCCGGCCGCCTCGCGCACCGCGCCGAACGCCGCGTATTCGGGCAACAGGCTTTCCATCATGTTGAAGACCGATTCGTACAGCGCGACGTCGACGACCTGCCCTCGGCCGCCCTGCTGCTCGCGATGGCGCAGCGCGAGCAGGACGCCGATCACGCCGTGCAGTGCCGACAGCGAATCGCCGAGCGACACGCCGACACGCACCGGCGTGCGGCCGGGCTCGCCGGTCAGGTGCCGCAGGCCACCCATCGCCTCGGCGATCACGCCGAAGCCGGGGCGGTCGCGATACGGGCCGGTCTGACCGAAGCCCGATACGCGCAGCATCACGAGCCCCGGGTTGATCGCGGACAGCGTCTCCCAGCCGAGCCCCCAGCCTTCGAGCGTGCCTGGCCGGAAATTCTCGATCAGCACGTCGGTCCCGGCGACGAGGCGGCGCACGACGTCCTGCCCTTCCGGCGTGCGCAGGTCGAGCGCGAGCGAGGTCTTGTTGCGCGACTGCGCGGCCCACCAGACCGACGTGCCGTCGTGCAGCAGCCGCCATTTGCGCAGCGGGTCGCCGACGCCGGGCGGCTCCACCTTGATCACGTCCGCACCGAATTCGGCCAGCATCCGGCCCGCGAACGGCCCGGCGATCAGTTGGCCGAGTTCCAGCACGCGGATACCGTCCAGGGGGCGCGTCATGACCGTCTCCGATGAAATCGCGTTATCGATGACGGCGATCATGACGACGTTCGCGCGCGGCGAAAATCGATCGATGCTCAACCAGCCTTTCCTGAACGGAAAGGCGCGCATGGCGGCGAGCCGCGCGGCACGTCGTGACGGTGGAGGAGCGCGGAGAAACGAAGGCGAGAGGGCAGCGGTGTGTGGCGTCGGCAGGGACGTACCCGCCCGCGCGACGTAAAGACGTGACGACGCGTCGCGGCAGGACGCCGCAGCGGAATCGGAGAATCGGGGAAGCGGGGTTCAGGCGATGCGCGACCGGAACCGGTATGCGCGCCGCCGGCGCGTGTCGGCCTTCGGCCGCGCGTCGGCGGGAATCAGCGGGGATGCGTCAGCGGGAGACGAGATTCAGTAAGCGGACATCTCGACGCAAGGATCGACCTTGGACGGCGAGCAAATGACCGAATACTTGGCGCTTTCGCGCATCAGCGCCTCGCCTTCGTGCAGTGCGATCTTGATCTCGGGGTGACGCTCGTACGCGAGGAATGCGGAGCAGAAGACCGCGGACATCACGACCAGCGAAAACACAAATTTTTCAAGGGATTGGAAACGTTCGGGCATGGTTCGACCTTTCTTCTAGCCCGCGATTATATCTCGAATTAAGGGTTTTCCCTATATGAGGCTCCGCATACCGAGGATGGCTTCGACCGATGTCAGGCGGTGTTTGCGCCCTTTTTCACCGTGACACAGGTTCGAGCATGGGACGAGACGGAGGGACTGGTCGCCTGCAACGGAAAGCCGGCGACGGTTCGGCACGCGTCGTCCGCACCGCATGTCGGCGGGAGCGGCGACGAAGCCCGTCTCCGATGCGTCACTGCGGTGCCGACGCACCGCTGGCCGCATTGCCGGGCCATGCCTTGCCGATCTTGTCGATCAGCGACTTGGCGGCGCCGGTCGCGATGGCGGCGTCGACGCCCGAGGTCTGCCACGAACCGTCGGCGGCCTGCACGAAGGTCAGGTTCGCACGCGACGGCGTGTAATCGCTGTTGCGCCACGTGATCACGACGTCGCACGCGTAGGTGCGTTCGCCGGTCTTCCTGCAGTCGCCGTCGGGCTTCGCCGAGATCACGTCGGCCGACACGGGCAGCGGCTGGCCGAATAGCGCGTTCAGGCCGCCGTGGTTTTCCGCTTCGAGCGCGCGGCGCACCGCGGCATCGACGTCGCTCGATCCGGGGCCGTCGTGGAGCAGGTGGCAGGCGGCGAGCAGCGTGGCGGCACAGCCGAGCGTCAGCAGCGTGGGAAACTTCATGGAACTCCGCGGATCGGGTGAACGTCGGGCGGCATGCGGCGATGGCCGTTTAAGCATCGCCGAGCCGGTATGCCGCGTAGTCTGCAACGTCCGCGCGTGGTTCGCGGTATCCATTTGTAACCAATTGCACGGGCGGCAGCAACGGCGCGAACGCCCCGCTGCCCCGCCGCCTTCGTGCGCGGCTACTGCCGCTCCTGCTTCACGCGACTCACGAGCTGCGTCGGGCTCACGAACTGCAGCGCGATCACGACCCACACGAGCGTGATGGCCATGTAGATCATCGCCATCGCGTCGATCGACTGCGGTGCGCGCACGCCGGTCGAGAACACCGCGTAATACAGCGCGACGACGAGCGTCTGCGTGCTCGGGCCCGCGGTGAAGAAGGTCAGCTCGAACATCCCGATCGTGCGCACCAGCACGAGCAGCCCGGCCGCGAGCATGCCGGGCACCAGCAGCGGCAGCAGCACGTAGCGGAAATAGCGCCACGTGTTCGCGCCGAAGATGCGCGCGGCGGCTTCGAGATTCGGATCGATCTGCTCGATGAACGGCGTCATCACGAGGATCACGAACGGCAGCGCCGGCACGAGGTTCGCGAGGATCACGCCGGGCAGCGTGCCGGCGAGCCCGACCTTGTACATCACGGTCGCCATCGGGATCCCGTACGTGACGGGCGGCACCATCAGCGGCAGCAGGAACACCAGCAGCGCGAAGCGCTTGCCGCGGAACTGCACGCGCGCGAGCGCGTAGGCGGCCGGCACGCCGAGCGCGACCGACAGCAGCACGACCGCGCCGACGACTTCGACCGTCACCCACAGCACGCTGGCGAGCTGGAAGTCTTCCCACGCCTTCGCATACCAGTGCAGCGTGAAGCCCTGCGGCAGCGGCGTGCCGAACCAGCGCGTCGCGACCGAGTTCACCGCGACGGTCGCGATCAGCAGCATCACGTTCAGCAGGAAGAACGCCATCAGCCCCCACACGAGCGCCTTCCACGCGCGGCCGGCGAGGCTGTCGCGCAGTTTCCGCGGCTTCATCGCGTTGACGGGCTGCGCGCCGGGCGGGCTGTGCTTCGGCGGCCATGCCGGCGCCGCATGATTGTCGGTCGCCATCAGCCCTTGCCTCCCGAGACCGGACCGGTATAGAAGAAGCGGCGCGCGCCGAGCATCGACGCGACCACCAGCAACTGCACGAAGCCCATCACGATCGCGATCGCCGATGCGAGCGAATAGTCGTAGCTCTCGAACGCGGCTTCGGCGGCCGCGATCGAGATCACGCGCGTCGGCCCGGCCGGCGCGCCGAGCAGCACGGCCGACGGGAATACCGAGAACGCCTGCACGAACGACAGACATGCGGCCATCGTGAGCCCCGGCACGAGCAGCGGCAGGTAGATCCGCCGGAACTGCTGCCACGGGTTCGCGCCGAGCGTGGCCGCGGCGCGCGCGAGCGTCGGGTCGATGCCGCTGATGTACGACAGCATCAGCAGGAACGCGAACGGAAAGCCCGACACGACCAGCGACAGCAGCACGCCCCAATAATTGTGCGTGAGGCGCACTTCGTCCGTGTACAGGTGCAGCCCCTGCAGCGCCTGCGGAAACCAGCCGTTCGGTCCGAAATACGTGAGCATCCCGTCGGCGACGAGCACCGTGCCGAGCGTGACGGGAATCACGAGCAGCGTCGTGACGAACTTCTGGTACGGCGAGTTGCGGCGCAGCGCGAACGCGACGGGCACCGAGATGCCGACGTTGATCAGCGTCGCCGGCACCGCGAGCTTCAGCGTGACGAGCACGGTCGGCCACATCGCGGTGTCGGTGAAGAACTGCACGTAGTTCGCGAGCGCGCTGCCGCCGTTCATCGGCTGGAACGACAGGACCAGGCCGTACGCGAACGGATAGATGAACAGCGCGACGATGAACGCGAGCGCCGGCGTGACGAGCCACGACTTCGCGTCGCGCGGCGCGCCGCCGGTCGCAAGCGCGCTCATGCGTCCTCCGGACCGGGCGTTGCGGCGCACGCGGTGCAGCGGCCGTTCATTGCGCGTCTCCCGCATAGACGAGCGTGCGCGCCGGCGCGACGCGCAGCCGCAACCGCTCGCCCTCCGCGAATTCGCCTGCGACCCGCGCCCAGATCGGGCCGAACGGCGTGATCGCGCGGATGAGCGAGTCGCGGCCGCCGTATTCGACCGTTTCGACGGTCGCATCGAATGCGTTGTCGGCCCCTTCTTCCGCCCGCTCGATGTCGTCGGGGCGCAGCGCGACCACCACGTCCTTGCCGTCGAAACCGTCCATCGGCACGCCCGCGATGCGCACGCCCGCCGCGGTGACGTTCACGCAGTCGCCGGCCATCCCTTCGAGCGTGAACGGCAGCACGTTGCGATAGCCCATGAAGCGTGCGACGTGCAGATTGTGCGGGCGCGTGTACACGTCTTTCGGCGACGCGACCTGCTGCACGACGCCCTCCTTCATCACGACGATCCGGTCGGCCATCGACAGCGCCTCGTCCTGGTCGTGCGTCACGTAGATCGTCGCGCGTTCGAGCTGCGTATGGATGCGGCGGATCTCGGCACGCATCTCGATGCGCAGCTTCGTGTCGAGGTTCGACAGCGGCTCGTCCATCAGCACGAGCGGCGGCTCGATGACGATCGCGCGCGCGATCGCGACGCGCTGCTGCTGCCCGCCCGACAGCTGCCCGGGCAGCTTGCCCTCGTGGCCGACGAGCTGCACGAGTTCGAGCGCCTGCTGCGCGCGCCGCCGCGTTTCCTGCTTCGGCACGCCGCGCATCTTCAGCCCGAAGCCGACGTTCTCCAGCACCGACATGTGCGGAAACAGCGCGTAGTTCTGGAACACCATGCCGAAGCCGCGGCGCTCGGGCGGCAATACGTCGATGCGCGTGTCGTCGAGCCAGATGCCGCCGCTCGTGAGCGGCTGCAGCCCGGCGATGCAGTTCAGCGCGGTCGACTTGCCGCAGCCAGACGGGCCGAGCAGCGCGATGAACTCGCCGCGCCGGATGTCGAGATCGAGCCCGTTCAGTGCGGCGACCTGCGCGCCCTCCGCATTGGTGAAGCTGCGGCACACGCCGTCGAGCCGCAACCGTTCGAAACTGTGCTTCATTACGCGAACTCCGTCGGCGCGGGCGCCGCGGCGCCCGCGGGTTCATGCGTCATTTCGACTTCTGCGAACCGATCTCGCGGTCCCACTTCTGGAACGCCGCGACCATCGCCTGCGCGTTGAGCGGCTGCACGTGCGGACGATCCGCGAGCAGCTTCGCGTACTCGGGGCGGCCGAACTTCCTGATCACCTCTTGGCTGTGCGCGGGCGCCATCTCGAGCGTCACGCCCTTCACCGCCGGGCCCGGATAGAAGTAGCCGTCGTCGTAGGTCATCGCCTGCTGCGCCGGTTCGAGCAGGAAGTTCATCAGCTTGAACAGCACGTCGAGCTTGTCCTTCGCCACGCCCTTCGGAATCACCATGTAGTGCGCGTCGTTGACCCACGTCATGTTGTCGAATGCCTGGACCCGGAAGTCGGCCGGCACGATGCCGAGCGCGCGCGGGTTGAGGTCCCAGCCTGTGACGGTCACCGTCATGTCGCGCGTGCCTTCGCCGAGCTCCTTCATCACGGCCGACGTGCCGCCCGGGTAGTACGGCACGCAGTCGTTGAGCTGCTTCAGGAACGCCCAGGTCTTGTCCCAGCCGTTGATCGGGTCTTGCGGGTTCTTGTCGCCGAGCACGTACGGCAGCCCCATCAGGAAGGTGCGGCCGGGGCCCGAATTCGCCGGGCGTGCGTAGATCAGCTTGTTCGGATGCGCCTTGCACCACGCGAGCAGCTGCTCGGGCGTCTTCGGCGGATCGCTCACCTTGGCCGGGTTGTATTCGAGCAGCGGGCCGGCCGGCATGTAGGTCACTTCGAGACCGAAGCCCTGCGCGAGATCCTGCATCTTGCGCGGGCCGGGCGCGTATTTGTCGAGCACGCCGGGGAACGCGCCCGCGCTGTCGGGCAGCAGCTTCAGCCACAGGTTCTGCTCGATGCCGGCAGCCAGCGCGTCGGTGCCCGTCAGCACGAGGTCGATGTCGGCACGGCCCGCCGCCTGCATCGCCTTGATCTTGCCCGGCAACTGCGGCGCTGGCGCGTTCGTGAAGGTGACGTTCGAGACGAGATTCGGGTTCTTTTCCTTGAACGCCTCGATGGCCTTCTGCGTGAGCTGCAGGTTGCCCGCGACGTCGACGACATTCAGCGACACGGGAGCCGCGACGGTGGCCGCGGCCGACAGCGTCAGGCCCAGCGCCAGGGCGATCCGGCGGACACGGCGCGCGATCGTGGTGGTGTTCATGTCTCCTCGCTTCGGTCGGTGGATGGGACCGTTCTTTCGGGAAATCATGACGGCGTTATACGATGTCGGTCAACAAAAAACCGACCCGCGCGGGGCGGGAATTTCCCTAACAAAAACCTTCCGTTTGTCGAGGATGTGCTTCTTGGCCATTGCGACGGATACGTCGCATGTTAGGACGTCGTATATCAACGGACGCCGAACCGGAATCGGTTCGGACGGACGCGCCGGCATGAAAAGCGTGCGCGGCGCGTTGCGGACGGCGCTCAGGCCGCACGGAGCGCGATCACCTCCCCGATCAATCGCTCCGCATCCCGCCATTCGCCGAAACCCGAAGCCGGGTTCAAGTGTCCGACTTCGCCGAGATCGACGAGCCGGCTGCCCCACCCGGCCGCCAGCGCCTGCGTGCGTTCGAATCGCGCGAGCGGATCGTTGCGGCTCGCGGCCACGATGCTCGGAAACGGCAGCGGCCGGGTCGGCACCGGCGTCCAGCCGTGCGCGTCGAGCGCATCCGGTGTCGGATAGCCTGCGGGCATCGGCGTATCGAGATCGGCCGGTGCGGCGAGCAGCGCGCCGTCGATGGCACGCGTGGCCTGCAGCGCCCAATGCACGGTGATCATCACCCCCGCGCTGTGCGCGACGAGGATCACGGGGCCGTCGATTGCGGCCAGCGCCGCATCGAGCGCCGCGACGCGCGCGGCCCGGCTCAGCTTGTCGGCTTCGAGCGGCGCGACGGCGCGGGCGTTCGGCAGGCGCCGTTGCAGATGCGTCTGCCAGTGATCTTCGACGTGATCGCGCAAGCCGGGCACGATCAGGATGGTGGGCGCGGTCGCCAGGGTCATGCTGCCTCCGGGAGGGTTCGGTTCAGGAAAGATGTGACGCGCGTCGTTCGCGTTCGACGCGCGCGAGATCGGCCGCGTAGCTCGCGCGTCCGATCGCGAACAGCGCGGCGGCCGCGAGCGGCACGGCGGGAATCCATTGCAGTGCGCCGACGAGGCCGGCGCGATCGGCGACCCACCCCGTCAGCAGCGGGCCCGGCGCCATGCCGAGCAGGTTGTTGGCGAGCGTGAGCGTGGCGAACGCCGATGCGTGAATCGCGGCCGGCGTGAGGTTCGCGACCATCGCGCCCGATGCGCCTGACGCACCCGCGCCGACGAGCATGCCCGCGCAGATCAGTGCGAGTTGCAGCGGCCCGGGCGGCAGCCGGAACGCGACCGCGAGGCATACGCCCGTCAGCACGCAATACGCGATCGCGGTCAGCCATTTGCGCGAGCCGTCGGCGCGTCCGACGCGGTCGGTGACGATCCCGCAGCCGACCATCCCGACGCCCGACAGCAGCACGAAGCCGGCCGCAAGCACGGCGGCACGGTCCGGCGCCATCGCGTAATAGCGGTTCAGGTAGCTCGGCAGCCAGGCGAACAGCGCGCCGGGCACGAACAGGTGCAGCCCGCTGCCGACATACGCGCAGATCACCGAACGGGATGCGAACAGCCCCGACATCAGCGCGCGCACGCTGCCGCGCAGGTCGCGCGGCGCATCGGCATGGGGCCGGCACGGCTCGACGCGGCATGCCGCGAGCCGCCGTTCGGTGACGATGCCGCGGTACGCGACGAGCAGCACGATGCCGAGCGCGGCCATCACGCCGAACGACCAGCGCCAGCCGAGATGCGCGCCGACGAGGCCGCCGAGCGCCATCCCGAACACGGAGCCGAACGCGCCGCCGGCCATGAACGCGCCGGTCAGCGTCGCGCGCAGGCGCGCCGGAAAGATGCTGAGGATCAGCGCGACGCCGACGCTGCCGTACGCGGCTTCGCCGAGGCCGACGAGCCCGCGCGCCACGAGCATTTCGGCGTAGTTGGTCGACAGCGCGCAGCCGAGCGTCGCGACGCTCCACAGCGCGGCCATCAGCACGATGCTGCGCACGCGGCCGAAGCGGTCGGCGAGCACCGACAGCGGAAACGTCAGCAGCCCGACGAGCAGCGCGACGACCCCGGACAGCGAACCGAGCTGCGTGTCCGACAGCCCCCACGCGTGCTTGAGCAGCGGAAACACGGCATTGAGCACCTGCCGCGACATGTAGTCCGACAGCAGCAGGCCGACGGTCAGCCCGAACACGAGCCAGGCATAGGCCGGCGCGCGCCGCCCGGTGGCCGCCACGTCCTGCAGCGACGGCTCGACGTGATGAATCAGCATGCGTGTCTCCTCCGGCACCGGTGCGGCAATGCGCCGGCGCGGCTTGCGCGGCCCCGCTCCGTTCGTCGGAGCTTGCCTCGCGCACCGCGCGAGGGTGGGTGCCGCGCCACATCGATCGGCGGGCGGCGCTTGCGCGCCACCCGGATGCGCGGTGCGTCAGGCCGCGCGCAGCGGCACGCTCAGCTGGCCGGGCCGGCGGTTCGGCGCCATCCCGAGCTGCGCGAGCGTTTCGTCGACGCCGTCGTACTGCACGCCGATCCGGTAGATCGCCTTCGCCTCCTTGCCGGTCGCGATATCGCGGCCGAGTTCGCGCGCGATCCGAACGCACTGCTCGACCTGCTGCACCGACGTCATCCGGTTGCCCTTCTGGTCGATGATCGTGTCCTCGATCCCGCAGCGCGGATGCAGCCCGAGCGCCATCGCGACGGTGTTGATCGGCAGCACGTTCTTCATCAGCGATTCGAGCGTGATGCACGCGCCGTCCGGGCAGCGCCGCACGAATTCCATGAAATTGTACGGATTCGGGCCGTCGAAGCCGCCGCCGATACCGACCCACGTGACGTTCAGCGGGCCGCGATAGACGCCGCGACGGATGATCCGCTCGAGCGTCTCGAGCGCGTGCATGCCGGTGAGCTGGAAATGCGGCTGGATGCCGGCCGCCTGCAGCCGGCGCAGGTGCTCGTCGACCCAGCCGGGGCCGGCCGGGACGGTCATCTCGCGGTATGCGTCCCACAGCGCCGCCTCGTTCAGCGACGTGCCGGCGATGTCCTTGCGGTTCATCAGCTCGGTGATGTTCATCTGCACGGTGTTGATCGCGACCGTCACCTGGTCGGGCTTCGGCGTCAGCTCGGCGAGCATGTGGCGCGTGTCGTCGGACAGCCATTTCGCTTCCGCGCCGTCGCCTTCCGGCGCGAACGAGATCGAGCCGCCGACCTGCAGGATCATGTCGGGCACCGCCTCGCGCAGCCGGCCGAGCAGCTCGTTGAATTTCGACAGCCGCTTGCTGCCCTTGCCGTCGAGCTCGCGCACGTGCAGGTGCAGCACCGTCGCGCCTGCGTTGTAGCAGTCGACGGCCTTCTGTACGTGCTCGTCCATCGTCACCGGAATGTCTTCCGGGAAATCCGCGGGCATCCATTCGGGGCCGTACGGCGCGACCGTGATGACTACCTTGTCCTGGTTTTCCGGGTGCAGCGAATCGTCGAGAAATTGCATGTCGTCCTCCAGATGGAATCGTTGTGTTCGGGGCGTACGGGCGTGCGTGTCCCGTCGCGCCGGGCGGCAGGCCCGGCGTGTTGCATGGGGTTTCAGGAACCGGTCAAGGCGCGGGCGCGTTCAGATCAGAACGGCACGTCGCCGACGATGCCCGCGCGCTCCATCTTGCGCACGCAGGGCGGATAGTCCATCACCGCGTAATGCTGCGTGCTGCGGTTGTCCCAGATCGCGACGCTGTTCTTCCTCCAGCGCCAGCGCACCTGGTATTCGGGGATATAGGCCTGGCTGACCAGGTATTGCAGCAACTGGCCGGCGCCGGGATTCGCGTCCTGCCCGTAGCGCACGCGCCCGGGCGTGTGGAAGTTCGTGAAGTGCGTCGTGAACGCGTTCACGTACAGCACCTTCTCGCCCGTTTCGGGATGCGTGCGCACGACCGGATGCTCGGCGTCCGGATACTGCGCCTTCAGCGCGAGACGCTTGTCGATCGGCATCGCCGCGCCGAAGCTCGCCTCGATGCTGTGACGCCCGCGCAAGTCCGCGATCTGCTGCTTCACGTGTTCCGGCAGGTTTTCATACGCGAGTACCATGTTCGCCCACATCGTGTCGCCGCCAACCGTCGGACCGTCGATGCAGCGCAGCACGCAGCCTAACGGCGGCGCCACGCGCCAGCTCGCATCGCTGTGCCACGCATTCTCGTAGCGGTCGTTCGGCTGGTCGGGCGACTTGTAGATCCGCACGAGCCCCGGATGCTCGGGGTCGCTGCCGGCGACCGGATGATCCTCGAGCTCGCCGAAGCGGCGCGCGAACGCGACGTGCTCGGCGCGCGTGATGTCCTGGTCGCGCAGGAACAGCACGCGATGGCGCAGCAGCTGCGCGCGGATCTCGGCGAACAGGCCGTCGTCGTGCACGGCGTCGGCGAGGCTCACGTCCAGCAGCTCCGCGCCGATCGCACAGGTCAGGGGTTCGACTCGCATGCGCGTCTCCTCAGACGATGAATACCGACGAGCCGGTCGTCTTGCGCGATTCCAGGTCGCGGTGCGCCTGCGCCGCGTCCTGCAGCGCATAACGCTGATTGATCTCGATCCGGATGCGGCCGGCCGCGACGTGCGCGAACAGTTCGCCGGCCAGGTCGTTCTTCTCGGCCGGATCGGCGATGTAGTCGGCCAGCGCCGGGCGCGTCAGGTACAGCGAGCCCTTCATCGCGAGGCGCTGCGGGTCGAATGGCGGGATCGGGCCCGACGCCGTGCCGACGCAGACCATCAGCCCGCGCCGCTTCAGCGAATCGAGCGAGCCTTCGAAGGTGTCCTTGCCGACGCTGTCGAACACGACGTCGACGCCGACGCCGTCCGTCAGTTCGCGCACGCGTTTCGCGACGTCCTCGCGGCTGTAGTCGATCGTGTGGTCGCAGCCGTGTGCGCGGGCGACCGCGGCCTTGTGCTCGCTCGACACGGTGCCGATCACGGTGAGCCCGAGCAGCTTCGCCCATTGCGACACGATCAGCCCGACGCCGCCCGCGGCCGCGTGCAGCAGGATCGTGTCGCCCGGCGCGAACGCGTGGATGCGGCGCAGCAGGTAGGCCGAGGTCAGCCCGCGCATCGTCATCGCCGCGGCCGTTTCGCATGCGATGCCGGCGGGCAGCTTGACGAGCGGCGCGGCCGGAATCAGCCGTTCGGTGCTGTACGCGCCGAGCGTGTTGAGGAAGCCGGTGTAGGTCACGCGATCGCCGACGGCGACGTTCGTCACGCCGGGGCCGACGGCCTCGACCACGCCGGCTGCCTCGACGCCGATGCCCGCCGGCAGCGGAACCGGATACAGGCCGCTGCGGAAGTACGTGTCGGCGAAGTTCAGGCCGACGGCCTCGTGCCGCAGGCGAACCTGCCCGGCGCCCGGCTCGCCGACTTCGACCGCTTCCCAGCGCAGCACGTCGGGGCCGCCGGTTTCGTGGAATCGCACTGCATGTGCCATCGTGTTCTCCGTAAGTATTCAGTCGGATGCGCGTCACGCATCGTCGGATTCGTCCGCGCCCGGCGTCGTCGCGGCTGCGCCGCTCGCCGGGGGCGCGTCCAGTTCGTTCCAGTCGGCGTCGCCCAGGTAGCGCCGCGCGGCCGGGAAAATCACGCCTTCGATGCGTCCCATCTGCTCGAACGCACCGCGCGCATAGTCGGCGAGCGCGGCATCGAACGCGGCCGACGGCAACCCGTCGGCGGCGAGCCGCGCCAATGCGTCGAGCGCGTGCGCATCGCGGCGCCGCTGGCGGTCGAGCTCGTCGAGTTCGGCCGCGGCGCTCTCCGCCCGCATGCGCAATGCCGCGAACAGGCGTGCTTCGGCCGACGCGCCGAAGCGCGCATGCTGCAGCGCCGCGAGCGATGCGAGCGCCGCCAGCGGGCCACCCGCGTCGCCGGTCGGCCGCGTTGCCGCGTCGGAGGCTTCGCTCGCCATCGTCAGCGCGTGCAGCCGCTCGCCGAGCGCGCGATGCGCCGCGAGACAGCGGGAAATCACGCGTGCCTCGGCCGGCGCACGCCGCGCCGGGCACACGAGCACCGGCACGCCGCTCGTCGCCAGCAGCACCCGCCGTTGCGCGGCCGTGGCAGCATCGGCATCGTGCGGCAGCGCCGCGACGGCGATCAGGTCGCAGCCGAGCTCGCCGGCGAGCGTGGCCGGTAAAGTGTCGCCGGCCCCCGGATGGCCGGCCCCCGGATGGCCGGCCCCCGCGATCGCATGGGACAGGCCCTGCGCCCGTGCGGCGGCTTCCACTTTCGCACCGTGTCCCGGCATCCGCGCTCCGGATAAACGCGAGTCCGGCGCGGCGGCGGACAGCACGAACGTGACCCGCGCGCCGACCGCACGCGCCAGTTCGAGCGCATGGCCGATCGCATCGATGCCGCCGGGCACGCCGTCGACCGTCACGAGCAGATGGCGATACATCGTGCCGCCCCGCTTATCCGGCGCTCGGTGCGCTGCGTCGCGCGCCGGTCGATACGATGTTCATGGTCCCTCCTCGTTGCATTCGTCGGTTGCGTTCGTCACGCATCGGAACCCATGCTATCGACCGGGCGGCGGTGCGGCCCCACTCGTCGCGGGGGGGATTGACGCGCGAACGCGGTTCGGTCGATCCTTCCCCCCACGCCCACCCCGGACGCTGGCCCGCACGGCATCGCCGGATTCCGACTCCTGCCCCGATGGCCCACCCACCCGATCGCGCCGACGCGCCCCCCACCGAACTCGTGCTGAAGACGACCGCGCCGCGCGTGCCGGCGCAGTTGCTCGCGCGTGCGCGGCTGAGCCTTGCCGCGCCGGCGTTCGACGCGCGGCCCGTCACGCTCGTGCAGGCGCCGGCCGGCTACGGCAAGACCTCGCTGCTCGCGCAATGGCGGCGCGAATCCCTCGCGCTCGGTCGCGCGGTCGTGTGGCTGTCCGCCGACGAGCGCGACGACGCACCGCGCCTGCTGCAGGGGCTCGTGCAGGCGGTGCGCACCGGTTGCGCGCGGCCCGGCTTCGGGCGCCTGATTCCGGACGGCGCGGCCCGCGCGCTGGAGGGACTGACCGCCTGGCTGGCCGAAGTCGCGCAACTGTCGATCGACGCGCTGCTGATCGTCGACGACGCGGAGCGGTTGCCGCCCGCCGGCCTCGACGCGCTGACCTACGTGCTGCACAACGCGCCGCAGAACCTGCGGGTGGTCGTCGCGGCCCGGCGCGGGCTCGATCACGCGGCCGGCGACCTGCTCGCCGGCGGGCAATGCACGCTCGCGGGCCCCGACTGGTTGCGCTTCACGCTCGACGAGACGATCGCGCTGGTCGGCGCGCGCTTTGCGCAGCGGGTCGACGCCGACGCGTGCGCGCGCCTGTTCGAACGCGTCGACGGCTGGCCGCTCGGGCTGCAGCTCGCGATGGCCGCGATGGCGCGCTCGGCCGATCCGCGCCAGGCCGTCGACGCGCTCGCCGCGCGAATGGACGGCACCCGCGACCGGCTCGTCGAGCTGCTGCTCGCGAATCTGTCGGTCGACGACACCGCGTTCCTCACACGCACGAGTGTCGCCGATCGCCTGCATCCGTCGCTGTGCGCCGCGCTGCTCGACGACGCGAACGCCCCCGACCAGCTCGCGCGCCTCGCACGCGACACGCCGCTGTTCATCGCGTCCGACGATTCCGACTGGTGCCGGCTGCATCCGCTCGTGCGCGATACGTTGCGCGACCGCCTCGCGGCAAGCCCCGACGCCGAGCGCAGCGCGCTGCACGCACGCGCGGCCGCGTGGCTCGACGCGCACGGGATGACGGAGGAGGCCGCGCGCCACGCGTACGCGGCCGGCCAGTTCGACACGGCATACGCGCTTGCGCAGCGCTGCCTCGAGGACGCGATCAAGCAGGGCCGCATCAACGACGTGCTCGACTGGCTCGCGCTGCTGCCCGATGCGGAACTCGACAAGCGTCCCACGCTGCGGATCGCGGTCGCCTGGGCGCTGGCACTCGGCGAGCGCCATGTCGAGGCGCAGCGCCAGATCGCCGGTATCCTGGCCGATGCCGGCACGCCGGCCGCGATGCGCTACGAATGCGCGCTGATCCTCAGCGCGGCGGCCTATTACGCCGATGAAATCGACCGGTTCGTCGAGCTGTTCGAACCGTGGGCCGACTTCACGCCGCCCGCGGCGACGTGGCTCGCGCAGATGCATGCGAACCGCCTGTCGGCGCGCGCGATCATCGTCGGCGAACCGGCGCAGGCACGCCGCTTCCAGCAGGCGGCGCCGCGCGGCGAGACGGCGGCCGGATTCGGCTACGTCGCGCGCTGGGGCGAACTGATCACCGGCCTGAGCTACCTGCGCGAAGGCCAGATCCGGCTCGCGGACGACGCGTTGTCGCCGGCGCTCGCGCGTGCGGAAGCTGACCTCGGGCGCCGCCATCCGCTGACCTGCATGCTCGCGGCGATGTGCGCGGCGATCGCGTACGAGGCCGATCGCGTCGACCAGGCCGCCGCGCTGCTCGCGAACCGGCTCGACGTGCTCGAGCACGCGGGCACGCCCGACACCGTGCTGCTCGGCTACCGGACGGCCGCGCGCATCGCGCTGCTGCACGGCGTCGAGCATCGCGCGATCGACCTGCTCGAGGCGCTCGACGCGATGGGTGTCGCGCGCCGGCTGCCGCGCCTGTCGGTCGCGAGTCTCGCCGAGCAAGTGCGCATTCACGCGGCCCGCTATCGCGAGGCGACCTGCCATGCGCTCGTGGAACGCATCGATGCGATCGCCGCGGCGGAGTTTTCGTCGCACGGGCCGCTGTGGCGACGTCCCGTCGTGCTGCTGCAGGCGACGGCGCACGCGTGCGCCGCACTTGCCGCGCGCCGCTGGGACGATGCGTGCGCGGCGCTCGACGAAGCGGCGGTGCTGGCGCGCGAGATGAGCATGGGGCGCGAGCGCATCGAGATCATGGCGCTCAGCGCGTTCGCGCTCGAACAGTCCGGACACGGCGGCCGCGCGCTGCTCGACGAGGCGATGAACCTTGCCGACATGTTCGGCCTCACGCGCACGCTCGCCGACGCACATCCGGCCGTCGCCGACTGGGCGCGCCGCATCGGCGACGAGGCGCCCGCGGGCGACGGCCCCGTCCGGCCCGCGCAGCCGCAACCGCGCATCGTACCGCCCGCGCCACGCAGCCCGGCGAGCCCGCGCGCGGTGCCGAGCGTCGTGCTGACGCCCAAGGAACGCGCGATTCTCGAACTGCTCGCGCGCAACCTGTCGAACAAGGAAATCGCGGTGGCGCTCGCCGTCGGCGAGGAAACCGTGAAGTGGCACCTGAAGAACCTGTTCGGCAAGCTCGACGCCAGCTCGCGCAAGCATGCGGTGCGCCGCGCGCTGGTGCTCGGATTGCTCGAAAGCGCGCCTTGAACGCCGTCTGCACGCGTCTGTAGCGGCCTTGCCCCGCCGTTGACGGCAGCGTCGCCGCCGCCCGCCCCCCGATTCTCCGCAACCCTGCCCCCCGCGCATGGGGGGGAGCGGCCGCGCGTCGTTGCGTAACCTTTCCGCACGGCTCGCACCGGCGTCGCATCACGCGCCTTCCCGCCTGCCTCGATGCTTCCCCTGCTTCACCCGCCCGGGCTCGATCCCGTGCGGTCCATTACGATCCTGGAGACTTCGATGAAGACGAAACTGGCCGCGCTCGCGGCGCTTGCCGGCTGTTCGGCGTTCGCGCATGCGCAATCCTCCGTCACGCTGTACGGCGTGGTCGACACGGGCCTGCTGTACCAGAGCACGTCGGCCGCGTCGTTCAGCCCGCATGCGCCGAACACCGGCAAGGTGTTCCGCATGAAGGACGGCGGCATCTATTCGAGCTTCTGGGGCATCAAGGGCAGCGAGGACCTGGGCGGCGGCTACAAGGTCAACTTCAAGCTGCAGGGTTCGTTCGACAGCGGCACCGGCAAGATGCAGCTGAGCGACACGCCGGGCGCCGTCGCGATCTTCAACCAGGTTGCATCGCTCGGCGTGTCGGGGCCGTTCGGCACGTTCACGGCAGGCCGCCAGATCGTGCCGATGATCTACGCGATGGCCGACACCGACGTGCGCAACGCGCAGTTCTTCGGCAGCGTGCTGACCGCGTGGCTCGGCCTGAACACCGCGGCCGGCTGGCCGGGGACGAGCACCAACGGCGCGATCGGCGCGCTGTACGACAGCAACGCGCTCGTCTATCAGTCCCCGACGTTCGCGGGCGCGTCGATCGCGCTCGAATACGCGCCCGGGGGCGTCGCCGGTCAGTTCCAGGGCGGCACGCGCGAGTCGGTCGTGCTGCGGTACTCGAACTACGGACTCAATGCGTCGGCCCTCTACTACAACGGCCACGACACGAATCCGGCGCCGGGCGTCGCGCCGACCGGCGTCGACAACAACCGCTTCGTCTACGTCGGCGCGAAATACACGATCCGCGATTTCTCGGTGTCGGCGTCGTACGGCAACGGCCGGAATCCGTCGCATGCGGACAAGGTGAACCTCGACATGCTGTCGGCCGGCGTCGGCTATCGCTTCACGCCCGCGCTGCAGGTCGCCTCGGCCGTGTACTACCTGAAGGACCGCAACCGCGCCGAGAACCGGTCGACGGCCGTCGTGCTCACGGCCGACTACAGCCTGTCGAAGCGGACGATGGTCTATGCGCAGGTCGGCCACGTGAACAACCGCGGCACGATGGCCCAGATGCTCGTATACGGGCAGCCGGTCGCGCCCGGGGTCGGCACGACCGCCGCGATGCTCGGGCTGCGGCACAACTTCTGACGAAGCGGCAACGCGACGCGGCAACGACGCGGCGGCGCTCGGGCAAGGCGCGCGGCCGCCGTCTGCAACGATCGCGGGGATCGGCTACAGTGGGCGTTTTCGGCGCGCCCCGCCCGTCTGTCGAAGTGTTCGTCCCGTTCCTGTCGCGATGTCAGGGGCGGTCGGCGATGCGCGGCAGGACGGCGGAGCGCGGATCCTCCACGTTGACGAGCGAACTCCATGCCCGATCTGTCCGCCTTCCCGATCACGAAGAAATGGCCTGCCCAGCACCCCGACCGTCTGCAGCTGTACTCGCTGCCGACGCCGAACGGCGTCAAGGTGTCGATCATGCTCGAGGAAACCGGCCTGCCGTACGAGCCGCACCTCGTGCGCTTCGACACCAACGACCAGCTGTCGCCCGAATTCCTGTCGCTGAACCCGAACAACAAGATCCCGGCGATCATCGATCCGAACGGCCCGGACGGACGGCCGCTGCCGCTGTTCGAATCCGGCGCGATCCTGATCTATCTGGCGGACAAGACGGGCCAGCTGATCCCGAAGGATCCCGCGGGCCGCTACGAGACGATCCAGTGGGTGATGTTCCAGATGGGCGGCATCGGCCCGATGTTCGGGCAGGTCGGCTTCTTCCACAAGTTTGCGGGCCGCGATTACGAAGACAAGCGTCCGCGCGACCGCTACGTTGCCGAATCGAAGCGCCTGCTCGCCGTGCTCGACGCGCATCTCGCGAACCGCAAGTGGATCATGGGCGACACGTACACGATCGCCGACATCGCGATCTTCCCGTGGGTGCGTAACCTCGTCGGCTTCTATGAAGCGGGCGACCTGGTCGGCTTCGGCGAATTCAAGCATGTCGCGCGGGCGCTCGATGCGTTCGTCGCGCGTCCGGCCGTCGCGCGCGGGCTCAACATCCCGGCACGCGACTGAGCCGCGTCGCGGGCGCACCTCGCGGCCCGCGCTCTGCCTGGCCCGCCGCATCGCGCGGCGGGCGATTCTCCCGCTTCCTTCGGGCGTTTTCGTTTCCCGCTCGCTGCGTTCATTCGACGCGCCGATTCGGCGGCGCTATTTTTCGGCGGACGTCGACGCCCCTTCCCCCAATCCCGCCAGCAGCTTTTCCAGCAGCGCTGAAAGCTGCGCCTGCTCCGCCTCCGACAGCGCGGCCAGCATCGCGCGCTGATTGTCGACGTGCGCGACCACCGCATCGTCGATCAGCGCGCGGCCGGCATCGGTCAGCGCGACGAGCGTGCCGCGGCCGTCGGCCGGGTTCGGCCGGCGCTCGACCCAACCGGCCTTCTGCAGCCGGTCGATGCGCGCGGTCATCCCGCCCGACGACATCATCAGCGCGTCGTACAGCGCGGTCGGCGTCAGCGCGAACGGCGCGCCGCTGCGCCGTAGCGTCGCCAGCACGTCGAATTCGCCGGGCTGCATCCCGTAGCGCGCGAACAACGGATTGAGACCGTCGCGTGCGATCACCAGTGCGGCCTCCTGCAGCCGTCCCATCACGAGCATCGACGACGCGTCCAGATCCGGACGCTCGACGCGCCATTGCGCGAGCGCATGCGCGGCTCGATCCATTAACCCTCCTCGGCTCACCAGTTATCTTGACGTCGAGATAAATCGGCATTTATCTTGATGTCGAGACACTTTACATGAAAACGCGCGGCACCCCGGACGGAGGTGTCGCGCACCGATACCGAGGGCCGTTCCATGAATCGCTTCACTTCTCCCGGATGGCGGCTTGCCGCCATCGTGCTGGTCGGACTGAACCTGCGGCCGGCGCTGGCCGCGATCGGTCCGCTGCTCGACATGATCCAGCGCGCGACCGGCATCGGCGACGGCGCGGCGAGCCTGCTGACCACGATCCCGATCCTGCTGATGGGCCTGGGCGCGTTGAGCGCGCGGCGGCTGCAGCGCGTGACGGGAATCGCGGGCGGCGTATGGCTGGGCGTCGCGCTGATCGGCTTCGCCTGCGCGTCGCGCATCGGCGCGCAGCACGCGTGGCTGCTGCTCGCGAGCGCATGCTGCGCGGGACTCGGGATCGCGATGGTGCAGGCGTTGCTGCCGGGATTCGTGAAGGCGCATTTCGCGACGCGGATCGGCGGCGCGATGGGCGTCTATTCGACGTCGATCATGGGCGGTGCGGTGCTCGCGAGCGTCGTCGCGCCGTTCGCCGCGGCCCGCTGGGGCTGGCTGGTCGCGCTCGCGGGCTGGGCGCTGCCGGCCGCTGTCGCGGCGCTCGCGTGGCCGCTGGCCAGCCGGGGCGGCCACGCGTGGGCGTCCGGGCCGACGTCGCGGTCGATGGTGCAGGCGCGGCCGTCGCGCTCGCCGCGCGCGTGGCGGCTCGCGCTGTTCTTCGGGATCGCGACGGGCGCCTATACCCTCGTGCTGGCATGGCTGCCGCCGTACTACATGCGGCTCGGCTGGTCGCCGACCGCGGCCGGCAGCCTGCTCGGCGGCGTGACGCTCGCCGAAGTCGTCGCGGGGCTCGCGGTCTCGGCGACGATCGACCGCCTGCCCGATCGCCGGCCCGCGCTGCACGCGGCGATCGCGTCGCTGCTCGCGGGGCTGCTGGTGATGCTGGCCGCGCCGCAGACACTTGCGTTGCCGGCTGCGCTGCTGACGGGTGCCGGTATCGGCGCGCTGTTTCCGTTGTCGCTGATCGTCACGGTCGATCATGCGGCGACACCGGCCGATGCGGCGTCGTTGACGGGGTTCGTGCAGGGCGTCGGCTATCTGATCGCCGGGCTGTTTCCGTTCGCGGCGGGCATCGTGCGCCAGCATCTCGCGGATCTGTCGCCCGCGTGGGTCGCGATGGCTTGCCTGTGCGTGGTGCTGTTCGCGCTGGCGACGGGGTTCGCGCCGCGGTTTGCGCGGCACGTTGCGCGGGCGTAGCGCGAGTCAGACGCTGCGCGTGAAAACGTTGACCCGGTTCGTGGCGGGTGCGCGGTTCGCCGGTGTTGTGCAGTTACGTCAGATGGCACGGTTGGCGCCGTTTGGCCAAAAGCGTTGATCAGCGGGTCTACTCGCGAGAAAACCCGTCGCCGCGATGCCTCGCGTTCCATGCACGCGCAATCAACTGCCGCTCGCATACAGCGTCGAATCCGTGAACTCTTGCGCATCGAGCACGCGCCCGATCAGGATCAGCGCGGTGCGCTCGATCCGCGTGCCCTGCACCTTGCCGACGATGTCGGCCAGCGTGCCGGTCACGCGTTCCTCGTCGGGCCAGCTCGCCCGGTAGATCACCGCGACCGGGCAGGCGGGCCCGTAATGGGGCAGCACTTCGTCGACGATCCGCGCGAGATGCCGCACGCCGAGATGGATCGCGAGCGTCGCGCGATGCGCGGCGAGCGCGCCGAGCGCTTCGCCTTCCGGCATCGTCGTCTTGCCCGCGAAGCGCGTGAGGATCACCGTCTGCGCGACACCGGGCAGCGTCAGCTCGACGCCGAGCGTCGCCGCGCACGCGGCCGTGGCCGTCACGCCGGGCACGATTTCATACGGAATCCCGAGGGCTTTCAGCCGGCGGATCTGTTCGCCGATCGCGCCGTACAGCGACGGATCGCCCGAATGCACGCGCGCGACGTCCTGGCCTTTCGCATGCGCGGCGGCGAGCAGCGCGACGATCGCATCGAGGTCGAGCTCGGCCGTATTGACAACCTGTTCCGCGCGATGGCCGTCGAGCACGGCTGGCGGCACGAGCGAGCCTGCGTACAGAATCACCGGGCACGTGCGCACGAGACGCTGGCCCTTCACCGTGATCAGTTCCGGGTCGCCGGGGCCCGCACCGATGAAATACACCGTCATCGAAAAATCTCCGTCAATTCATGGGGCAGTCGGCGCGCGGCGTCACGCGCGCGCGCTCGGGTCGAGCGCATCGAGCAGCGCGGCGGCCGAGTCGAACGCGCGATCGGCGTCGGGCTGCGCCGGCCGTCGCAGCATCACGACCGGCAGCCTGCGTTCGCGCGCGACATCGAGCTTGGCCTCGGTCGCGGCGCCGCCGCTGTTCTTGCTGACGACGACATCGATGCCCGCGAGCGCGAACAGCGCGCGCTCGCCGTCGAGCGTAAACGGCCCGCGCGCGGCGAGGATCTGCGCGCGCGCGTTGCCGGGATGCGCATCGAGGCAGCGCACCAGCCAGAACTGGTGCGGCGGAATCTCGTCGAGATGCGCGAGCGGTTCGCGGCCGAGCGTGAACAGCGGCCGCCGGAACGGCGCGAGCGCGGTCTCGATGCCCGCCCAGTCGTCGACCATCCGCCAGTCGTCGCCGGGTTGCGGCGCCCACGGCGCGCGGCGCAGCGCCCACAGCGGCACGCCCGCGTCGCGCGCGGCGGCCGCCGCGTTCGCGCTGATTCGCGCGGCATACGGATGCGTCGCGTCGATCACGAGGCCGATGCCGGCGCCATGCAGGTACGCGGCGAGCCCCGCCGCTCCGCCGAAGCCGCCAACGCGCACTTCGCAGCGCAAGTCGTCGGGCACCTTGCCGAGGCCCGCGAGGCTGTAGACGTGTTGCGGGCCGAGTGCGCGCGCGATCTTCAGCGCGTCGCCGGTGCCGCCGAGCAGCAGGATGCGCGCGCTCATCGTGCGCTCCCGACGAAGCGGCCCTGCCGATCGATCGCGAACATTTCGACCGCGACCGATGGCGGCACGATGTCGCGCGCGACCCGCAGCGCATGCGCGCAGACGATGTCGCCGAGCGGCACGCCGTCGGCCTGCGCGAGCTTGAGCGCTTCCTGGCTGGTGTTCGCCGCGCGCATCGCGGCCTGCAGAGCCGCGTTCGCGCCCGCCTCGGCCGCCCACTGCGCAAGCAGCGGCAGGTCGATGCTCGAATGGCGGCTGTGCAGGTCGAGATGGCCCGCCGCGAGCTTGCTGAGCTTGCCGAAACCGCCGCACATCGACAGGCGCGCGACCGGCGCGCGGCGCAGGTGCTTGAGCACCGCGCCGGCGAAATCGCCCATTTCGATCAGCGCCATGTCGGGCAGGCCGTAGTGCGCGCGCATCGCATCCTCGCTCGCGTTGCCGGTACACGCGGCGATGTGCGCGATTCCGTTCGCGCGGGCGACGTCGATGCCCTGGTGGATCGACGCGATGTACGCCGAGCAGGAGAACGGCCGCACGATGCCGGTCGTGCCGAGGATCGACAATCCGCCGACGATGCCGAGGCGCGGGTTCATCGTCTTCAGCGCGAGCGCCTCGCCGCCCTCGACGCCGATCGTCACGTCGAAGCCGCCTGCGTAGCCGAATTCGGCCGCGAGCGCGTCGAGGTGCGCGGTCATCATCTGGCGCGGCACCGGATTGATCGCCGGTTCGCCGACCGGCAGCGTGAGTCCGGCACGCGTGACGGTGCCGACACCCGGTCCCGCGTGAAAGCGCACGCCGGGCGCCGCCGCGAGCGCGACGCGCGCGAAGACCAGCGCACCGTGCGTGACGTCCGGATCGTCGCCGGCATCCTTGATCGTGCCGGCTTCCGCGCCGTCGGCCGTCGTCCGGCAGAACGCCAGCCGCATCATCACGTGCTGCCCCTTCGGCAGCACGATCTCGACGGCGTCGACCGCGACGCCCGCGAGCAGCAGGCGCGCGGCCGCGAGCGACGTCGCGGTCGCGCAGCTGCCGGTCGTGTAGCCGAAGCGCAGCGGTGCCGGTTGTTCGGGGGTTTCGTCGCGCATCACGCGGGGGCCGTGAGGTTCGTTGCCGTCGCATCGGGTTTGCGCACGTCGTACAGCGTGACGGGCAACGGCTGCCGCCACGTGTCGAAGCGGCCGAGCGGCTCGGCGTGCGCGAGCGACACGCGCGTGAGCGTGCCGCCGTGCGTCTCGCGCCACGCGGCGAGCGCGAGCTCGCCTTGCAGCGTGACCGCGTTCGCGACGAGCCGGCCGCCGGGCTTCAGCGCCGACCAGCACGCGTCGAGCACGCCGGGCGCGGTCGCGCCGCCGCCGATGAAGATCGCGTCGGGCGCAGCGAGCCCCGCGAGCGCAGCGGGCGCGCGCCCCGCGACGAGTTGCAGCCCCGGCACGCCGAGCGCGTCGCGGTTGTGCTCGATGAAGCGCTGGCGCTCCGCATGCGACTCGATCGCGATCGCCTGGCACGACGGATGCGCGCGCATCCATTCGATGCCGATCGAGCCGCTGCCCGCGCCGACGTCCCACAGCAATTCGCCGGGCGCGGGCGCGAGGCGTCCGAGCGTCAGCGCGCGCATGTCGCGCTTGGTGAGCTGGCCGTCGTGGCGGTACGCGTCGTCGGGCAGGCCGGGCGTGAGTGCGCGGCGAGGCGCATCGGGGCCGGCCTGGCAGTCGAGCGCGATCAGATTGAGCGCGGCGGTTTCGTCGATGTTCCAGTCTTGCGCGAGACCGTCGATGCGCCGCTCGAGCGGCCCGCCGAGGTGTTCGAACACGCTGATGCGCGTCGGACCGAAGCCGCGCGCGGCGAGTTCGGCGGCGACCGTGGCAGGCGTGTGGCCGTCGGCGCTCAGCACGAACAGGCGCCGGCCCGGCAGCAGGTGGCGCGCGAGCGTCGCGAGCGGCCGGCCGACGAGCGACACCGCGCCGACGTCCTGCAATGCCCAGCCGAGCCGCGCGGCCGCCAGCGACAGCGACGACGGCGCGGGCAGCACGCGCCATTCGTCGGGGGATAGTTCGCGCGCGAGTGTCGCGCCGACGCCGAACAGCATCGGGTCGCCGCTCGCCAGCACGCAGACGGGCGAACCGCGTCGCGCGAGCAGGCCCGACAGGTCGAATGGCGACGGCCACGCGGCGCGCTCGGCCCGCAGCCGCGCGGGCAGCATGTCGAGGTGCCGCTTCGCGCCGACGACCCACGACGCCTCGAGCAGCGCGCGCCGTGCGCTGCGCCCGAGCCCCGCGTAGCCGTCGTCGCCGATGCCCACTACCGTCAGCCACGCCGTCATGCACCCTTCCCCATCGTCCGGTTCCATCGAGTCGCCGTACGGCGCCGGTATGGCGCCGATGCGGCCGCCCGCATTGCGAAAGTCGGCATGGTACCGTGTTCCACCGCGCGTTTCATCTGCCGGGCCGCCGACGCCGGGCCGCATTTCGCTTCGGCCACGATGCTCGCTCGGCGGTCGCGAAGCGCGGGGGAAATCGGGTATGCTACGGCCGTTCGTTCGCCGGTGCCCTTCGGGGCCGAAGAGGGAACACAGGGCGCGCCGCGCGCCGCTGTGGCTGCCCCCGCAACTGTAGACAGCGAGCCGATCTCCCCCTCATGCCACTGGTTTCACCGGGAAGGCCGGGAGCCGGCGCCGACCTGTCAGCCAGGAGACCTGCCGGCATGAAAGTGCGTGCGTGCCAGTCGGCGTCGGGCGGGGTGTACCGATGCGTTGGCCGCGGCGCGACACTGTCCCGGTATCCCGTTGAGTTCCGCCCCCGATTCCATTCCTGCATCGACCGTCGTGCGCCCGTCGGCTTGCCCGGGGCTCGTGCGCGTCGTCGCGGCCGCCGACGGCGGGCTGTGCCGGATCAAGCTGCCGGGCGGCCGGCTCGACGCTCGGCAGGCGCGTGCGATCGCCGCCGCTGCGCGCGCTTACGGCTCCGGCGCGATTGATGCGACCAATCGCGCAAATCTCCAGTTGCGCGGCATCCGCGACGGCGCGGCCGATACGCTGGCCAACGCATTGCTCGATGCTGGCCTGGGCCCGCGCGCCGGCGATGCTGCCGACGACCGGGCCGCGCTCGCCGCGAGCGACGACGTCCGCAACCTGATGCTCAGCCCGCTCGCGGGGCGCGATCCCGACGCACTGCTCGACAGCCGCGCGCTCGCGCTGCCGTTGCTCGACATGCTGACGCACGAGCCGCGTCGCGGCGAGGTGTCGCCGAAATTCTCGATCCAGCTCGACGGCGGCGAATCGGTCGCGGCGCTCGATCATCCGCACGACATCTGGCTCGCCGCGTGGCGTCGCGGCGACGGGGCGGTCCGCATCGCCGCGGGCCTGGCCGGCTGCCCGCCGGTCGCGCCCGGTGATCCGCCCGCCTGGTTCGACGTCGCGCCGGAGCAGACCGTCGCGCTCGTTCGCGCACTGCTGCTCGCGTTCCTCGATCTCGCGCCGGCCGACATCACGCGGATGCGCGCGTTGCTCGCAACCGGCGGCGCATGCGCGTTGCGCGAGCGCGCGCAGCATTACGCGCCCTTCCCGCTCGAAGCCGATCCGGCACTGGCCGGCTGGCGGCGCAAGCAATCGGACGCCGCGCTGCGTGTCGGTGCACGGCCGTCGCGCGATGCGGATCGCTGCAGTGTCGGCGCGCAGTTCGTGCTCGGCCGGCTCGACGCAACGCAACTGGAACGGCTTGCGGCACTTGCCGACGCGCAAGGCGACGGCACGCTGTCGATGACCCCGTGGCAAGGCGTGTTCGTGCACGGCGTGCGGCACGAACGCACGCCGGCCTTGCTCGACGCGCTCGCGTCGCTCGGCCTCGTGTGCACGATGTCCGACCCGCTGGCGGCGCTGGTCGCGTGCACCGGCAGCGCGGGCTGCGCGAAGTCGCGCGCCGATACGAAACACGATGCGCTCGCGCTGGCCGCGCGCGTCGGCCATCCGGTCGACGTGCACCTGACCGGCTGCGAGCGTCACTGCGCGCTGCCGCACCCCGCGACGTCCACCCTCGTCGCGGTCGCGCCCGGACGCTACGACCTTTACCGGCGCGACGCCGCCGCGGGCCTCGGCGCCCCGCTCGCGCGCCATCTGACGATTGACCAGGCCGCGGACCGACTGACGGGCGCGCGGCACAGCCAGGACACCACCGATGCTTGACTACATTCGCGACGGGCAGGAAATCTACCGCCAGTCGTTCGCGACGATCCGCGCCGAGGCCGACCTGTCGAAGATTCCGCCCGATCTCGAGAAGCTCGCGGTGCGCGTGATCCACGCCTGCGGGATGGTCGATGTCGCCTACGACCTGCGCTTCTCGACCGGCGCCGGCACGGCGGGCCGCGCGGCGCTCGCGGCCGGCGCGCCGATCCTGTGCGACGCGCGGATGGTTGCCGAAGGCATCACGCGCGCGCGGCTGCCGGCCGGCAATCGCGTGATCTGCACGCTCGGCGAACCGGAAGTACCCGACCTTGCGCGGCATCTCGGCAACACGCGCTCGGCCGCGGCGCTCGAACTGTGGCGCCCGCATCTGGCCGGCAGCGTCGTCGTGATCGGCAATGCGCCGACCGCGCTGTTCCACCTGCTCGACATGATCGACGCCGGCGCGCCGCGCCCCGCTTTGATCCTCGGCTTTCCGGTCGGCTTCATCGGCGCGGCCGAATCCAAGGCGGCGCTCGACGCCGACAGCCGCGGCGTGCCGTACGTCGCGCTGCTCGGCCGGCGCGGCGGCAGCGCGATGGCCGCGGCCGCCGTCAACGCACTCGCGACGGAGGCAGAATGACGGCCCCGCGCGGACGCCTGTTCGGGGTCGGCGTCGGCCCCGGCGACCCTGAACTGATGACGATCAAGGCGCTGCGCGTGCTGCAGGCCGCGCCGGTGGTCGCGTATTTCGTCGCGAAGGGCAAGAAGGGCAATGCCTACGGAATCGTCGAGGCGCACCTGCTCGATGCGCAGACGCAATTGCCGCTCGTCTATCCGGTGACGACCGAGGCGCTGCCGCCGCCGCTCTGCTACGAGAACGTGATCGCCGATTTCTACGACACGGCCGCCGAGATCGTCGCATCGCATCTCGACGCCGGGCGCGACGTCGCGGTGATCTGCGAAGGCGATCCGTTCTTCTACGGGTCGTACATGTACCTGCACGATCGCCTCGCGCCGCGCTACGACACCGAGGTGATCCCGGGCGTGTGCGCGATGCTCGGCGGCACGGCCGTGCTCGGCCAGCCGCTCGTCTATCGCAACCAGAGCCTGTCGGTGCTGTCCGGCGTGCTGCCGGAGGACGAATTGCGCACGCGGCTCGCGCAGGCCGACGCGGCCGTCGTGATGAAGCTCGGCCGCAACTTCGACAAGGTGCGGCGCGTACTCGACGAACTGGGGCTCGCGAAACGCGCGCTGTACGTCGAGCGCGCGACGATGGCGGCGCAGCGCATCGTGCCGCTCGACGAAGTCGATCCGATGGCGTCGCCGTACTTCTCGCTGCTCGTCGTGCCGGGGGAAAAATGGCAAGGATGACGACTCCGCCCGCGATCGTGATTCTCGGCGCGGGCGCACTCGATACCGCGCGGCGTATCCAGGCGCGTTATCCGGGCGCCGTCGTGCACGGGCTCGCGTCGCGCGTCGAGGCCGACGTGCCGTTCGACGAGCTCGGCGCGCACCTGCGCGAGCTTTACGCGCGCGGCCTGCCGATCGTCGCGCTGTGCGCGGCCGGCATCGTGATCCGTTGCGTCGCGCCGGCGCTCGCCGACAAGGGTGTCGAGCCGCCGGTGCTCGCGGTCGCGGAAGACGGTTCGGCCGTCGTGCCGCTGCTCGGCGGGCTGACCGGCGTCAACCTGATCGCGCGCGAAATCGCCGAATGCCTCGGCGTCGCGCCCGCGATCACGACGAGCGGCGAGCTGCGCTTCGGCGCGTGCGTGCTCAACCCGCCCGACGGCTATGCGCTCGCCGATCTCCAGCAAGGCAAGCGTTTCGTGTCCGACCTGCTCGCGGGTGCGGCCACGCGCGTCGACGGCGCGGCGCCGTGGCTCGACGACGTCGCGCTGCCGCGCGACGATGCGGCCGCGCATGCGATCCGCGTGACGCCCGATGCGTGGCGCGGATCGCGCGACGAACTCGTGATCCATCCGCGCAGCGTGGTGGTCGCCATCGAGGCGCGCGGCGTGCGGGCCGATGCGTCGCCATCGCTTGCCGAGCGCATCGACGCGCTGCTCGATACGCACGGTCTCGCGCGGCTGGCGCTCGCCGCACTCGTCGCCCCGGCGTCGTTGCTCGGCGATGCGCGGGTCGAGGCGGCGGCACGGACGCTGGGCGTGCCGCTGCGCTGCGCCGATGTCGAACGCGACGAAGATGCCGATGCGGCTGCCCTGCTGGGTTCGACGTTGCGTGTGGCGCACACACTGCGCGCAAGGTCCGACGGTCTCGCGTGCGCGGTTGCGACGCAACCCGTCGATCCCGCGACGCTCGGCCGTGCACGCGGCCGCCTGACGGTGCTCGGCCTCGGCCCGGGCGATGCGGCATGGCTCACGCCCGCCGCGCGCACCGCGCTCGCGCAAGCCACCGACATCCTCGGCTATACGACCTACGTGACGATGGCCGGCCCGTTCCGCGCGGATCAGCGCGTCCACGGCACGGACAATCGCGAGGAAATGCAGCGCGCGCGCCATGCGTTCGAACTGGCGGCCGAAGGCCGGCGCGTCACGGTCGTCTCGTCGGGTGACCCGGGTGTCTTCGCGATGGCCGCGGCCGTGCTCGAAGCGCTCGACGAAGCGCGCGATCCGCGATGGGCCGCGGTCGAACTGCGCGTCGAACCCGGCGTATCGGCATCGCTCGCGACCGCCGCGCAGGCCGGCGCGCCGCTCGGCCACGATTTCTGCGCGATCTCGCTGTCGGACAACCTGAAGCCGTGGGACGTGATCGAGACGCGCCTGCGGCACGCGGCGCAAGCCGATCTCGTGATGGCGTTCTACAACCCGATCTCGCGTGCACGGCCGTGGCAGCTCGACCGTGCGCTCGATGCGGTGCGCGCGCACCGCGCGGCCGATACGGTCGTCGTGCTCGGCCGCGATATCGGCCGGCCCGGCGCGACGCTCACGACGACGACGCTCGGCGCGCTGCGCAGCGATCAGGTGGACATGCGCACGATGGTGATCGTCGGTTCGTCGACGACGCGGCGTTTCGCGATCGGCGACGGGCGTGAGTGGGTCTACACGCCGCGCTGGTATCGTTGAGCGTCGCTGCGCAACGCGCAGTTGACCATCCGCGCGAGACCGGGCGGAAAAATCGCCCGCTTCGCGTTTCGATATGCGATCGAATCGGCAAGATCGTTACGTATCGAGAATCGAATAACGAAAAGAACACCTAAGTATTCACGATTCGGCGCGAATCCTCCAAGATGAGCACGCCGCCGGCCGGGCATACCCGATCGCCCGCCCGGCGGCGATACGCGGGCCAGCGTATCCCTCTTCCACTTGGAGAACACAATGAACAACAACGTGTTGCCGCGATTCA
Source organism: Burkholderia sp. AW49-1 (assembly GCF_053427845.1). Lineage (NCBI taxonomy): Bacteria > Pseudomonadati > Pseudomonadota > Betaproteobacteria > Burkholderiales > Burkholderiaceae > Burkholderia > Burkholderia sp. AW49-1. The sequence continues at coordinate 284,345 of NZ_JBSAXF010000005.1, read as the reverse complement.
ACCCGCGCGCGCTCGCCGCGGGCTGCCTGCTCGCCATGGCGAGCGTGTCCCACGGCGCCGGCGTCTATGCGCCCTTCGTCGACGTGACGCTCTACCCGACGCCGCTCGTCGACCGGATCGGCGTCCAGCAAGGCATCCAGCAGTTCACGCTCGCGTTCGTGGTCGCGGGCAGCGGCTGCGCGCCGTCCTGGGGCGGCGTGCAGCCGATCGGCAACGGCGCGAGCGGCGACCTGCTCACGTCGCTGTCGACGTCGATCGCGAGCTATCGCGCGAAAGGCGGCGAGATTGCCGTCTCGTTCGGCGGCGCGAACGGCACGCCGCTGATGCAGGCATGCTCGAGCGTCCCCGCGCTGAAGACGGCCTATCAGACCGTGATCGACACCTACGGCCTCACGCACGTCGATTTCGACATCGAGGGCGCATCGCAGCAGGACAGCGCCGCCGTCGCCCGCAACTTCCAGGCCGTCGCGCAACTGCAGTCCGACTACGCGGCGAAAGGCAAGCCGCTGCACGTCACGCTGACGCTGCCGACGATGCCGACCGGGCTCACGCAGGACGGCGTGAACGTCGTCACCGCGGCCATCGCGAACAAGGTCGCGTTCGACGCGGTGAACTTGATGACGATGGACTACGGCCCCGCGAACATCGACATGGGCGCGGCCGCGATCAGCGCCGCGCAGGCGCTCTATACGCAGCTCGATACGGCGTTCAAGTCGGCGGGCCAGCCGAAAACGGGCGCGCAGCTGTGGCAGATGGTGGGCGTCACGCCGATGATCGGGATGAACGACGTGCAGGGCGAAACCTTCACGCTCGCGAATGCGCAGAGCGTGTTGAATGCGGCGATCGGCAACGGCTACGGTTTCTTCGGCAACTGGTCGGTCGGCCGCGATCAGCCTTGCCCGAACAACGGTGCATATGTGGCGCCGACCTGCTCGGGTATCGCGCAGCAGCCGTACGCGTTCGCATCGATCTTCCGCAGACTCGACGGCAAGTGGGGCGCGGGCGTCACGCAGGATCCGAACTACGGCGGCGGCTCGAACGGCGGAACGCCGCAACCCGGCGCGCCCTGGTCGGCCGGCCAGGTCTATACGGCCGGCGCGACGGTGACCTACCAGGGCACGACGTACCAGGCGCAATGGTGGACACAGGGCGACGTGCCCGGCCAGGCAGCGGTATGGAAGCCGGTCGGCGGCGGCACGCCCGTGTGGTCGGCAACGACCGCGTACCAGGGCGGCACGTGCGTCACGTACCAGGGCGCGAAATACTGCGCGAAATGGTGGACGCAGGGCGACAACCCGAGCGCGGGCGGCGTGTGGGTGAAGTCGTGAAGGCGCGGCGCACCGGCGCGTGACGCGCCACGGCCGTTCCCGGATGCCGCCCGGCATCGCGGCGAACGGCCGCCGAGGCAGCCCTCCGCCCTGCTTCGCGCTTCTTGCTAGCCACGCCCCTGCTCGGCCAGCAGCCGCGCCTTGGCGTCGACCAGCAGCGCCGCATGCGTGTCGCGCTGCTGGCGGATCCGCTCGGTCGGCCCGACGACCGACAGCCCGTACCAGTCGCCGTCGAGCGTCAGCGCGACCGCGATCGCCGACAGCTCGGGCGCGCTCTCGCCGAGGTTCTCGGCCCAGCCGAGTTCGCGAAACCGCGCGGTTTGCGCGACGAGCGCCGGCAGGTCGGCCACCGTCGCGTCGGTGAAGCGTTCGAACGACAACTGCGCGCCGAGCGCCTGCTGTGCGTCGCTCGCGAGCGACGCGAAGATCGCCTTGCCGATCGAGTTCGCATGCAGCGGCCGCAGCTCGCCCGGCTGGCGCGTGTAGCGGATCGCCTGCTCGGATTCGACGACGTCGAGATACGTGACCGACGCGCCCTGGATCTTGCCGAGTACGGCCGTCTCGTGGCTCGCGTCGCGCAGCGCGACGAGATGCGGATGCACGATGTCGACGACGGGATCGGTCGCGTCGATCGCGGCGGCGATCGTCTGCAGGCGCCGCGTGGGATAGTAGCCGCCGCGCTTGCGCACCTCGTACAGATAGCCGCGGCTCACGAGCGTGCGCGCCATCGCCAGGCAGCTCGACGCGGGCACGTTGAGCAGGCGCGCGAGTTCGGTGAGCGGCAGCGGCCGCCGTTCGGCGGCGAACAGCTCGAACAGGTCGAGCGTGCGGGCAACGAGTTTGACGTCCATGACGAGCGCTTGATTCGGAACGGGAAACCGCGCGCCGGGCGGGCCGCCGCGCGTCAGTACGACTTCGGCAGCCCGAGCACCTTCTCCGCGATGTAGCACAGGATCAGTTGCGGACTCACGGGCGCGAGCCTCGGAATCATACACTCGCGCAGATAGCGCTCGACGTGGTATTCCTTCGCATAGCCCATCCCGCCGTGCGTCGCGATCGCCGTCTGGCACGCCTGGAACGCGGCTTCCGCGCCGAGGTACTTCGCAGCGTTCGCCTCCGCGCCGCACGGCTGCCCCGCGTCGTAGCGCGTCGCGGCCTTCATCACCATCAGCCACGCGGCTTCGAGCTGCATCCAGGCCTGCGCGAGCGGATGCTGGATCGACTGGTTCTGCCCGATCGGCCGGCCGAATACGACGCGTTCGCACGCATACTGCGTCGCGCGCCGCAGCGCGGCCTGCCCGAGGCCGATCGCCTCGGCGGCGATCAGGATCCGCTCGGGGTTCAGCCCGTGCAGCAGGTAGCGGAAGCCGTCGCCCTCGTTGCCGATCAGGTCGTCGCGCGGCACGCGCAGGTCGTCGATGAACAGCAGGTTCGAATCGACCGCCTTGCGGCCCATTTTCTCGATCTCGCGCACCTCGACGCGCGAACGGTCGAGGTCGGTGTAGAACAGGCTCAAGCCATCGGTCGGCTTCGCGACCCGGTCGAGCGGCGTCGTGCGCGCGATGATCAGCATCTTGTTCGCGACCTGCGCGGTCGAGATCCAGATCTTGCGGCCGCTCAGCACGTAGTGGTCGCCGTCGCGACGCGCCTGCGTAGTGAGGTGCGTCGTGTCGAGGCCGGCATCGGGCTCGGTCACCGCGAAGCAGGCCTTGTCGCGGCCGGCGATCAGCGGCGGCAGGAAGCGCGCTTTCTGCGCATCGTTGCCGAACACCTGTACCGGGTTCAGCCCGAAGATGTTCATGTGGACGGCCGATGCGCCCGACAGGCCCGCGCCCGACGCGCTGATCGTGCGCATCATCAGCGCGGCCTCGGTCATCCCGAGCCCGGCGCCGCCGTGGGCCGGGTCCATCGCGATGCCGAGCCAGCCGGCCTCGGCGAGCGCCGCGTGAAAGTCGGACGGAAACCCGCCCGCGCGGTCGCGTTCCAGCCAGTAGTCGTCGCCGAAGCGTTCGCAGATTTTCTCGATCGCGCTCTCGATCGCGCGCTGGTCGTCGGTCAGGTCGAACTGCATCGATTGCCCTCCAGGAAAACGTGAACGGCCGCGCCGATCCATGCGGGCATGAGGTGTCTGCTCTTGCAGCGGCGCGTGTCGGGTGCGGCGCGGCGTGATGTGCGAAGGGGGCGCGGGCGGCGCCGGCCGCGAGGCGGGTCAGTCGCGACGCGGGACGTCGTCGTCGGCGAACACCTGCGCCGCGTGTTCGTTCAGCGCGGGCGGCGGCCGCCGGTACGTGGCCGGCGTGCGGCCGAGCTTGATCGGCGACGCGATGCCGCGATGCCGGCCCAGTTCGACCTTCATCCGCCGGTGCGCGACGTGCGGATGGTCGAGCGCCGCATCGAGCCCGAGCACGGGCGCGCACGGCACGCCGCGGCGCATCAGCTGCTCGGCGAGTGCCGCGCCGTCGTGCGCAACCAGCGCCGTTTCGAGCAGCGCGCGCAGTGCGGCGCGGTTCGCGCTGCGCGCGCGGTTGTCGATGAAGCGCGGATCGTCGGGCCAGTCGCGCGTGCCGAGCACGTCGCACAGCGCGGCGAACTGCCCGTTGTTGCCGACCGCGAGAAAGATGTCGACGCTCGCGGTCGGAAAGCTGTCGTAAGGCGTGATGTTCGGATGCGCGTTGCCGGTGCGCGCCGGCGCCCTGCCCGAATGGAAGAAGGTCGGCGTATGCGGATGCAGGATCGACAGCGCGCAGTCGAACAGCGTCGATTCGACGAATTGGCCGCGCCCGCTCGCATCGCGTTCGCGCAGCGCCATCAGCACGCCGAGCGCCGCGTTCAGCCCGGTGACGAGATCGACGATCGGCACGCCGACGCGCAGCGGCGCGCCGCCCGCCTCGCCGTTCACGCTCATCAGCCCGGCCAGCGCCTGGACGGCCGCGTCGTAGCCGGGCAGCCCGCCGAGCGGGCCGTCCGCGCCGAAGCCCGACACGCGGCAATGGACGAGACGCGGAAAACGCGCGTGCAGCGTCTCGAAGCCGAGGCCCCAGCGCTCCATCGTGCCGATCTTGAAGTTTTCGACCAGCGCGTCGGCGTGCTCGAGCAGGCCGAGCAGGCGCTCGCGATCCTCCGGCTTCGTCAGGTCGAGCGCGATGCCGAGCTTGTTGCGGTTCACGCCGAGGAAATACGACGCGGTGTCGCCGTCGAACGGCGGCCCCCAGGTGCGCGTCTCGTCGCCCGACGGCGGTTCGACCTTGATGACATCCGCGCCGTGATCGGCGAGGATCTGCGTCGCGTACGGGCCGCCCAGCACCCGCGACAGATCGATGATGCGCAACCCTGCCAACGCACCCTGCTGCTCCAGCTCCGCCATGCGTCTCGCTCCTGCTCCCGGTTGATCGGACCGCCGGTTCCGTCGTGCCGACAGCGGCAACACGGTTTCCCGGGTTCGAATGATAATTCGTGCGTGTGAATTTATATTCACACTCGGGAATTTTGTTGTCAAGGCGGGTATGCCCCGGCATGGCGGGCGGAGAACGCGGTCGCCTGCAAGTGGGGACGACACCGAACGCAGGCCGGTTGCGGCGCCGTGCCGTGGTTCGCTAAGCTGGCGGAAGGTGCTCACTGAACAAAGGCGAACCTTTCATGAAACACATGCTGCTCGCGGCCGTCGTGCTGGCGTCGATGCTGGGCGTCGCCCGCGCGCAAACCCAGACTTTCCAGTTTGGCGAAGGACAATCACAGCCGCGGGCCACCGCGCCGACGGCACGGCCCGCGCCCACGCGCCCGCACGTGACGCCGCCACCCCATCAGCACCGGCGTGCCATCCACAAGCGCCGCCGCGGGCGCTCCGGGAAACCGGCGCGCACGGGGTTCTACACGCACGTGTAACGCAATGCGCGTTGCGCGTTGCGCGCGACAACGCACGGAACTGTCACGAACGCCCGGTATGATCGGCGCGGCGGCTTGCATGCCGTCGTGCCCGACCATCGGGCGACAGGCCGGCAACGCCGGTCGACGACCATTTCCCTCCACGATTCAGCACCTGTTTTGCCGAACATGAACACCGGGCCGGATACCGTCGCCTGCATCAAGGAACGCGCCACGATCGTGTGCCGCCGGCGCAGCAGCGTGCTGCTGGTCGCCCGTACCGCGGCGCGCTGGTCGCTGCCGGGCGGCACGATCCGGCGCGGCGAGACGCCGCTGGAGGCCGCGCAGCGGGAGTTGGCGGAGGAAACGCGGCTGGAGGGGCTCGCGCTCGACTATGCGGTGCAGTTCGGCGGCCTCACGAAACTTCATCACGTATTCGTGGCCGACGTGCCGAAACACCTGACGCCGCGCGCGAGCAACGAGATCGCGCGCTGCAAGTGGTTCGACGTCCAACGGCTCGAGACGCTGCGCGCGAGCGTGCCGACCCGCAAGATCATCGAACTGCTGCACCTCGACCGCTTTCCCGCGCACGCGGACGGGCCGCTCCGCTCGCGCTGATACGGCCCGCGCGGGTCACCTGCGCAACAACGGACCCGCCTTGCGCTCGAGCAGCGCGACCAGTTCGGGCTGCATGTACGCGTAGCGGTCGGGAATGTCGAGGCAGACGATCTTCTTGTGCTTCAGACGGATGCCGAATCGGCCGGACAGCTTCGCCTTGTGCGCCCGCTCCATCACGAACACGATCTCGGCCCATTCGAGTTGCTCGGCGGACAAGCGCGTCTGCGCGTCGGGCGCGAGGCCAGCGGAATCGGTTTCGACTCCCGGCCACGCGGCGAACACCGCCTCGGCCGTCGGGCTGCGCAGCCGGTTGCGGCTGCAGATGAACAGGGCCCGTGTCATGCCGGCGCGCGGCGGCCGGATGGTCCGCTCAACCGTTCAACCCTGCGGAATCGTGCCGGGCCGCACATAGGCCAGCATGTGCGGCACGTAGTCGGCCTTGCCGAGCTCGACGCCGTGATGGCGCAGGATCGCGTACGCGGCGACCGCGTGAAAGTAGAACTGCGGCAGCGCCCAGTCGCGCGCGTACTGTTCGCCCGTCATGTCGAACGCGATGCCGTTCGGCAGTTCGAGCGTGATCGGCAGCGCGGCGCCGCCGTCGAGTGCGTCCGGCGCGAGTTCGCCGAGGAATGCAATCGTGCCGGCGACGATCCCTTGCGCGTCGCTCAGCGTGCCGGGCTGGGCGTCGGCATGCCAGCCGGCTTCCCGCAACGCCAGCAACGCGTCCGGCAGCGGTTCGCCGCGCAGACGGTAGACCGGTTCCATCGCCTGGAAACACGAAAACCGCACCTGGGCGGCGAGCGGATACATGTCGGGCGCCAGCTTCAGCGTCAGCAACGCATCGGGCGCGTCACCCTCGGCCTGCCGATGCGCGGCGGCCTTGTCGAGCCACGCGGACTGCGCGCGCAGCATCTGGGTGAAGGTCGGAACGAGAAGTTGGGTCAGTGACATTCATGCTCTCCGATGAAGCGTTCGCGCCACGATGTCAATGTCGGGGCAGAATCCGTATTCTGCCGCAGCCGACGTTTCGACGCGAAATCGGCGACGTATCGCACGACCGGCGCACCACCGACGCCCGATGTGTCACGGTTTGCCGTGGCGCGCCAGGAACCGATCGAATTGCGACGCGAACGCCTTGCCGTCGCGTGCGCTGAACGGGGCCGGGCCGCCCGTATCGATGCCCGTGCTGCGCAGTTGTTCCATCATCGCGCGCGTCGACAGCCGTTCCTCGATATTCTCGCGGCTGAACCAGTTGCCACGCGGGTCGAGCGCATGCGCGCCCTTGTCGAGAACGGCGGCCGCCAGCGGGATGTCGGCGGTGATCACGAGATCGCCGGCTTCCGCGAGTTCGACGATCCGCGCATCGGCCACGTCGAAGCCGGCCGGCACCTGCAGCGCCTTGATGAACGGCGACGGCGGCGTGCGCAGGAACTGGTTCGCGACCAGCGTCACGCAGATCTCGGCACGACGCGCGGCGCGAAACAGCATGTCCTTGATGACGGCGGGACACGCGTCGGCATCGACGAGTACTTGCATGGCGGGGATTCCGATGGATAGAAACGGCGATCATAGCGCAGCGCCGGCGCGTCGCCACGCGCTGCCGACCACGCGATCAGCGAGCCAGCCCGGGGCACAGCGACGCGGCCGTCATCCATTGCGCGCCCCAGGCATCGGCGAGCCGCCTGCCCTGCCCGATTCGCACGGCCGCGTCGTCGAAGTCGACGAACACGACGTGATCGGCGGCCGCCGGTCTCGTCGGCGTTTCGCGCGTGCGGCCGTCGGACAGCACCCATAACCAGCGCTGCTCGTCCGGCGTACGCCGTGCGGCGCCCGCGAGCAATTGCGCGGCGGCCGCGATGCCGTCGGCAAGCGGCGTGCCGCCGCCGCCGTCCACCGGTTCGAGCCAGCGCGCATTCCACCAGCGCGGCACGGCAGGACCGAAGCGCCGCGCGGCGCCGTTGCCGCCGAAGCAGATCAGCGCGGTTTCCACGCGATCGCGCGCGGCCTGATCGAAGTACGCGACGATCAGGCCTTTCGCGAGCGCGAGCCGATCGTGCGCCAGCATCGACGCCGAACAGTCGAGCGCGAAGCAATGGAGTGCGCGCGGTGTGCCGGCCCGCCTGCGGAAACGCAGATGGTCGGCATGCAGCGGGCCGCCGCGCTTCGCGGCGAGCGTCGCCGGCCAGGCAACGGCCGTGCCGGCACGCACCGTACCCGGCACGCGCGCGACAGCGCCTGGTTGCCATCGAGGACCGCGAACGGCATTCGCGGCGGCGTCGGCTCGATGGCTCAGGTTTTTTTTAGCGGCAGCGGCACCACGCTCTTCACGTCACGCAGTCCGGCCGGCTCGGGCGGCAGGTAGCCCCAGTCGCCTTGCGATGCGGTCGCGTCGTTTCGTGCCGCGCCCGATGGATGGTTGGGCTGCCGGTGTGTGTCCGGCGACGGACGGTCGTCGCGATCGTCGCGGTTGCTGCCGGCCTCCGCATTCGACTGCGTCGCGCCCGACGACGGCGGCGTACTCGCATGGCGCCGATGCCGCAGCACCGCGTCGGCCACGCGTTCGACGTGCGACACCGTCACCGCGCCGGCCTGCTCCAGCGCCGCGAGCGCGCGCGCGGCGCGCAGCATCACGAGGTCGGCGCGCAGGCCGTCGACGGCCGCGTCGATGCACAGTGCGCTGACGCGTGCATGCACCGCGTCGTCGAAATCCAGCGCCGGCAACCGTGCCCGCGCCGCGTGGATCCGCTCGCCGAGTTCGCGCTGTAAGGCCGCGTGACGTGCGCGAAATGCATCCGGGTCGAGATCGAATGCGAGGCGCGCCTTCACGATCTGCTCGCGCTGCGCGGCGTCGAAGCAGTTCTCGAGTTCGACCATCAGGCCGAAGCGGTCGAGCAGTTGCGGTCGCAGTTCGCCTTCTTCGGGATTCATCGTGCCGATCAGCACGAAGCGCGCGTCGTGCGCATGCGACACGCCATCGCGCTCGACCACGTTCACGCCGCTCGCGGCGACGTCGAGCAGCGTATCGACGAGCCCGTCGGCAAGCAGGTTCACCTCGTCGACGTACAGCACGCCGTGATGCGCGCGTGCGAGCAGGCCCGGCCGGAAGCGCACGCCGTTTTCGGCGAGCGCATGGGCGAGATCGAGCGTGCCCGTGACCTGTTCGTCGCTCGCCGACAGCGGCAGCGTGACGAATGCCCCTTCGGGCAGCAGTTCGGCGAGCGCGCGTGCGGCGGTCGATTTCGCGGTGCCGCGCGGCCCGCTGACGAGCACGCCGCCGAGCGACGGGTCGATCGCCGCGAGCAGCAGCGCCTGCTGCAGCGGTTGCTGCGCGACCAGCGCCGCGAACGGAAATATCGCGCGGGCGCGATGCGTCGTCGAATCGGTCATCGCCGTCCTCCTTCCTGACATTGTTCGCTGTCGAGCCAGACCGCTTCGATCCGCTCGCGATAATCGCCCGGCTCCTGCCACAGCCCGCGCTGCATCGCTTCGACGAAGCGTTCGCAGATGCCGTGCAGCGCCTTCGGGTTGTGGCGTTCGAGGAACGCGCGCGTGTCGTCGTCAAACAGGTACGCGTCGGCGACGAGCGCGTACTGGTGGTCCGACAGCACGCGCGCGGTCGCGTCATAGCCGTACAGGTAATCGACGGTCGCGGCCATTTCGGCCGCGCCCTTGTAGCCGTGGCGCTTCACGCCGTCGAGCCATTTCGGATTGACGACGCGCGAACGGATCACGCGCGCGATTTCCTCGCGCAGCGTGCGCATCTTCGGCGCGACCGGGTTCGCATGGTCGCCGTGGTAGATGCTCGGCTGCTGCCCCGACAAGTGCCGCACGGCTGCCGTCATCCCGCCCTGGAACTGGTAGTAGTCGTTCGAATCGAGGATGTCGTGTTCGCGGCTGTCCTGATTCTGCACGACGACGTCGATCGTCGCGAGCCGTTCGCCGAACACGTCGGGCGCCGCGTCGCCTGCGCTGTTCTGCGCGTACGCATGGCCGCCCCACCGGCGGTACGCATCGGCGAGATCGGCGTCGGCCTGCCAGCGGCGCTGGTCGATCAGATCCTGCAGGCCCGCGCCGTAGCTGCCCGGCCGCGCGCCGAACACGCGCCAGCCGGCACGCCGCCGCGCTTCGTCCGGCGCCACGCCCTGTTCGATCCATTTCGCGCGTTCGCGCTCGACGCGCGCGCGGATCGGGTTCAGTGCCTCGGGCTCGTCGAGCGCGGCAACGGCCTGCACGGCCGCGTCGAACAGGTGCATCAGGTTCGGGAACGCGTCGCGGAAGAAGCCCGACACGCGCAGCGTCACGTCGATGCGCGGCCGGTCGAAGATCTCGATCGGCAGGATCTCGAAATCGGTCACGCGATGGCTGCCGTGCGCCCATTTCGGCCGCACGCCGAGGAGCGCGAACGCCTGCGCGATGTCGTCGCCGCCGGTGCGCATCGTGGCCGTCCCCCAGACCGACAGGCCGATCGCGCGCGGATAGTCGCCGTGATCCTGCAGATGGCGTTCGATCAGCTGCTGCGCGGACTTCAGCCCGAGCGTCCACGCGGCCTGCGTCGGCACCGCGCGCGTATCGACCGAATAGAAGTTGCGGCCCGTCGGCAGCACGTCGGGCCTGCCGCGCGACGGCGAGCCGCTCGGCCCCGGCGGCACGAAGCGGCCGTCGAGGCCGCGCAGCAGCTGGCGCAGTTCCTCGCCGCCGCATGCGTCGAGGGCGGGCAGCAGCGTCGAGCGCACGCGCTCGAGCACGGCGAGCGTGCTCGGCCAGTCGCCGGGCGGCGTGGGGGCGGCATCGGCGCCGGTCTTGCCGGAAACAGCCGCGCACAGCCCGTCGAGCCAATGCTGCGCGAGCCGTTCGAGCCGCTCGCGCGTGTCGCCGGCATGGCGCCACGGCGACGCGTCGAGCGCTTGCAGAACGGCCGGCCGCGGGCCCGTCCACGGCGCGGCCCAGTCGGCCGCGAGCGGATCGAAATCGTCGCCGAGCGCGAGATCGCGCGCGAGCGCGCCGATCAGCCCCGCGCGTTCGCCCTTGCCGTCACCGACCGGAAAACGCGCGAGCGCGAGCAGCGTGTCGCGTCGCTGACGGTCGGCGGGCGACACGCCGAACACGTGCAGCCCGTCGCGAATCTGCGCTTCCTTCAGTTCGCACAGCCACGCGTCGACGCGCGTCAGCAGCGCATCCTCGTCGCCCGCATCGCGCGGCGGCGAAACGCTCAGTTCGTCGTGCAGACGGTGTTCGGCGATCGTCGCGAGAATCGTCTTGCGCAGCAGCTTCGCGCGCCGCGCATCGACCATCAGCGCCTCGTAGTATTCGTCGACCTGCCGTTCGAGATCCTGCAGCGGGCCGTAGTTTTCCGCGCGCGTAAGCGGCGGCATCAGGTGATCGACGATCACCGCCTGCGCGCGGCGCTTCGCCTGGCTGCCCTCGCCCGGATCGTTGACGATGAACGGATACAGATGCGGCAGCGGCCCGAGCGTCAGGTCGGGCCAGCACGCGTCGGACAGCGCGACGCTCTTGCCCGGCAGCCATTCGAGGTTGCCGTGCTTGCCGAGGTGGATGACCGCGTCGATGCCGAACGCATCGCGCAGCCAGAAATAGAACGCGAGATACGCGTGCGGCGGCACGAGATCCGCATCGTGGTAGCTCGCATAGTCGTTCTCGCCGCGCGAGCGCGACGGCTGGATGCCGACGAACACGTTGCCCGCGCGCCAGCCGGCGATCGTGAAGCGCCCCTGACGCAGCGTCGGGTCCGCTTCGGGCAGGCCCCAGCGCGCGTTCAGCGCGTCGCGCACCGCGGCCGGCAGCCGCGCGAAATGCGCGACGTAATCGGCCAGCGCGAAGCTCTGGAACGCGGGGCGCAAGGCGCGCACGGCCGGGTCGTTGGTCACGCCTTCGGTGAGTCGCGCGATCAGCGCGTCGCCATCGGCCGGCAGGTCGGCCACGGCATAGCCCGCATCGCGCAGCGCCGCCAGCACGCGCAGTGCGGACGCCGGCGTGTCGAGCCCGACGCCATTGCCGATCCGCCCTTCGCTTTGCGGATAGTTCGCGAGGATCAGCGCGATGCGCTTGTCGGCGTTGTCGAGCGTGCGCAGCCGGCACCAGCCGCGCGCGAGCGCCGCGACGAACGCGACGCGTTCGGCGTCCGGCTGGTAGCGCACGACGTCGACTTCGGTGTGCGGACAACGATACGCCAGCCCCTTGAAGCTCACCGCGCGCGTGACGATGCGCCCGTCGACCTCGGGCAACGCGATGTGCATCGCGATGTCGCGCGCATGCAGCCCCTGGTTGTCGGCCACCCACGCGTCGCGGTTGCCGCCGGACAGGATCACCTGCAGCACCGGCGCATCGCCGGCGAGCACGTCGGGCTCGGGGCTGTCGATCGCGCCGGCCGCGAAGGCGGTGGTGTTCAGCACGAGCGCGACGCCGTGCGTGTCGCACAGCTGCGTGACGACCTCGCGGCTCACCGCATCCTTCAATGACGTGACCGCGATCGGCAGCGGATTGAGCCCCTCGCGCACGAGCGCATCGGCCAGCGCGTCGAACACGGCGGTGTTCGCGGCCTGCCAGTGCGCGCGATAGAACAGGATCGCGACGACGGGCGCGCCGGGCGTCCAGCGCGCACGCCAGTCGTCGACGCTCGCCGGGTCGCGCGCCGGGTGATACAGCGCGGCGGCCGGCAGCGGGCGCGGCAGCTCGGGTTCGTCACCGAAACCGAGCGTATGGAACGCGATGCTGCGCAGCAACGCTTCGGCGTTGTGCATGCCGCCTTCGCGCAGATACCGCCACCACATCCGGCACAGCTCGGGCGCGACCGTGCTCTTCGCGACGAGGTTCGGGTCTTCCTGCAGGTCGCCCGAGAACATCGCGAGCTGCTGCTTCCGTTTCGACGCGAGCGACACGGCCTGCTCGATCCCGTACGGCCAGTATGCTTCGCCGCCCAGATGATCGATCACGACCGTCTTCGCGTGGCGCAGCACGTCGTCGACATAGAAATCGACCGACGCCGGCTGCCGCAGGAACGTGACGTTCGCGAGCCGCACGCTCGGAAAGCCGGCGGGCAGTTTCGGCACGACGCTGGCCAGCAGCGACAGCGTCGTGTCGGCCGAGCTCAGGATCACGATGTCGGCCGGCTGCTGGTCGATCCGCACGACGCCCTGCGTATCGTCGACGAAGCCGCCCGGCGTGGTGCGCAGCAGATGCATCGCGCGTTACGCCTGTTGCAGGTCGGCCGCGCATGCGGCGTCGAACGCGCGCTGCAGCGCGGCCGCGTCGAGATCCTCGCCGATCAGCACGAAGCGGCTCGCCCGCGTTTCGCCGTCCTGCCAGCGACGGTCGAAGTAGCTGTCGAAGCGGCGGCCGACGCCCTGGATCACGAGCCGCATCGGCGCATCGGGCAGCGCGGCGAAGCCTTTCGCGCGGTAGATCGTGTGCGTCTCGACGACACGCTGCAGCGCGGCGATCGTCGCCTCGCGCGTGCCCGCATCGCCCGACACCACCACCGAATCGAAATCGTCGTGATGGTGGTCGTGATCGCCGTCGTCGGCCGAGCCGTGATGGTCGTGCCGCAGGTGGATCGTTTCCTCCGACGCCGATTCGAGTCCAAGCAGCATCGCGACGTCCAGTTCGCCACGCGTCGCGCGAACGATCTTCACCTGCGGCGGGATTTCCTCGCGGATCGCGGCCTCGACCTCGGCGAACCGCGCGTCGGCGACGAGGTCGGCCTTGTTCACGATCACGAGGTCGGCGGACGACAGCTGATCGGCGAACAGTTCGTGCAGCGGCGATTCGTGGTCGAGGTTCGGATCGGCGCGGCGCTGCGCGTCGACGGCCTGCGGGTTCTCGGCGAACTGGCCGCTCGCGGCGGCCGGACCGTCGACCACGGTCACGACCGCGTCGACCGTGAAGCTGTTGCGGATCGTCGGCCAGTTGAAGGCCTGCACGAGCGGCTTGGGCAGCGCGAGGCCCGACGTCTCGATCAGCACGTGATCGATGTCGGCGCGGCGCTCGACGAGCGCTTCCATCACCGGATAGAACTCCTCCTGCACGGTGCAGCACAGGCAGCCGTTCGCGAGTTCGTACAGCTGGCCCGACGCTTCGCCCTGCGCGCTGTCAGCGTCCTCGCAGCCGATGCCGCAGCCCTTGAGGATTTCGCCGTCGATGCCGAGCTCGCCGAATTCATTGACGATCACCGCGATGCGGCGGCCTTCGGCGTGCTGCAGGATGTGGCGCATCAGCGTGGTCTTGCCGCTGCCGAGAAAGCCCGTGACGATCGTGACGGGAAGCTTGCGTAAGGTCATGGTGGATCCTGTGTCGAAAAGGGAGTCAGGCCGAGAGCGTCACGTCGATCTCGTCGTAGCGTTTGAGGCGGTAGATCGCGGCCGACACGATCCAGCACGCAAGGAACAGGCCGATCACGACGTAGCCGAGCATCCCGAAATGCGATGCGACCATCGTCGAGAAATCCCACACGGGCCCCTCCAGCGACAGTTTATCCGCGAGCAGCGCGAGCACCTCGATGCCGCCGATCAGCGCGGCGACCAGCACCGACACGAACGTGATCGTCATGTTGTAGTAGATCTTGCGGATCGGCCGCACGTACGCCCAGCGGTACGCGCCCATCATCAGGATGCCGTCGGTCGTGTCGACGAGCGTCATGCCCGCGGTGAACAGCACCGGCAGCACCATCACCGACCAGAACGACAGGCCGCCCTGCACCTGCGTGGCCGAAATGCCGAACAGCGCGATTTCGGTCGCGGTGTCGAAGCCGAAGCCGAACAGGAAACCGACCGGATACAGGTGCCAGCTGCGCGACACGAGGCGGAACAGCGGCCGGAACAGGCGGGCCAGCACGCCGCGCTGGTTCATCAGCATGTCGAGGTCGGCGTCGACGATCGTCTCGCCGCGGCGGGCCGCGCGAAACGTCCGGTAGACGGAGATCAGGATCAGCAGGTTGGCGGCCGCGAGCACCAGCAGGAAGAACGCCGACACGCTCGTGCTGATCACGCCGCCCCAGGTCTTCATGCTCTCGAAACGCGCGAGCGACGCCGCGGTCAGCGCGACCGCGACCGACATCACGATCACCACCGTCGAATGGCCGAGCGAGAAGAACAGGCCCGCGCCGAGCGGGCTGCGGCCCTCCTGCATCAGCTTGCGCGTGACGTTGTCGATCGCGGCGATATGGTCGGCGTCGACCGCGTGGCGCAGCCCGAACACGTAGGCGAGCAGCGCGGTACCCAGCAGCACGGGCTGGTCGCGAAACGCGACGAAGGCCCAGATCCACGCGCCGACGTTGAAGGCGACGAGCAATGAATAGATCGCGACGATTTTGCCGCGCAGCCCGGATGAGCTGTCGTTGAACAGGCGGAAGAACGAGTCGAGCATGATGCTCCTTTGCGAACGGTCGACATGATGAATGCCAACACGGCCGTCGTCGGCCCCGCCTGCGCCGCCGGCCGTTCTTCGCCCCGGCCCGCGCGCGTGCTGCGGCTGACGGATCGGCAAAGGAAGCGGGCAACGTTCGGGCGTCGGGCGTGCTGCGGCCGTGGACGATGCGCCGCCTCCCCGCGGCGCTGAACCCCACGTTCTGGCCGGTATCCGGGCTGACGAACACGCCGCTTCGCCTTCCCGGATGCGCGGCATCCAGTGGCGGTCGTCCGCATGCGGCAGGCATGCGGCGAAGCGGCGCTGCATCGCGCTGGGCGCGATGCGTTCGCTTACCGTTGCGGGGGCAGCACAGGTTGGCTCGGCTGCGGCGCAGCCAGGCTCCCTGTTTCCCGTTTAACTGCGCGCGCCGGAGGAGCACGCGCGAGCACCAAAACGCGTGCGAGTGTAGGCGGCGGTGCGGGGAGCGTCAAGGCGGAACGGGCCGCCGCGGCGCGTTCGGCACGGCCACTGCATCGTGCCGGGGGCGCTCGCGGCGCCCGCGGGGCGGGTTCGCGCGGGCCGATCGCTGTGCTATCGTATGCGCCGCGTTCGGTGCTCGCATGCGCATTCCGCGCACGCAGTTAAACGGGAAACAGGAGGCGGAAGTCCGCCCGGCCTGTGCTGTCCCCGCAACGGTACGCCGCCCGCGCGCCGCGGTTCCCCCCGCACGCGCCCAGGCCGCCCGCGATGCCACTGCCCTTCAGCGGGCGGGAAGGCTGCGGCCTGGCAAGCGGCCAGCCCGGATACCGGCCGACGCAAGGGGCGAGCCCGCTGCTCGCCGAACGCCCGATCCGCGGGGGACGGATGGGGTGCGCTTCCCGCCCGCGTTCGCGCGGGCTTCGCCCGATCCATCATGCCTTGCCTGTCCGCCGGCCGCCGATGTGCCGTTCGCCGTCCCCTTTCCACTGCCACGACACGGTGTGCGCCGTGCCGCGTCCGATGAGCCGCGCGTGGCTCGTCGGCGCCGGCCCCGGCGACGCCGATCTGCTGACGCTGAAGGCCGTGCGCGCGATCGCCGCGGCCGACGTGCTGCTCGTCGACGACCTCGTGAACCCCGACGTATTGCGCCATGCACGCGCCGACGCGCGCATCGAGCACGTCGGCAAGCGCGGCGGCCATGCGTCGACGCCGCAGGAGGCGATCGTCGCCGCGATGCTCGCGCACCTGCGCGCGGGCCGCAGCGTCGCGCGGCTCAAGGGCGGCGATCCGTTCGTATTCGGCCGGGGCGGCGAGGAGCTGCTCGCGCTCGGCGCGGCGGGTTTCCCGGTCGAGGTCGTGAACGGCATCACGGCCGGTATCGCGGCCCCGTCCGCGCTCGGCATTCCGGTCACGCATCGCGGCGACGCGCAGGGCGTGATCTTCGTCACGGGCCACGGCGCGGGTGCCGACGAGCCCGACTGGCGCGCGCTGGCCGCGACGCGCATGACGATCGTGATCTACATGGGCATACGCCGGCTCGACGCGATCGTGGCCGCGCTGCGCGACGGCGGCGTGCCCGGCGACATGCCGTGCGCGGCGATCGAGAACGCGACGCGTGACGGGCAGCGGCACGTGCTCGCGACGCTCGACGCCGTCGTCGAACGTGTGGGTGCGACCGGTATCGGTTCGCCCGCGATCGTCGTGATCGGCCGCGTCGCGGCGCTTGCCGACGATCCCGCCGTGCGCGCGGCGCTCGGCGGCCGCGCATGATGCGCGTCGCGCTCGGCGTCGGGTTTCGCGCGGACGTGACGGCCGCGCAACTCGATGCTGCGATCCGCGCGGCGCTGAAGCACTACCCTGATGCCGAGCCGGCCGTCGTCGCGACACTCGTCGACAAGGCGCGCGCGCGGCCGCTGCGCATGCTGTGCGCACGCCGCGGCTGGCCGCTCGTCGCGTTCGACGCGGCGCAGCTCGCGCAGTGCCCCGGACCGGCATTGAGCGGCCCGTCGGCGGCCGCGCTCGCGCGTTTCGGCGTCGCGGGCGTGGCCGAGCCGTGCGCGCGGCTCGCGGCGCCGCGTGGCCGGCTGCTCGGCCCCAAATCCATCTTGGGCGGCGTGACGGTCGCGCTCGCCGGCCCGCTCTGAACCCTTTGTTTCGCTTTCGACAGGACGATTCCCGATGAAGACCGATGCCGAATCCCATCAGCGGATGACCGAACGCCGCCGCGCCGGCCATGAAAAGAAGCAGGCCGCCGCCACCCAGGAAAAGGGCCTGCTGATCGTCAACACCGGCAACGGCAAGGGCAAGAGCACGGCCGCGTTCGGCATGGCCGTGCGCGTGCTCGGCCACGGCATGCGGCTCGGCGTCGTGCAGTTCATCAAGGGCGCGCTGCACACGTCCGAGCGCGACTTCCTCGGCGCGGTCGCGCAATGCGACTTCGTGACGATGGGCGACGGCTATACGTGGAACACGCAGAACCGCGACGCCGATATCGCGACCGCGCGCAAGGGCTGGGACGAGGCGCGCCGGATGATCGAAAGTGGCGATTACCGGATGGTGATCCTCGACGAGCTGAACACCGTGCTGAAGTACGAATATCTGCCGCTCGACGAAGTGCTCGCGACGCTCGTCGGGCGGCCGGATTCGGTGCACGTCGTCGTCACGGGCCGGCATGCGCCCGATGCACTGATCGATGCGGCCGACCTCGTCACCGAAATGCGGCTCGTCAAGCATCCGTACAAGGAGCAAGGCGTGAAGGCGCAGCCCGGCGTGGAGTTCTGAGCGATGCCGGCCTGCCCCGCGCTGTTCGTCAGCGCGCCCGCGTCTGGCCAGGGCAAGACGTCGGTGACGGCCGGCCTTGCGCGGCTGCACCGGCGGCTCGGCCGGCGCGTGCGCGTGTTCAAGACCGGGCCGGATTTTCTCGATCCGATGTTGCTCGAACGCGCGAGCGGCTTCCCCGTGCATGCGCTCGACCTCGGCATGGTCGGGGAAACCGGCTGCCGTGCGCTGCTCGCCGATGCCGCGCGCGACGCGGACCTGATCCTGATCGAAGGCGTGATGGGATTGTTCGACGGCACGCCGAGCAGCGCCGATCTCGCGGTCGCGTTCGGCGTGCCGGTCGTCGCGGTGATCGCCGCGAAGTCGATGGCGCAGACGTTCGCGGCGATCGCGTTCGGGCTCGCGCGGTTCCGCCCCGAGGTGCCGTTTCACGGTGTGCTGGCGAACCGCGTCGGGTCGCCGCGGCACGCGGAACTGCTGCGGCAGGCGTTACCCGACGACTTGCGCTGGCTCGGCCACGTGCCGGCCGATGCGGGCATCGCGCTGCCGGAGCGGCATCTCGGCCTGCACCAGCCGGCCGACATCGACGACCTCGATGCGCGGCTCGAGCGCGCGGCCGACGTGCTCGCGCAGACGGCGCTCGCCGAATTGCCGCCCGCCCTTTCGTTCGCGGCACCGGACGTCCGCGCCCCGCTGCCGCGTGCGCTCGCCGGCACGCGGATCGCGATCGCGCGCGATGCGGCGTTCTCGTTCATTTATCCGGCGAATCTGGCGCTGCTCGATGCGCTCGGCGCGCAGCTTCGGTTCTTTTCGCCGCTGGCCGACGAACCCGTGCCCGCCGATTGCGATGCGCTGTTCCTGCCGGGCGGCTATCCGGAACTGCATGCGGCGACGCTTGCGGCGAATGCCGTGACCGCGCGGACGATTCGCGCGCACGCGGCGGCCGGCCGGCCGATCGTCGCGGAATGCGGCGGGATGGTGTATCTGTGCGAATCGCTGACGGACGTGGACGGCGCGACGACGCCGATGCTCGGGCTGCTGTCGGGCCATGCGACGATGCAGCGCCGCTTCGCGGCGCTCGGGATGCAGCAGCTGGACACGCGCACCGGGCCGATGCGCGGTCATACGTTTCATTATTCGCGGCTCGATACGCCGCTGGCGCCGCTGGCGACCGCTGCGCGGCCCGACGGCGCGCCCGGCAGCGGCGAAGCCGTTTATCGCGCGGGCCCGATCGTCGCGACGTACATGCACATGTACTGGCCGTCGAATCCGGAAATGGCGGCCGCGCTGTTCGGCGGCACGGCATTCTGACGCAAACCGTGAAAGGTCGCGATGTCAGTGCTTTTCGCGGCCCGGCGCTTCCGAGCGTGAAGTCCGGATCACGGTGCCGTCGGGCGAGAAATGCGCGTTGAACATCGCGTCGGCCGATACGCCGCCCTCGGCCAGCGCTTTCCAATGGAACATGAGCCTGGGCGGCGGCGCCCGCGTCGATGCGCCGCGGCGTCACACCAGGAACGTCTCGGCCAGCTTGACCCAGTACGATGCGCCGGTCGGCAGCGCGGCGTCGTTGAAGTCGTAGCCGGGGTTGTGCACCATGCAGCCGCCCTCCCCGTCGCCGTTGCCGATGATCAGGTAGCAGCCCGGCCGCTTCTCGAGCAGGAACGCGAAATCCTCGCTGCCGGTGAGCGGCACCATCCCGTCGATCAGGTTCGCCTCGCCGACCCACTCGCGCGCGACGCCGCGTGCGAACTCCGTCATCTGCGCATCGTTGACGAGCACCGGGTAGCGGCGCTGGTAGTCGATCGTCGCGGTCGCGCCGAACACCGCAGCCTGCGCATGAACGACTTCCTTGATGCGCGTCTCGAGCAGGTCGCGCACTTCCGGCTTCAGCGCGCGCACGGACAGGCGCATCTGCGCGCGGTCGGGAATCACGTTCGGCGCCTCGCCCGCGTGAATCGCGCCCACCGTGACGATCGCCATGTCGAGCGGCGACACGTTGCGCGACACGATCGTCTGCAGCGCGACGACGATCTGCGCGCACACGACGACCGGGTCGATCGCCCTGTGCGGCACCGCGCCGTGGCCGCCGCGCCCCTGCACGTCGACGATCACGGTATCCGACGACGCCATGAACGGCCCCGGCAGGAAGCCGAACTTGCCCGTCGGGAAGCCCGGCATGTTGTGCATCGCGAAGATCGCGTCGCACGGAAACTGCTCGAACAGCCCGTCGTCGAGCATTTTCTTCGCGCCGCCGAGCCCTTCCTCGGCCGGCTGGAAAATCAGGTTCAGCGTGCCGGAAAAGCGGCGCTCGCGCGCCAGGTGCTTCGCGGCCGCGAGCAGCATCGCCGTGTGGCCGTCATGGCCGCACGCGTGCATCTTGCCGGGGATCGTGCTCTGGTATGGCAGGCCGGTCGATTCGTGGATCGGCAGCGCGTCCATGTCGGCGCGCAGGCCGAGGCGCTGCGTGCCGTTGCCGACCTTCAGCTGCGCGACGACGCCGGTGCCGCCGAGCCCGCGATGCACCGTGTAGCCCCACGCCTGCAACTGCCCGGCGACGAGGTCGCTCGTCGCGAATTCCTCGAAACCCAGCTCGGGGTGGGCATGAATGCGGTGCCGGATCTCGATCATTTCGTCGGCGAGGCCTGCGGGGATCACGCTGTGCGTCACGGTGTCGTCTCCTGGGTTCCGTGGGGAAGGTGCAGGCAAGGATAGCCGGTCGAGCGGCAACCGGACAGACAGAAAGTCGTCACGGCAGCAACCAGGAGTTGCCTGCCGATCGTCGTGGCGCGCGACGAATCCTGCGACGGAAGGAAACTGGCCATTCGGGCGACTGCCGCCTGCGATCGGGATTCGCGACATTACGTGTTCCGTCTCGATTTTGCAGGTGGGAGGGCGTGTTGATTGCCGCCGGTCATTCCGGAATAATTCCGTCACATCAACGGGTTGAGCATCTTTGTTCATTTTTTGACGGCTGTACATTTTTTGTGTACGCTCGTGAAAAAGTGAACAGGCGATCCGCCCGATGCCCAAGAAAGCCACCCTGCCGATCTCGGAACAGCACGTGCTCGACGAAGCCTGTGCCGCGTTCGGACGCGCGACCCGGCGCTTCAACGCCCGGCCCGTGCGCGTGCCGGCCGCATACAATGCGCATGCCGACGCGATGATCCGCTTCGGCATTGCCGGGCAAACATTCGAGATGCCGGTGGCGGTGAGCGTCGGCGTCGAATCGCTGCACGGCGCGCTCGCCGCGTTACGCCGCCGCGCGCCTCCAACGTCCGTCGAGCGGCCGCTGATGCTGGTCGCGCCGTATTTTTCGGACGACCTGGCCGCCCGCCTGATCGAGCACGACATCCCCTTTATCGATACCGCCGGCAACGCATGCCTGATCCAGCCGGAGGCGACCGTGATGATCTCCGGCCGGCCGAAACCTGCACGCACGCCACGCCGGCAGGCATCGCGCGCGACGACGCCCAAGGGGCTCGCCGTGATGTTCGCGCTCGCGACGCAGCCGAGCCTCGTCACGCAACCGCTCCGGGCGATCGCCGCCGCGTCGGGCGTTGCGCTCGGCACGGTCAATCTCGCGATGGACGATCTGATCGCACGCGGCCTCATCGCGCAGCGGCGCAACGGCGAGCGCGCGTTTACCGACTGGCCGCGCTTCGTGCAGGAATGGGTCGCGCTGTACCCGAGCCGCCTGCGCGCGAAATTGCCGAGCCGGCGGTTTGCCGCGCTCGCGCCCGACTGGTGGCGCGGTTTCGATTTCGCGGCATTCGACGCGCGGCTCGGCGGCGAACCCGCGGCCGACCTGCTGACGCACGACCTGAAGCCGGCCGCGGTCACCGTCTATACGCACGGCGCCGTGTCGAACCGCCTGCTGCTCCGGGCGCGCCTGCGCCCGGACGAGCGCGGCGACGTCGAGCTGCTCGAAGCATTCTGGCCGCCGTCACCGGCGCTCGACTGGCGCGAGCAGGACGTGCCGCTCGTGCCGCCGCTGCTGATCTACGCGGATCTCGTCTCGTCCGGAGACAGCCGCAATCTTGCCGCCGCCGAACACATCCATGACCGATACCTCGCCCACCCGCCCGCTTGAAGTCGATGCGCGCCGGCCGCTCGAACCGGCGGCGGTCGCGTTGCTGCAGGCGGTCCGTACGGCTTGCGCGCAGCTCGACGCGGCATTCGTCGTCGCCGGCGCAACCGCGCGCGACATCCTGATGTGGCATGTCCACGGCATCCGCCCGGTGCGTGCGACGCGGGACGTCGACGTCGCGGTGTGCGCGGTGAGCTGGCCGTTTCACGAACGGCTCGTCGATGCGCTCGTCGCGACGGAGCAATTCGTACGCGCGCCGAAGCATCAGCAGAAACTGCTGTTCGACAATGGGACGCAAGGCTTTCGCACGGAGCTCGATCTCGTGCCGTTCGGGCCGATCGAGGCACCGCCCGGCGAAATCGCGTGGCCACCGGGCGGCGATTTCGTGCTGAACGTGCTGGGCTTTCAGGAGGCGGTCGATACGGCGCTGGTCGTGTCGATCGCGGCCGACATCGCGGTGCCGGTGGCGAACTTGCCGGCCCTTGCGCTGTTGAAGTTGCTCGCGTGGAAGGACCGGCGCGCACGCCAGAACAGCGATGCGTACGACCTGCTGTTCCTGCTCACGCATTTTCACGACGCGGGTAATCGCGAGCGTATCTGGGACGTCGCGCCCGACTTGCTCGAGCAGCACGGTTTCCAGCCTGAGCTGGCCGCGGCCGCGCTGCTGGCGCGCGATGCAAGGCGGATTGCTTCGCCGCAAACGCACGATGCGATCCGCGCGCTGTTATCCGACGCAGCGATCTACGCGACGCTCGGGCAGGATCTGCAGGCCCGCGCGTTCGCGCTGCTGCCGGGCGAATTCAACGATGACGCCGACCGGTATCTCGACGCGTTCCGCGATGCTTTTCTCGCCGATTCGCCCGTTCCCCGGACGTGACGTGCGGCCGCGCGACCGCAACGCCATCGCGCATTCACTGCCCTGGGCCGGGGCCGTCCGGTCTCCGAGCGACAACCCCGCGACGCGGCTGAATTCGCGACCATGGTTCGTGACGAGCACGGCGCCGGCCGCGATTGCATGACCGGCGATCGATGCATCGTTCGCGCCGATCGGCGTCCCGCGTGCGGCAACGTCGCCGCGAATCGCGGCCGTCGCATCGACCGCCGCGGTATCCCGCGACAGCACACCGTCCAGCCGTGCGACAACCGCAGTCACGCGTTCCGCCTGCTTCGTCACGGCAACCGGAACGTGTCGAAGAATGTTTCGCGCTCCATCACGGTGAGCGCCGCGCGCTTGTGCGGGAAGTCGAACTCCTTCAGCGTGTAGAACCCGAGCCGGTGCATGTACGCGATATGCCGCACGTGATCGACGCGCGGCTCGCCGACCAGCCGCTGCGTGCGCGGTTCGTCGACGAACATGTAGTGCAGCACCCCGCTCCACCACGCATGCAGCTTGCCCGCGCTCTGGAAGCGTGAATCGCCGATCAGCAAGTGCAGCCCGCGATCGTGGTCGTGCGCGTCGTAGAACGGCGCGAGGCGATCCTCCTTCGCCCAGTAGAACTCGAAATAGCCGAACGGCGTATCGTCGAAATAGCCGATCATCGGATGCATGTGCGGATCGGCGAGCCGCTCCGCGAGATAAGCGGCGTGCTCGTCGAGCGTGCCGCGCTGGTCCCAGAAATGCGCGACGCGATCGAGGTTCATCCAGTCGCTGAACAACTGCGCATGCGCATCGATGTCGACGGTGCGCAGGCTGAACGTCATCCCGACCTGCGGCATGTGGCGCGCATAGATCTCGCCGGCCGGCGACGGCGGCCGCACCGGATGCCGGTGGCCGTTCGTGATCGTGTAGCGCAGCGGCATCCCGCCCGACGCGGGCGCCTTCAGCCACGGCCGCGGGTTTTGCCAGAACGTCGCGCGCGATGCGGTGAGGCGCAGGCGGTCGCCCACGATCCGTGCGCCGTCGATCACGCCGTCGCGCACCGCGCGCGCGACGTACGACGCGATAGCCGCCGGATCGGCGCCGCCGTGCGGCACCGACACCGTCGCCGCATCGTGCCGCGTGTCCGTATTGAACAGCGCGACGAACTCCGCCAGCAGCGCGGCCGGCGCATCGTCGGGCCGCCACGCGTCGAGCGTGCGCTCGGCGGCGGGCGGCTCCTGCCCGTGCGCGGCGCCGTCGAGTGCCGCGGCCACCTCGCCTTCGACGGCGTCCGCTTCCTTGTCGGCCGGTTTCGTCAGCGTGTCTTCCATCACAGTGCTCCCGCGTCGTGGCGATCGGCGAGGATGTGCAGCCCCCGCTCGAGCGCCGGAAACAGGCTGCGCTGGAAGTTGTTCCAGCGCAGTTCGAGAATCGTGTCGTCCGGCGCGATCGGCGTGTCGAGCACGTCGCAGATCACTTCACCGGAATCGATGCCGTTGTCGACGTAGTGAAACGATGCGCCCGTCATCGTCACGGGTTCGACGTGCGAGGTCGTGCCGCTCGCCCAGTCGACCCGTTCGCCGCGCGCGCCGTGCAGCGCGTCGAGCGTCGCCCACGCGCCGCGCCGCTGGTACGGCGAATCGTCGGCCGTGATGCCGGGGTGGATGTTCGCGATGCGGCGATGAAAGCGCGCGCCGGGACGCACGAGCTCGTCGAGGATCACGAGCAGCCCGTCGAGCACGACCACGTCGGCGTCGAGTTCGAGCAGGCGTTCGAGCAGGCGGCGCTCGAACGCCTGCTTGCCCGTCACGCGCTCGCGCGCATCGCGCGGCAGCCGGCGGTACGTCGACGCAATCGTGCAGAACAGTTCGTCGACCGGCCTGCCCTGCACGGTCAGCCCGTCGGGCAGGATCCACGGGCGGCCGGGCGTGCGTGCGAAGCCGTAGTCGGCGACCTTCGCGCGGTCGGCCGGCGAGCCTTCGTCGTCATCGACGATCACGCCCTGGAGCGCATAGCGTTCGCCGAGCGGCGAGTCGTTCAGACGCTCGACGAGGAATTCGAGCGGCGCCTTCATGTAGCGCGTGCCGCCCTGGTAAGCGACCGGCTGGCCGGCGCGATCGGCCGCGCCGTTGCGCAGCGACTGGATGTAGACGAGATTTTTCTTCGGCATGGAGGCGTCGTGGAAAAAGCGGACGACGGCGCCGCAGCCCGCCCGCGCCGGCCCGAAGGCCGGCCGGCGCGCCACGGCGCGCGGCGTCACCAGTTGTATTTCGCGGTGGCGATCACCGTGCGGTCGGTCCCGAAAACGCAGACGCTCGTCGACTGGCAACCGCTGATGTAGTGGCGGTTGAACAGGTTCGTCCCGTTCACGGCAAAGCGCCAGTTGCGCGTGTCGTAATGCACGCCCGCGTCGAACAGCGTGTAGCTCGATACCGTCAGCGAGTTGTCCGCCGCACCGGCCGACGCACTCTGGTAGCGCACGCCGCCGCCCAGGCCGAAGCCCGTGAGCGGCCCCGTGTGCCACGTCCAGTCCGCCCACAGCGACGCCATCTGGCGCGGCCGCGGAATGTCGACCGGCCAGTTGTTCAGCGACGCGTCGTTGGCCTTCACGTTCTTCACGTCCTGGTAGACGTAGGACGCGATCAGCGACAGGTTCCGCGTGAGCTTGCCGGTCGCGTTCAGCTCGATCCCGCGCGAACGCACTTCACCGGTCTGGACCGACGTCGTGCCGGACGGATCGAGATTGAGCGGCGTCGCCGTGAGCACGTTGGTCTGGTTGATCTGGTAGATCGCCGCGCTCAGCATCAGGTTCTTGCCGGGCGGCTGCCAGCGCAGGCCGGCCTCGATCTGCTTGCCGCGCGTCGACTGCGGCAGCCCGCCGCCGTACAGGTTCACGCCGATCAGCGGGTTGAACGACGTCGCGTAGCTGACGTACGGCGATAGCCCGTAGTCGCCCTGGTACGTGAGGCCCACGCGGCCGGTGAACGCCGTGATGTCGGCCTTCGACTGCGTGCCGCCCGCGCGGTCGTCCATCCGCTGGTTGACCCAGTCCTCGCGGCCGCCGAGCGTCAGCGTCCAGCGGTTCCACTTGACCTGGTCCTGCACGTACAGCCCGAACGTGTTCATCGTCGTGTACGTGTTGGTGCGATACGTGGTGTTCGGCGGCGAGAACACGGACAGCGTCACCGGCGTGTAGACCGGGTTGTAGATGTTCAGCGTCGACGCGGCGGCCAGCCATTCGCTGTCGGTCGCGGTCTGCCGGTTGTACTGGAAACCGAGCAGCAGCGTGTGCACGAGCGGCCCCGTGCCGAAGCGGCCCTGCAGGTTGTTGTCGATGTCGAAGCGGCTGTAGTTCGTCTGGAACACGCCGGCCCAGCGGTTGATGTCGGTCAGGCTGCCGTCGGCGAAGCCCGCGCCGAATACCGACCCGTTGTCGAGCGACAGGTGCATCCAGCGCACGTTCTGGCGGAACGTCCACATCGGGCTCAGGTTCCGCTCGAACTGGTAGCCGAGCGACCACTGCTTCTTGCGGTAGTAGTTGAAGTTCGGGTCGCCGCCGTAGACATCCTTGTCGAGCTGGCCGTTCGGGTTCGGCAGCACCGTGCCTTGCGCCGGCAGGAAGTTCGACGAGATGTCGCCCCAGTCCTGCAGGTACGTGGCGGACAGCGTCAGCGACGTATCCGCGTCCGGGCGCCAGCGGAACGACGGTGCGAGCGCGACGCGCTGGTCGTTGTTCGGGCCGGTCAGCGCGTTGCCGTCGCGGGCGACGCCGACGAACCGGTACGCGTACTTGCCGTCCGCGTCGAGCTTGTCGCCGACGTCGATCATGAACTGCTTGCGCGCGTAGTTGCCGAACTGCACGCCGGCTTCGCGCACGCGCTCGCCGTCGGCCGTCTTGGTCTGCACGTCGATGATCGCGCCCGGGTCGCCGGCGCCGTACAGCACCGACGTCGGCCCGCGCAGCACGGTGATGCTGTCGATCATGTACGGATCGACGCGCCAGCTCGACAGGTTCAGCGTGTTCGGCACCTGCAGGCCGTTCACGTATGCGGTCGGCGTGAAGCCGCGCAGCGCCGCGTACCAGTCGGAGCGGTTGTCCGAGCCGTACGACGAGAAGCCCGGCACGTAGCGCAGCGCCGCGTTCACGTCGGTCGCGCCGGTCATTTCGATCTGCTGCGCGGTGACGACGTTGATCGTCTGCGGAATCTCGTTGAGCGCGGTATCGGTCTTGGTGCCGGTCCTGCTGCGCTTCGCGACGAGCCCGACCGTGCCGTCGCCCTCCGAGCCCGCGTTGACGTTGATCGCCGGCAGCGTGCCGGACGTCGAGCCGTTCTGCGCGCCGGCCGATGCGCTGGCCGATGCGCTGGCCGCCGCACCGTTCTGCGCATTGCCGCCCGACGCCGCGGCGCCTGCGTTCACGGACGGCGCCGTCTGGGCGGTTGCGTGCCCTGCCGCCATCCCGAACGCCACGCTCGCCGCGGCTGCGATCGCACGCACACGCGTGCCTGTTGCCCACTCCATCTTTCTCTGCTCCACTTTTTTGATGCGGTCTCCGACCGCGCCTTTGTCAAAGAGCGAAAGCCATGCGGCCCGCGCTCGCCCCGTCTTGATGTCGTTGTTCATGCAGTGCCCGGGCCGCGCCATCGTCATGGGCGGGCGCGATCCCTTCCTCGAGCGACGCGCAGATCTCGTCCGCGCGGCGCGCCAGGACCGACAGCAGCGTGTCGGACAGGCCGTGGCTGTCTTCGCAGCAGCCTTGCAGGTAGATGCGCGGCGCGAAGTGCGCGGGCGTCGCGAGCAGGTAGTCGCGCGTGACGTCGCCGCGCGTGAGCGCATCGCCCAGATGCGGCGCGAGCCCTTCGAGCAGCGCCGAATGCGTATCGCGCCGGTAGCCGGTCGCGAGCACGAGCGCGTCGAACCGTTCGACGCGCGTCGCGCCGTTCATCCGGTCGCGCAGCGTCAGCTCGATGCGGCCGTCGCCGGCGCACACCGCGGCCTCGATCGCGCTGTTCGCGAGCAGCGCGTGGCGCCGCGTGCCGTCGATGCGCTGCAGGTACAGCATTTCGTAGATCTGCTCGATCAGCGGCCGATCGACCACCGCGTAGTTGGTGTCGCGATAGCGCTCGAGCAGCGCGCGGCGCGCGTCGTGCGGCTGCGCGTAGACGACGTCGGTGAATTCGGGGCTGAAGATCTCGTTGACGAAGGGGCTGTCGTCGGCCGGTTTCAATGCGCCCGCGCGCATCACGAGGCTCGCGTCGACGTGCGGGAAACGGCGCGTGAGGTCGATGAACACCTCGGCCGCGCTCTGCCCCGCGCCGATCACCGCGACGCGGCGGCGCTCGCCGTCCGGCGCGGCGACCAGCCGGTCGATGCCGGTCAGGTAAGACGACGAATGGATCACGCGATCGCGGCCGAGTGCGGCGAACGCATCCGGCACCGCCGGCGTGCCGCCGACGCCGACCGACAGCGCACGCGTCACGCGCTGGCGCTCACGGCCGGCCGCGTCGCGCGACAGCACGCGCAGTGCGTCGATCCGCGCGCCGTCGCCGCGCACGGGCTCGATCGCCGTGACGGTTTCGCTGTAATGGACGTGCCCGTCGAATGCGTCGGCGACCCAGCTCAGGTAGTCGTGGAATTCGACGCGGGTCGGATAGAAGTTCTTCAGGTTGACGAATTCGTTCAGCCGGCCGCGTTCGAACAGGTAGTTGATGAACGTGTAGCGGCTTTTCGGATCGCGCATCGTGACGAGATCCTTCAGAAACGAGATCTGCATCCGGCAGTCGTCGAGCAGCATGCCGCGATGCCAGCCGAATTCCGGCTGGCGTTCGACGAAGCAATGCGCGAACGGACGCGTGCCGTTGCGTTCCGCGAGGCGCACGGCCAGCGCCAGGTTCGACGGCCCGAAGCCGACGCCGATCAGGTCGAATACGGTTTCTCTCTGCATGTCTCTCAGCTCCCTTGTCGGTGAATCCGGCCCGTCAGACGTGACGGCCGGAGAAGAAGGTCTCGCGCAGCGTGCGCATCCACAGCGGCTGCCCGTCGGCGAGCGCCAGGCGGCGCTGCCGCGCGAAGCCGTGCCGCGCGAGGGTGTCGACGACCCGCGCGCGGCCGGCCGGGACCGCGCAGCCGACCGCTTCGGTGCGCGAATCGTCGAGAAACAGGTAATGCACGACCGACGGCAGCCAGCCCGCCACGCAATGCGGGCCGCGCCAGCGCGATACGCCGACCAGCATCCGCAGCCCGCGGTCGTAATCGCGCGCGCCGACGTGCGGCGCGAGCGGGTCTTCCTTCAGCCAGAACGCCTCGACGTACGCGAACGGTTCGCCGTCGAAGCAGCAGACGAGCGGGCTCACGTGCGGATCGGCATCGGGCGCCGTGCCGTCCACGCCGGGTTGCGTGCCCGGCCAGCCGTCGCGCACGCGCGGCTCGTCGAACCAGTGCGCGAGGCGCGCGGCGTCCTCGCCCGGCTGCCAGCCGCGCAGCGTGAAGCGCACGCCGAGTGCAGGCAGGTCGCGCGCATACACGTCGCCGCGCGGCGCGGGCGGCCGGCGCGGATGCCGCCGGCCGTCGGTCAGCATCGGCAGCGTCGCGCATGGCAGCGGCGTGCCGACGCGCCACAGATCGGCCTGCTGCGCCCAGCCTTCGCGCATGCACAGGCCGCCGTCGGCGAGCACGCCGCTCGCGCGCAGCGCGTCGAGCGCGACCGCCGGCCACGCGGCCGGGTCGAGCCGGATCGCTGCACGGCGCGTGTCGTCGGAAAACGCGGCGGCGAGCGCGGCCAGCAACGCGCGGCGCTGGTCGCCGGGCGCCGCACGATGGTTGTACGCGACGAGGCGCAGCGTGCCGTCGTCCGCGAGCTGCGCGCGCAGCAGCTGCGCGCCGATGCCGTCGCCCTGCGCGACGCGGATCTCCGCATCGTCGCGCGCGGCGAACAGGCCGTCCGCGAACGCGAGACGGCACGTGTCCGGCATCGTGAATCCGTCCGGACGCACTTCAGCCAGCATCGCGCACCTCCTGCTCCGTTTCGGCCGACGCATCGAGATGCGCGCCGAGCGCCGCGAGCGTCGGCGACGCGAATACGTCGGCCACCGTCAGCGCGTGCCCGGCGCGGCCGGCCGCGTCGACGAAGCGCACGACGTCGAATGACGTCGCGCCGGCTTCGAACAGATCGGCATCGGGTGCGGGCGCGGCCGCCGCGAACGTGTTCGACCACAGCGCGGCGAGCGCGGCTGCGGCGTCCGGCGCGCGCGATGCCGCCGTGACGCGCGTCGCCGCGCTGCCGGCCGGTGCGACTGCAACCGCCGCCGACGCGGCGAACTGCGCGTCGGGCGCGCCGAGCGCCGCTTCCGGCGCACCGGCGAAACGCGCGACTTCGTCGTGATAGAGGTCGACGAGCGCGTCGACGAAAGCGCCGTCGAGCAGTTCGTCCGCGTACGAGAACGCGGCGCTCACGCGGCCGTCCGGATGCTCGACGACGTCCAGCTCGAGCGTGAACACGACGCGATGACGCACGTCGTCGAACCCGGCGAGCGACAGGCCGGCCCAGTCGCGGGCGGCGACGCCGGCCGGACGCAGGTAGTTGAACATCACCTGGAACAGCGGATTGGCGTTTGCGGCACGCGGCGCGCGCAGCGCGGCGACGACGTCGGCGAACGGCACGTCGGCATGCGCATACGCGGCGAGCGCCGTATCGCGCACCTGCGCGAGCACGTCCGAGCGGCAGGCTGACGTGTCGAGCCGCGTGCGCACGACCACGGAATTGATGAAGAGACCGAGCGCATCGCGCGCGGCATCGCCCGTCAGCTCGCGCGTCGACGCCAGCACGCCGACCGGCTGATCGGCCGCACCGGTCACGCGGAACAGCGCGGTGTTGAGCGCCGCGTGCAGCAGCATCGGCAGCGTCGCGTGCGCGGCGGACGCGGCGGCGCGCGCGGCTCGGATCAGCGATGCATCGAATTCGAACGCGACGCGCGCCGCACGCCATTGCGGGACGGCCGGCGCGTTTGCGCGCTGTGGCAGTATGGGCGGCGGCAGATCGGCCAGCGCGTCGCGCCAGTACGCGACGCGGGCCGGGTGGCACGGCGCGGGCAGCACCAGCGACGTGTCTCGAGGCGGTGTCGATGCCGATTCCGCTTCGCCGCGCACGAACGCGACATAGCCCGCGCGCACCGCGTCGAGCCACAGCTCGATTGATTCGCCATCCGAAACGATGTGATGGATCGTCACCGACAGCACGTGATCGTCCGCGCCGAGCCGCAGCACGCGTGCGCGCCACAGCGGCGCATCGGCCGCGAGATCGAACGGCGCGAGCGCGTCGGCATCGGTCAGCGCCGCCGCGCGAGCGAGCGCGTCGGATTGCGCCGACAGATCGATGACCGGCATTTCGACGAAAACGTCAGCATCGATCCGCTGGCCGGGCAGCATGCCGTCGCGCGCGACGAGCCGCATGCGCAGCGCCGGATGAGCGGCCGCCGCAGCCGAGAACGCCGCGTGCAGTGCATCGACGTCGAGCGGACCGCGCACGCGCAGCGCGACCGGAATGTTGTACGCGGCGCTGTCCGGCTGCGCGCGCCACAGGAACCACAGGCCGAGCTGCGCGGGCGACAGCGGCCATACGCCGTGCGCATCGGGTTTGACCACCGCGACGCCCGGCGCAGCGGCACCGGCGTGCGCGGCGCGCGGCGCGTCGGCCATCTGGCGCGCGTATTGCGCGAGCACTGGCGCTTCGAACAGCGCGCGCACCGGCACGTCGCGGCCGAGCCGCTCGGCCACACGCGTCGCGACGCGCACCGCCGCCAGCGAATGGCCGCCGAGTTCGAAGAAGTGATCGCCGCGACCGACGCGCTCGACGTTCAGCACGTCGCGCCAGATCGCCGCGAGTGCGGCTTCGTCGCCGTCGTGCGGCACTTCGTATGCGCGTTCGACGCGCACCGGCGCCGGCAACCGTGCACGGTCGACCTTGCTGTTCGCGTTGCGCGGCAGCGCGTCGAGCACGATCAGTTGAGCGGGCACCATGTAGTCAGGCAGCGTGCGGCGCAGATGCGCGTCGAGCGTCGCCGCCTCGACCGGTTGCGCGGCCGCCTGCGCGTCGGCGGTCAGTTCGACGTAGGCGACGAGCTGCGCCTGCGCGCCCTGCCCGTGCACGACCGCGCACGCTTCGCGCACCGCGTCGTGCGCGGCCAGCTGCGCCTCGATCTCGCCGAGTTCGATGCGCAGCCCGCGCAGCTTCACTTGATGATCGACACGGCCGATGAAGTCGAACACGCCGTCCGCGCGACGCCGCACGAGGTCGCCCGTGCGGTACAGGCGCGCGCCCGGCGCGCCGTACGGATCGGGCACGAAGCGCTCGGCCGTCAGCGCGGGACGATCGAGGTAGCCGCGCGCGACGCCGATCCCCTCGCCGCCCAGGTACAGCTCGCCGATCACGCCGACCGGCAGCGGATGCAGCCGCGCGTCGAGCACGTGCGCGGTGCGCGCGCCGACCAGCGTGCCGATCGGCAGATACGCGGCGTCGCCCAGCTTCACGAGATCGTCGCCGGGTCGGAACATCCACAGCGTCGGCGTGATCACGGTTTCGGTCGGGCCGTAGCCGTTGACCACGCGCACGTTCGGCATCGCGCGGCGCAGCATCGCGAACGCTTCGCGCGACGTGGCTTCGCCGCCGACGGTCAGCGAGCGCAGCGTCGGCGGCGCGCCGTGCGCGAGCGCCCATTCGGCGAGCTGCGCGGCGCAGCCGGGCGGCACGTAGGTCATCGTCACGCCGTCGCGAATCATCATCGCGCAGGTCTGCGCGGGCGGCCACAGCACGTCGGCCGTCACCGACACGGCGGCGCCCGACAGGTATTGCGAAAACCAGCCTTCGTGCGCGCCGTCGAAGTTGACCGACTGGAACAGCAGGAATACGTCGTTCTCGCCCGCGCCGTAGCGCTCGGCGATCGCCACGCAATGCCGCGCGAACGCCGCGTGATCGACGATCACGCCCTTCGGCTTGCCGGTCGAGCCCGACGTGTAGATCGCGTAGGCCGCATGGCCGGGCAGCACGTCCGGCAGCGCGACGTCCGCGGCTTCGTCGAGTGCGTCGACTTCGTCCGCGCGCCAGACGCGCAGCGCCGGCAGCTCGGGCAGCGATGCGGCGCTCGCGCCGTCGGTCAGCACGTGCGCGATGCCCGCATCGCCGACGATCTGCGCGAGGCGTTCGCGCGGATGGGCCGGATCGAGCGGCACGAACGCGGCGCCCGACTTCAGCACCGCGATCAGCGCGACCAGCAGGTCGACCGAGCGCTGCAGCGCGACGCCGACGCGCATTTCAGGCCGCACGCCGGCCGCGACGAGGTTGCGCGCGATGCGCGCCGCGCGCGCGTCGACCTCGCCGCGCGTCAGCGCGCGATCGACGTCGGCGACACCGCGTGCGTCGGGCCGTGCCCGCGCATGCGCGGCGATGCGTGCGTGCACGGGGACGAACGGTTCGGCTTCGGCCGCACCCGCCGGCGCGTTCCACGCGAACAGTTGCGCGCGTTCGTCGGCAGGCAGCCAGTCGAGATCGCCGACCGGCACGTCGGGGCGCGCGAGCGCATCGGCGAGCAGCGTGACGAAGCGCGCGGCCAGCCGCGCGATCGCGTCGCCGTCGAACAGGTCGAGCGCATGGATGAACGCGGCGTCGAACGTGCCGTCGGGCGTCGCCTCGATGGAAAGCGTCAGGTCGAATTTCGCGGACGGCGTGCCGGACGGCAGCAACGTTGCCGATGCCGCGCCCAGCGCCGGCAGCGCGCGGCGCTCGCCGTACGCGGCCATCACCTGGAACAGCGGATGGTGGCTCGCGCTGCGCGGCACGCCGAGCGCGTCGACGACCTGCTCGAACGGCACGTCCTGGTGCATCTGCGCATCGACGAGCGCGCGCTGCGTGCGTGCGACCAGCGACGAGAAATCGCCGTGCGCGGGCACGTCGACATCGATCGCGAGCGTGTTGACGAAGAAGCCGATCAGGCCCGCCGTTTCCGCGCGTTCGCGGTTCGCGGCCGGCACGCCGACGCAGATCCGCGCATCGCCGGTCGCACGCGCGAGCAGCGCGTCGAGCGCTGCAAGCAACACCGCGAACGGCGTCGCGCCCGACGCGGCCGCGAACGCGCGCAGCCGCGCACCGATGCGCGCGTCGAGCGAAAACACGTGACGTGCACCGCGCGCGCTGCGGCGCGCGGGCCGCGCGGCCGCGCCGGGCAGCGTCAGCACGCCGCGCTGCGGGTCGAGCCGCTCGCGCCAGAACGCCAGCTGCCGATCGCGCTCGCCGGCATCGAGCCAGCGGCGCTGCCACAGCGCATAGTCCGCGTACTGGATCGGCAGCGGCGCGAGCGGCACCGGTTCCCCCGACGCATACGCGCGATAGAACGCCGCGAGTTCGAACAGCATCACGTCCGACGACCAGCCATCCGACACGATGTGATGAACGGTCAGCGCGAGCCAGTGACGCGTCGCGTCGAAGCGGATCAGGTGTGCACGCACGAGCGGTGCCGCGCCGAGATCGAACGCGTCGGCTTCATCGGCCATTGCGACGCTTTCGGCGCGCGCGACGCGCTGCGCGTCGGGCAACGCTTCGAGATCGGTCTCGCGCCACGGGCAGCGCAGCGGCGGATGGATCGTCTGCGCGACGCCGTCCTCCGTTTCGTCGAAGGTCGTGCGCAGCGCTTCATGGCGCGCGATCAGCGCATCGCACGCGAGCCGCAGCGCATGCGCGTCGAGCGGGCCCGTCAGCGCGAGCCGTTCGGTGATGTGATAGGCGTCCGGCGCGTCGATCAAGCGCGCGTGCAGCCACAGCCGCATCTGCGCGAACGATGCCGGCACGCGCTCGGAGCGCGGCGTGCGCGGCGGGATCGGCAGCGTGCGGAAATCGATGCCGGCCGCGCCGAGCTTGTCGATGAACACCGCGCGCTGCGCGTCGGGCAATTGCGCGAAGCGCGTCGCGAGCGCGAGCCAGTCGGGTTGAGCCTTCGTCATCCGTCGTCCTTATTGGGTTTCCAGTTCGCCGAGCAGCGCATCGATCGCGCTCGCCGCGTCGGTCTCGCCGCGTGCCGCGCAGGCCGCGTCGATCGCGTCCGCGCAGCGTGCGAGCGTGCGGGTGTCGAACAGCGTGCGCAGCGGCAGCGCGAGGCCCCAGTGCAGGTTCGCTTGCGCATGCGCTTGCGTCGCGAGCAGCGAGTGGCCGCCGAGCTGGAAGAAATCGTCGTCGCGGCCGATCGCGTCCACGTGCAGCACGCGCTGCCAGATCGCCGCGAGCGCGCGCTGCGTGTCGGTCGCGAGTTCGACGGCCGCGGCCGCTTCGCGCACCGGCGCGGGCAGCGCATGGCGGTCGCACTTGCCGTTCGGCGTGACCGGCAGCGCGTCGAGTTCGATCAACTGCGACGGCACCATGTAGGCCGGCAACTGTGCGCGCAGCGAATCCAGCAAGGCGGCACGGTCGAGCGGCCCCGCGTCGCCACGTGCGACATAGCCGATCAGCTGCGCGTCGCGCACGATCACGACCGCGTCGTGCACGCCGGGCGCCGCGCGCAGCAGCGCCTCGATCTCGCCCGGCTCGATCCGCTGGCCGCGCAGCTTCACCTGCGTATCGACGCGGCCGAGGTAGTCGAGCGCGCCATCTGCGCGATGCCGTGCGAGGTCGCCGGTGCGATACATGCGGGCGCCCGGCACGAACGGATCGGGCACGAAACGCTCGGCCGTCAGCCCCGGGCGGCCGAGATAGCCGCGCGCGAGGCCCGCACCCGCCAGATACAGTTCGCCGGTCGCGCCGGCCGGCACGGGCTGCCAGGCCGCATCGAGCACGTGCAGCTGCAGGTTCGCGATCGGATGGCCGATCGGCACCGCGACGGCGCCGGCGTCGTCCGGGCCGCAGGTCCAGTGCGACACGTCGATGGCGGCTTCCGTCGGCCCGTACAGGTTCACGAGCGTCGCGTTCGGCACGAGGCGCGCGACCTTCGCGACGAGTTCGGGCGCGAGCGCCTCGCCGCTCGCGACGATCAGGCGCACGCTGTCGCATTGCGTGGCGGCCGAAAAGTCGTCGAGATACGCGACGAACGCGGCCAGCATCGACGGCACGAAGTGCTGCACCGTCACGCCGTGCGCGTGGATCGCCGCCGCGAGGCGGGCCGGATCGCGATGGTCGCCGGGCGCGGCGATCGCGAGCTTCGCGCCAATCGCGAGCGGCCACACGAATTCCCACACCGACACGTCGAAGCCGAACGGCGTCTTGTGCAGCACGACGTCGTCGCGCGTCAGCCGGTACGCGTGCTGCATCCACGCGATGCGGTTCGCGAGCGCGCCGTGCGAGTTGCCGGCGCCCTTCGGCTTGCCGGTCGAGCCGGACGTATAGATCAGGTAGGCGAGCTGTGCATCGTCGATGTCGGTAGCAAAGTCGGCGGCGGCGTCCACTTCGCCTGCCTCGTCCGCGAGCAGATCGGTCACCGTCAGCAGTTGCGTCGTCGCGTCGTCGCCGAGCGCGGCCTCGACCTGCTCGCGCAGATGCGCCTGCGTGATCGCGACCGCGGGCCGCGCGTCGCGCAGCAGGTACGCGATGCGCTCGGCCGGATAGTCGGGATCGACCGGCAGGTACGCGGCGCCGGCCTTCAGCACGCCGACGAGCGCCGTCACCATGTCGAACGAACGCTCGACGCACAGCGCAACCGGCGTGTCGGGCCGCACGCCGCGCCGGCGCAATGCGGCGGCGACGCGCGTCGTGTTCAGGTCGAGCTCGCGATAGGTCGCGCGCTGCACGCCACCGTCGGGATCCGCGTATTCGAGCGCGATCGCGTCGGGCGTCGCCCGTGCGGCGGCCGCGAATTGCAGATGCAGCGGCTGCCGTTGCGCATCCGGCCACGTGCGTGCGGTGTCCTGCGCGCGCGCCAGTGCGTCGCGCGTCGCGTCGTCGGCGATCGACAACGTGCCGAGCAGCGCGTCCGGCGTGCGGGCCAGCGCATCGAGCGCGCACGCGAACGCGCGGTGCCAGCGTTCGACCTGGTGCGTATCCACGCGCGCGGTGTCGTAGCCGTAGTCGATCGTCAGTTCGGCGCCGCTCTCGATCACGAGCGTCAGCGCGAAGTCGGTCGACTCGATGCTGCGCACGCCGCTCAGGGCGAGCGCGCGCGGATCGGCATCGTGCGCCGTGTCGTCGACGGGATAGTTCTCGAATACGACCAGCGTGTCGAACAGTGCGCCGCCGGCGCCGCGTGCCCAGCGCTGGATGTCGGCGAGCGGCGTGTGCGCATGCTCGGCCGCAGCCGCGTTTTCGCGCTGCAGCGCCTGCAGCCAGTCGGCCGCGCATTGCTGCGGCGCGGGTGCGGTGATGACGGGCAGCGTGTTGATGAAGAGGCCGAGCACCGTGTCGACGTCCGCGAGCGCATCGGGACGGCCCGCGACGGTCGCGCCGAACGCGACGGCCGGCTGGTGCGTCATGCGCTGCAACGCGAGTGCCCAGGCGCCCTGCACCAGCGTGTTGACGGTCAGCTTCAGCGCACGCGCCGTTTGCGCGACACGCGTCGTCGCAGCCGCGTCGATCGTCGCGCGCCACGTGACCATCTGCGCATCCGCGCGGTCGGCCACGCGCTCGGCGATCAGCGTCGGTGCGTCGAGACGCGCGAGCCGCCCGGTCCAGAAGCGCTCGTCGGCCTCGCGGTCGCGTGTGCCGAGCCACGCGATGAAGTCGCGATAGCGCAGCGCCGGGCGGCTCGCGAATGGCGACACCGCGTCGGGGTCGCGATAGTCGCGCAGCACGTCGGCAAGCAGGCGCGCCGTGCTCCATCCGTCGAGCAGCACGTGGTGGCGCGTCCATACGACGCGCCACGCGTCGTCCGTCACGCGGATCAGCGTGAGGCGCATCAGCGGCGGCTCGCGCCAGTCGAAGCCGCGTGCGCGGTCGGCCGCGAGCCACGCGTCGAAGTCGGTGTCCAGCGTGTCGCCGCGCATGCGCCAGTCGAGCTGTTCGACCGGCATCCGTGCATGGCGATGCACGCATTGCAGCGGTGCGGCCTCGTCGGGCATCACGCTGGTGCGCAGGATGTCGTGGCGTGCGATGGACGCGGCGAACGCGGCCGCGAGCCGGTCGGCATCGAGCGCCGTCGCGGTCGCGACGAGCTGGTTCACGTAGCTTGCATGACCCGGCGCGAACAGCGCATGGAACAGGATCCCCTGCTGCATCGGCGACAGCGGATACACGTCGTCGATCGTGCGCCAGTCGAGCGGCGCGCGCTCGATCGCGGCCTGCGTGAGGCCGGCGGCCCGGGCGAGCGGAAAATCGCCCGGCGTCGCACCGCCGCCGCGATGCGCGACACGCGCTGCGCATGCGTCGGCGAGTTCGCGCAGCGCGGCGGCAAAGCGATCCGCGAATGCGTCGATCGTCGCGCGCGCGAACTGCGGCGCACCGTATACCCAGTGAACCTTCAGCGTGCGTGCGCCGTCGCGGTCGGTATCGAGGTATGCGTGAATCGCGAGCGTGTTGCCGAGCGGCCCTTGCGGGTCGCGCTCGATGCCGGTGCCGCCGAAGCGCGGCACCAGCGTCGCGTCGCGCGGTGCGTCGAACTGGCCGAGATAGTTGAAGGTTACGCGCGGACGCGGCACGGCGGCCAGCGCCGCACGCGTCGCCGCGTCGCCGTAGTGCGCGAGCACGCCGAAGCCGAGCCCTCTGTGCGGCACCGCGCGCAGCGTGTCCTTGACGGCGCACAGCGTGTCGCGCGCGGTGGCTTCGACGGGCAGCGTGACCGGATAGTGGCTCGTCAGCCAGCCGATCGTGCGGCTCGCGTCCGCGTCGTCGAACAGCGCCTCGCGGCCATGCCCCTCGAATTCGACGCGGCACGACGCGGCGCCGGCCAGCGCCAGCGCGAGCGCCGCGCCCAGCAGTTCGATCGTCTGCGTGCGATACGCGGCGTGCGCGTCGGTCAGCGCGGCGCGGGTCAGCGCCGCGTCGATCGTCTGCACGACGACGGCCGCGTCGGCGTTCGTCGCCGGTGCGTCGGGATGATCCGGCACGAGATCGTCGCCCGCTGCCATGCCGGCCCAGTAAGCCGTTTCGGCGGCGAACGGCGACGCCGGCTCCGTCGCGGCACGTGCGAGGCGCGCGGCCCAGGCATCCGCACGCAAGCCCGGCTGGGAAAGGCGAACCGGCGTGCGCTCGCATGCGGCGCGATACGCGGCGTCCAGGTCGTCGAGCAGGATGCGCCACGACACGCCGTCGACGATCGCGTGATGAATCGCCAGATACAGCCGCGTCGCGCCGTCCGGCAGCCGCGCCGCACATGCGCACGCGAGCGGCCCGCGGCCGAGATCGAGGCGGCGCTGCAGCGCGTCGAAGCGTGTCAGCGCGTCGGCTTCGTCGCGCGCGGAGACGTCGACGAACGGAAGCGCGTCGTACGGTTTCGCCGCATCGCTCGCGTGCCAGCGGCCATCCGCGTCGCGTGCGAAGCGCTGGCGGAACGCGTCGTGATGCATCAGCAGCGCGTCGAATGCACGTGCGAACGCATCGGCATCGAACGGGCCGCGCACGTCGAACGCGACCGACTGGTTCCAGTGGCCCGGATGCGGCACGCCGAGCGCGAAGAAGCGCTGCTGTGCCGGCGTCAGGATCGCCGCTGCGGCAGCCGTTGCGGCCTGAGCCGGCGCCGATGTCGATGTCGATGCCGATGCCGACGGCGCGGCGGCAACGTCCCCGGTTTTCGCGATGCGCGCGAGTTCGGCAACCGTCGGGCCGTCGAACAGCTGCTTCGGCGTGAAGCGCACGCCGCGCTTGCGGGCGCGTGCGATCACCTGCAGCACCAGAATCGAATCGCCGCCGAGCTCGAAGAAGTTGTCGTCGCGGCCGACGTGCGGCGCCTTCAACACCGCCTGCCAGACTTCGGCGAGCGCCGTTTCGACCGGGCCCTGCGGCGCGTCGCCGGCTGCAGCCGCCACCGGCGCGGCGGCCAGTTCGCGCAGCGCCGCGCGATCGATCTTGCCGTTCGTGGTCACCGGCAGGCGCGCCAGCGCGACGAATTGCGCGGGCACCATGTAGTCGGGCAGCGTCGCGCCGAGTGCTGCGCGCAGGGCGGGCTCGTCGAATGCCGCGCCGTCGCGCATCACGACGAACGTCGCGAGCCGCAGGCGGGCGTCGTGCTCGATCGCGAGCGTCTCGGCCTGCGCGATCGGGCCGGCCGCGCGTACCGCCGCGCTCACCTCGCCCGGTTCCACGCGATAGCCGCGAATCTTCACCTGGTCGTCGATGCGGCCGAGGAACGCGAGACGGCCGTCCGCGCGCAGGCGCACGCGGTCGCCGGTGCGATACAGGCGCGCACCGGGCGTGAACGGATCGGGCACGAAGCGCTCGGCCGTCTGCGCCGGCCGGTTCAGGTAGCCGCGCGCCACGCCCGGCCCGCCCAGATACAGCTCGCCCGTTGCACCGGCCGGCACGCACGCGCCGAACGCGTCGAGCACCAGCGCGCGCGCATTCGGCAGCGGCAGGCCGAGCGGCACGCCGCTCGCGCGATCGCGCGCATCGGCGCCGATCGACGCGGTGTCGCACGCGATTGCGCCGACGGTCGCTTCGGTCGGCCCGTAGTGGTTGATCACGCGGCAGGCCGGCGCGAGCGCGGCCAGGCGCTCGACGAGCGCCCACGTCAGCGTTTCGCCGCCGGTCACGAGCGCGTGGCGCGGCAGCACGTCGGCCGGCACGCGCGCGTCGAGCAGCGCTTGCAGGTGGCTCGGCACGATCTTCAGCACGCCGACGTCACGGCGGCGCATCTCGTGTGCGAACAGGTCCGGATCGAACGCGCACGCGGCCGGCAGCAGGTGCAGCGTGCGGCCCGCGCACAGCGCGCCGAACAGCGTCGTGTGGCCGAGGTCGGCGGCGACGGTCGACACCATCGCGAACGATGCTTCCGGTGCGAATGCAAGTTCGTCGAGCATCCCCTGCACGTAGTCGGCCAGTGCGCCGTGCGACACGACGACGCCCTTCGGCGTGCCGGTCGAACCCGACGTATAGATCAGATAGGCGCCCTGCCCGGGATGCGGCGCGACGCGTACGCCGGCCGCATGCGCGAGCGTCGCGTCCTGTGCGAGCGCGTCGACATCGAGCGGCTGCGCGTCGTTGCCGGCCGGCCACGCGGCGACATCCCGCCCCTGCGCGACGAGCGCCCAGCGTGCACCGCAATCGGCGGCCGCGGCTGCGACGCGTGCGGCCGGCTGGGCCGGGTCGAGCAGCACGGCCAGCGCGCCGGCCTTCAGCGCGCCGAGCAGGCCGACGACGAAGCGGACGGAACGCTCGATGCAGACGATGACGGGGGCTTCGGCCGTCGCGCCGCGCAGCTTCAGCGCATGCGCGATGCGGTTCGACGCATCGTCGAGTTCGGCGAACGTCAGCAACGCCGACGCATCGGCGAGCGCGATGCGATGCGGATACGCGGCAGCCTGCCGCGCGAAGGCGGCGACGATGTCGGCATGTTCGACGTTCAGCGCACGGCCGTCGCGCGGCTGGCGCGACACCGGCGACGCATCGCACGGCAGCGCGGCCGTCGCGCGGTGCGGTTCATGCGCGGCGGACGCGACGAGCGCCGCATAGCTGTCGAGCCACGCGCGCGCGGTGCCGGCATCGATGCAGTCGGTCGCATAGGCGGCGACCAGTTCGATGCCGTGCGCGTCGTCCGTGAAATCCAGCGCGAAGTCGAAGCGCGCGGCGAGATCGGGCCCCGGCGTCGCAACCGCGGTGGCACCCGGCAGCACGCTGTCGTGCCGTGCATCGAACTGCTGCGCGAATTTCACGCGCAGCCATTCGTCGCCGCGCTTGACGGGCGGCTTCACCGCATCGACGACGCGCTCGAACGGCACGTCCTGGTGCGCGACCGCATCGAGCGCCGCCGTGCGTGCCGCGTCGACCAGCGCGCGGAACGGCAGCGTCGGCGCCACCCGCACGCGCAGCGCGACCGTATTGAGGAAAAGCCCGAGCAGCGCACGCGTTTCCGGGCGCTGGCGATGCGCGACCGGCACCGCGACGACCACGTCGGTCTCGCCGGTCACGCGCGACAGCCATGCGTCGAGCGCGGCCAGCAGCACCGTGAAGACCGTGGCCTGCGCGTCGCGCGCGAGACGCCGGACGTCGGCAGCGACCGCGTCTGGCAGGCGGACCGACACGCGTGCGCCCTGCAGCGTGCGCGCCGCGCCCGGCTGGCGGTCGACCGGCAGTGCGAGCGGGCCCGGCACGTCGCGCAACACGCCGCGCCAGTAGTCGAGCTGACGCTCGCCTTCGCCGCCGGCGAGCAAGTCGCGCTGCCAGTCCGCATAGTCGGCGTACTGGATCGGCAATGCCGGCAACGACGGTTCGCGGCCTTCCGCATACGCGCGGTACGCAGCCGACAGCTCGTCGAATGCGCAGCGCGAGCTCCAGCCGTCGGTGATCGCATGGTGCGCGGTCAGCAGCAGCCGGTGGCGGTCGTCGGCGAGCGCGACGAGCGTCGCGCGCAGCAGCGGCCCGTTCGACAGATCGAACGGCGTGCCGGCGTCGCGCTCGGCGAGGCGCGCGGCTTGCGCGTCGCGCGCGGCCGGCGGCTGGCCGCGCAAGTCGAGCGTCGCGATCGTGACAGGCAAGCGGGCATGGATGCGCTGCATCACGATGCCGTCGTCGTTGTCGACGAGGGTCGTGCGCCATGCGTCGTGCCGCTCGATCACGTGATCGAGCGCGCGCTGCAATGCGGCGCGGTCGAGCACGCCGTCGATCGTCCAGTGCGCGGCGATGTGATACGCGGCGCTGGCGTCGCGCGTTTGCGCGAGCACCCAGAAGCGCTGCTGTGCGAGCGATGCGGCGCGATCGACGTACGGGGCACCCGATGAGGCGGCATCGGCCGGCGCGCGGCGTGCGGCAATCGGGGCCAGCGGCGCGCCCGTTTCGCGTTCCGCGCGATCGACGTGCGCGGCCAGCTCCGCCAGCGCCGGATCGGCGAACAGCGTGTCGAGCCGCAGGTTCACGCGCAACGCGGCGCGGATCGCGGCCTGAAGTTGCATCGCGGCGAGCGAATCGGCGCCCAGCACGAAGAAGCGGTCGTCGCGCGACGGCGTCGCATCGAGTCCGAGCAGCGTTTGCCAGAGGCCGGCGATCTGCTGCTCGGTCGGCGTGCGCGGGGCGTCGCCCGCGGGCCGTTCGGTGTCGCGGGCGGCAGCGATGCGCTCGCGTAGCGCGGCACGGTCGATCTTGCCGTTCAGCGTGTACGGCAGCGCGTCGCAGCGCACGAACCGGTGCGGCTGCCACGCGGCGGGCAACTGCGCGCCCACGTGCGCCTTCAGCGCCGCATCGTCTGCGGCCGCGCGCAGCGCGACGCACGCGATCAGCCGCGTCGGCCCGTTGCCGGTTTCGGCGATCACGGCCGCGTCGGCCACCGCCGGATGCGCGCGCAGGCACGCGGCGATTTCCGCGGGCTCCACACGCACGCCGCGCACCTGGACCTGGTCGTCGAGACGGCCGAGATAATCGAACGCGCCATCGGCGCGCAGACGTGCGAGGTCGCCGGTGCGGTACACGCGGGCACCGGGTTCGCCGTGCGCATCGGGAATGAAGCGTTCGGCCGTCAGCGCCGGGCGGCCGTGATAGCCGCGCGCGAGACATACGCCGCCGATCAGCAGCTCGCCACCCTCGCCCGGTTCGCCGGACTCGCCGCCATCGATGCGCGCGACGCGCGGGCCGATCGCGCGACCGATCGGCAGCGACGCATACGCATCGTCGTCGGCCAGCACCGGCATTTCACCCGGCTCGACCGGCCACAGCATCGGGGAGATCACGGCCTCGGTCGGCCCGTAGCCGTTGATCAGGCGAACCGACGGGAACGTGCGGCGCACGAATTCGAATGCCTGTTGCGGCAGCGCCTCGCCGCCGAACGCGAGCACGCGCAACGCCGGCGGCACGCCGTCGCGCGCGGCGACGGCCGCGAATTCGCGCAGATACGCGGGCGGAAACGCGGCGACACTGATGGATTCGCTCATCATCAGCGCATGGGCGGCGTCCGGCGCGAACGGCTGCGGCGGCGCAATCGCCACGCTCGCGCCGACGGCGAGCGGCGCGAGCCAGCATTCGTGCGCGGCATCGAAATTGACCGACGCGAAATGCAGCAGGCGGTCTCCGCCCTCGATCGGCAGCGTGGCCGCGAGCGCGTCGCAATGCGCGGCGAGCGGACCGTGCTCGACGACCACCGCCTTCGGCGTGCCGGTCGAGCCCGACGTATAGATCATGTAGGCCGCCGCGCGCGGATGCACCGGCACATCCTCGTCGTCGGCGAAGGCGGCTGGCCCCGCATCCGCGGACATCGCGTCGAACGCGTGTTCGAATGGCGCGCCGAGCGCCGCGCGGCCCGCCGCATCGACGATCCCGTGGCGCAATTGCGCATCGCGGACGATCCAGTCCAGACGCGCGGCCGGATGACGCGGATCGAGCGGCACGAATACGCCGCCCGCCTTCAGCACGGCAAGCAGCGCGACGAACAGCTCGCACGAGCGTTCGACGCAGACGCCCACCCGCACTTCCGCGCCGACACCGGCCGCGCGCAACCGGCGGGCAAGGTGCGACGCACGCGCGTCGAGCGCGCCGCGCGACAGGCGCAGGTCGTTCTGGAAAGGCGCGGCGAGCGCGGGCGCGTCGGGCGCACGGCGCGCCAGTTCGCGAATTCGGTGATGCAGCGCA
This sequence comes from Burkholderia sp. AW49-1, assembly GCF_053427845.1. NCBI lineage: Bacteria > Pseudomonadati > Pseudomonadota > Betaproteobacteria > Burkholderiales > Burkholderiaceae > Burkholderia > Burkholderia sp. AW49-1. The sequence continues at coordinate 239,805 of NZ_JBSAXF010000005.1, read as the reverse complement.
GTCGGGAAACTCGTCATGTGCGTGAAGTCCTTCGGTCCGGCCGCTTCGGCCAAGTCTCGGGGCCGCATGGGGCGGCTTCACTGGTGTGACGAACGGCGCGGCCGATTTTTTACCGTTTTGCGCGTAAAACCCGAACGGATGCATTTTTTGAAGGCACGGCTAAATATTTGCGCGGCCCGTTCGTCTATCAGGGAGGAACGCCGCGACCGGGCCCGTGCCGCGCGCTGCGTTCGCATCGATCTTGCCGTTTTCCGCATGATTTGCCCGCCCTTCATTTACCGACGTTGCCGATGACTGCCGCCCACGAGCCCGCTTCCCCGCCGCCCCTCGACGCCTCCCCCGGCCGCCCCGCGGCCCGCCTCATCCTTGCGCTGCTGCGCGAAAGCCGCGCGTCGCTCGCGCTGGCGCTCGTCGCCTGCGTGCTCAACGGCGTCGCGAGCGTGCTGCTCGTCGCGACGCTGAACCGCGCGCTCGCGACGCCCGGCGCGGCCGACGCGTCGCTCGCGTGGCGCTTCGCGCTGTGCGCGGTGATCGCGCTCGTCACGCGCATCGTGTCGGGCACGCTGTTCGCCCGGCTGTCGCAGGACACGATGGCGCGGCTGCGCGTGCATCTCGCGCGGCGCGTCGGCGCGGCCGAGCTGCGCGACATCGAGCGGATCGGCGCGGCGCCCGTGCAGTCGGTGCTGACCGACGACGCGACCAACGTGTCGATGCTGTTCTTCGCGCTGCCGAACCTGGTGATGCACGGCTCGATCGTGTTCGGCTGCCTCGGCTATCTCGCGTGGCTGTCGTGGCCCGTGTGCCTGCTCGCGCTGACCGCGATCGTCGCGGGCTCGCTCGGCTATCACACCGGCGATCGCCGCGCGATCGCGTCGCTCGAGGCGGCCGGCCAGGCGCAGGATCGCCTGTTCGGCTATCTCGGCTCGCTGTTCTCCGGCGCGAAGGAACTGAAGCTGCACGACGCGCGCGCGCGCCAGTTCGTCGACGGCCAGCTCGGCGCGGCGATCGGCGAGGTGCGCGACCATCGCCGCCGCGCGTTCAGCGCGTATGCGGTCGGCGTCGGCTGGATCATCTTCCTGTTCTACGTGTTCCTCGGCGCGGCCGCGTTCTGGCCGCAGCTCGGCGTGCATGCCGATGCCGGCACGGCGGCCGGCTACGTCGTCGTGTTCCTGTTCATGCTGGTGCCGCTCGACGGGCTGCTGAACAACCTGCCGACCGTCAATGCGGCGCGCGTGTCGCTCGGGCGCATCGAGGGCGTGATGGCCGAGTTCGGCGCGCTGCGCACGGTGCCGCCCGCCAGCGACGCCCCCGACGTGCCGCCGGCCGGCGCCGTCACGCTGCGCGGCGTCACGCACGCGTATTTCCACGAGCGCGACGAACGGATGTTCCGGATCGGGCCGATCGACCTGACGATCCGGCCGGGCGAGCTCGTATTCATCGTCGGCGGCAACGGCAGCGGCAAGACGACGCTCGCGAAGGTCCTGACGGGGCTCTACGAGCCGGAGGAAGGCGCGATCGAGGTCGACGGCCGCACGATCGGCTGGCGCGAGCGTGCGGCGTACCGGCAGCGCTTCAGCGCGGTGTTCAACGACTTCCACCTGTTCGATGCGCTGCTCGGTATCGTCGATCCCGACGATCCGGCGCGTGCGCAGGCCGATGCGCGCGCGAACGCGCTGGTCGCGAAGCTCGCGCTCGATCACAAGGTGAAGGTCGTCGACGGCGCGTTCTCGAACCGCGCGCTGTCGACCGGGCAGCGCAAGCGGCTCGCGCTCGTCGTCGCGTATCTGGAGGACCGGCCGTTCTACCTGTTCGACGAATGGGCGGCCGACCAGGATCCGTCGTTCAAGGCGGTGTTCTACGAGCAGCTGCTGCCCGAACTGCGCGCGCGCGGCAAGGCCGTGATCGTGATCACGCACGACGATCGCTATTTCGATCTCGCCGACCGCCTGCTGAAGCTCGACAACGGACAGATCGTCAGCGACACGACGCCCGCGCGGTCACGCGCACGGGATGGCGCCGATGCGCTCAGCGCGTAAGCACGCGTGAGCACCGGCCGCCTGCGTGCCGCGATTGCGGCACGCAGGCGGCCGGTGTTCGGAAAATATCGTTCGGTGTACTGGTATTGGATCGTTCGGCAAGCGAATGCCTGCGCGACTTTCGTTCACGCGCTGCCCTGCCCGCGAGCGACAAGCCGCGCGTTCAGCGCACGGCCGGCAGCTTCAGCAGCGTATCGGTCATCACGTCGGCCAGCTTCAGCGCCGACATCGGGCCGCCGAACCCCCAGATGTTCCGTTCGACGAGCGCGATCCTGCGTTCACGCAGCGCCGGCACGAAACGCCACACCGGCGAATCGAGTTTCGACGACAGCGGCACGTCCATCCCCGTCGCGGTGACGAACAGCACGGCGAGATCGCGTTGCCGGAGCAGATCGGCGGACGTCACGTAAAGCGTGCCTTCCCGCGTCGGCTTCTTCGGCCACGGGTCGAGCCCGAGCGCGCGCGCGAGGCCCGCCGACGTGCTGTTGCCGGTATACGCCCAGTAGCGATCGGGCAGCCCGAGATCCTGCAGCAGTGCGATACGTTCGCCGCCGCGTCCCGCCGCCCTGAGCCGCGATGCGTTGCGCGCGATCCCCGCGTCGAGTTGTGCTTCGACCGCGTTCGCGCGCGCATCACGCCCGGTCACGGTGCCGATCGTCCGGAAGATCTGGCGCATCCAGTCGAGCTGCGTGACGGGCACGCCGTCTTCCGACACGTTCGGGCTGAACTGGAACAGGATCGTCGGCGCGATCCGGTCGAGCGCGGCAAAGATCGGCGCATGCCGGAAGCCGACGCCGATGATGAGGTCGGGCTTCACCGCGGCGATCGCCTCGAGCCCCGGCTCCTGACGCGAGCCGATGTCGGTCACGTGCGCGAGCCGGTCGCTCTCGTAGCCGAGCCAACCCGGATAGAACGCGGTATCGGCCATGCCGACCGGCACGATGTCGAGCGCGATCGCGCTTTCGGCGAACATGAAGTCGAGCGCGACCACGCGTTGCGGCCGCACCGGCATCGTCGCGCTCGCCTGCGATACGACGGGGTTGCCGGCGAGCGAGCGGCCCGATTGCGAAGGCATGCCGCCCTGCCCGCCGCGCGCGTCGTTCGCGACCGCGGCGGCCGGCGCGGCCAGCGCGCCGCAGCATGCGGCGCCGAGCGCGGCCAGTGCGCCGAGCGCATGGCGACGGCCGGCATGCGGTGCCGGCGTCACCGGATCGCGTCCTGCTCGGCCAGCGTCGCGTCGTCCATCGTCAATAGCAGCGGGCAGCTTCCACACAGTTGCGTTTCTCCAGGAATTTCGTAGCGCAGGCAGCACACGCGTCGCGCGCGAAACGGCGTCGGCAGCAGCGGCGAGCGCGGCACGGCGTCGCGCACCGGCAGGCGCAGCGGATTCGGCTCGCCCTCGACGCAGGACGCGCCGAACAGCCAGTCGGCATCGCGAGCGGGATCGGCCGCGCATGGCAGCGAACGGTACGTGTCGAGCAGATAGTCGAGCAGGTTGCCCGCGTTGCTCCACAGCACGCGCGGCGTAACGCGGCCCATCGCCGCGAGCAGGTCGATCACCGCGCCGAGATGCGCGACGAGCCCCGCATAGCGCGGCGCGGGCGCGACGCACGGCGCGCCGAGCGCGTCCGGCGCGAAATACAGCGCGGCCGGCATCCCGTCGTCGAGCGCGACGAACGTGCGCTCCGGCGCCATGTCGAGCGGCCGGCCCAGCGTCAGCGCGGCGACCACGCCGGCAGGCGCCGCGCGGCCAAAGTAGTACTTGCTCCATTGCGACATCAGCGCGCGCGCGTGCAGCGCCGGATCGCCGCCGTAGTGGCGGACCATCGCGTCGAGCAGCGCATCGCGATGATCGGGCAGCGCGCCGACGGGCACGACGATCCGGCCCGGCGCGTGCGCGTCGTCGGGCATCCCGAGCCGCACCGCGTCGAGATGCTCGGCGAACGGTTCGGGCGCGAACGCGGAAAAGCGCGTGGCGCGTGCACAGTCGAGCGCCGGCGTCATCGCCCCGCGCGCCGGGCGCGGCGCCCCTCGAGGATCAGCAGACCGAGCAGATACGGCGCGCCGATCAGCGCGGTCAGCACGCCGGCGGGCACTTCGCGCGGCGCGACGACCGTGCGGGCGGCCAGGTCGGCGCACCCGAGGATCAGCGCGCCGCATGCGGCCGCGAGCCACAGCCGCGTGCGGTGCCGGCGTGCGCCGAGCATCGTCGCGACGTGCGGCGCCATCAGCCCGATGAAGCCGATCGGCCCGACCGCCGCGACGGCCGCGCAGGCGGCGAGCGTCGCGATCGTCAGCGCGAGCGGCCGCAACGCGGCGACCGGCAGGCCGAGCGCGGCCGCCTGGTCGTCGCCGAGCGCGAGCATGTCGAGCGGCCGCGCGAGCCATGCGAATACGGGGACCGCGAGCACGCACCACGGCAGCAGCATCGACACCTCGCCCCAGCCGCGGCCATAGGTGCCGCCGACGAGCCACACGACGAAGCGCGCGGGCTGCACGCTTTCCTGCGTGATCAGCCATTGCGCAAGCGTCGTCCACAACGCGCCGATCACGATGCCGGTCAGCGCGACCGCGAGCGGTGCGTAACGATGCCGGTGATTCAGCACGAGCGTGATCGCGAGCGACAGTGCACCGCCGGTCAACGCGGCCAAGGCGAGCGTCACGTGCCCCATCAGCGGCCACGTCGACAGCGCGAACAGCGTGACGAGCCCCGCGCCCTGCGTGACGCCGAGCACTTCGGGCCCCGCGAGCGGGTTGCGCACGACGCTCTGCATCGCGACCCCGCTCACGGCCAGCAGCGCACCCGCGAAGAGCGCGCACAGGAGCCGCGGCATGCGCAGGTCGATCAGCATCCGCGCGACGGCATCGTGGCCCGACAGCGCAGCGGACCAGCATGCCGGCGACAGCCATTCGGAACCGGCCGACACGCCGACGAACACGACGAGCACGCCGGCCGCGACGAACAGCACGGTGCGCAGCGGCCAGCCGAGCCGTTCGAGCCAGGCGACCATCCGCGTCGACCCGCCGCCGGCCGCGCGTTCGGCTTGTGCGTGCAGCACGCCCGACCATGCGGCGCCGCGCCGGATCATCGCGAGCATCAGCGGCGTGCCGACGAGCGCGATCGCGACGCCGGTCGACAGCGTCGCGTCGAGGCCCGACGCGAGCACCGCGCTGTCGGTGACGAGCACGAGCGCGCCGCCCGCGAGCGCCGACAGCGGCACCAGCACGCCGAGCCGGGCCGCGCGTGCGCCGCGCACCTGGCGCAGCAGGTTCGGCGCGACGAGCCCGACGTACGACAGCGGGCCGGCGATGCTGACGGCCACGCTCGTGAACGCGACCGCGACGATCGTCGCGGCGAGCCGCGCCGCGTCGACGCGCACGCCGGCCGCGGCCGCCGCCTCGTCGCCGAGCGCGAGCGGATTCAGCGGCCGGATCACGAACGGCAGCGCCAGCAGCGGCACGACGAGCCAGCGCGCGGCGAGCGCGAGCCCGGTCGCGCCGGGTTGATAGAGACTGCCGTTGGTCCACAGCGCCGCGCCCGCGATGTTCTGCTCGAAGAACGCGAGCACGAGCGTCGACAGCGCCGCGAACAGCAGCATGCACACGCTGCCCGCGAGCACGAGCCGCAGCGGTGTCGCGCGCCAGCCGCCCGCCGCGACGATCGCGCACGCGGCGGCGATCAGGCCGCACACGAACAGCAGCGGCACCGACGCGACGCCGGCGAGCGCCGGCACCAGCATCGCTGCGAGCAGGCCGAGCTGGGCGCCGCCCGTCACGCCGAGCAGGTCGGGCGACGCGAGCGGGTTGCGCGTGAGCGACTGGAACAGCGCGCCCGCGATACCGAGGCAGCCGCCCGCGACGAGCGCGGCCGCGACACGCGGCAGGTTGAGGTCGAACAGGAACACGCCCGCGAGCGCGGCGGCGTCGCTGCCCGGCACCGCGTTCCACCACACGCGCAGGTCCGGTGCAACGCGCAGCACGGCCAGCGCCGCGATCAACCCGACGAGGCCGAGCGCGAGCGCGCCGGCACGGCGGCCGGATGCCGCGCCCCGCCCGCTCGCCGCGAGCCGCTTGCGCATCGCGAACGTCGTCATACGGCGATATCCCGTTGAACCGCGCGATCGAACGCGTCCGCCGTGCCGGATGCCGGCGGCCCGTAGGCCGGCACGCACATCGGCGCGCCCGTCTGCGGATGCGCGAGCTTCAGCATGTCGACGCCGAACGCCGCGCGCAGCCGCGCCGGCTCCAGCATCGCGTCGGGCGAGCCCTGCGCGACGAGGCGGCCGGCACGCATCAGCACGATGTCGTCGCTGTACGCGGCCGCCTGGTTCAGGTCGTGCAGAACCCACACGATCGTCAGCCCGCGCGCGCGGTTCAGCGCGCGCAGCGCGTCGAGGATGTCGAGCTGATGATGGATGTCGAGATAGGTCGTCGGCTCGTCGAGCAGCACGATCGGCGCCTGCTGCGCGAGCGCCATCGCGATCCACGCGCGCTGCCGCTCGCCGCCCGACAGGGCGCCGACGTCACGCTCGGCGTCACCGGCGAGGCCGCTCGTGTCGAGTGCCTCGTCGATCGCCGCATGATCGGCGCGCGACAGCCCGCGCAGGAAACCGCCATACGCGTAGCGGCCGTACGCGACCAGTTCGCGCACGGTCAGCCCCGACGGAATCTGGTTGAACTGCGCGAGCATCGTGAGCTCGCGCGCGAGCGCGCGACGGTGAAACGACGCGAGCGGCTTGCCGTTCACGTCGACGTGGCCCGCACGCGCGGGCTGCAGGCCCGCGAGCGTGCGCAGCAGCGTGCTCTTGCCGCAGCCGTTCGGGCCGCACAGCGCCGTCACGCGGCCGGCCGCGATCGACAGGTCCAGCCCGTCGATCACGACATGGTCGCGATAACCCACCGTCAATCCGCGCGCGGCGAGCGCGGCGGGACTACGCGTCATCGGTCCTCCGTTCGGCCGCGCGCGGGACCGTGTAACTTTGCGCCATCGCGACGACCACCTTGCGCGGCCCGTCGAACGGGTCGCGTGCGTGCGCGGTCAGCATGTTGTCGAGCATCAGCACGTCGCCCGTCCGCCACGGGAACACGATGCGCTGGCGATCGAGCACGTCGCGGATTTCCGCGAGCGCGTCGGCCTCGAGCGGCGCGCCGTCGCCGTAATACACGTTGCGCGGCACGTTCTCGAGCCCGACCGCATCGACGAGCGCTTCCTGCATGTCGTCGTCGAGCGCGGACAGGTGAAACAGGTTCGCCTGGTTGAACCACACGCGCTCGCCGGTGCGCGGATGGCGCGAGACGGCCTGGCAGCGTTCGCGCGTGCGCAACAGCAGTTCGCCGTCGTCATCGGTGCGCCATGCGCATTCGATTCCACGCGCCGCGCACATCCGCTCGACCTCGGCCGGCTCGTTCGTGCCGAACGACTGCTGCCACGGCAGGTCGAGCCCCTGGCCGAAATTGCGCACGTACAGCAGCTCGCGCTGCTCGAAGCGCGCGACCAGCGCCGGATCGAGCGCGCGATAGACGGCGCGGCTGTCCGCGATCGGCGTCGCACCGCCTGTCGGCGCCGCGAGCGCGCAATGGAACCAGATCCGCAGCGGCCACTCTCGCGTGTACGACTGCTCGTTGTGCAGAGGAATCGCGCGATGCGGCGGGTATTCGGTCGACGTGTAGACGGCGCCTTCGACCTGGCTGCGCGGCGTCGACGCGTATTCGTAGCCGATCAGCGGATCGCCGAACGACGCCGCGAACTGCTGGAACGCATCGATCGACGGCACGTGAAAGCCCGTGAACAGCACACCGCCCGCCCGTTCGAGCGCGTCGGCCGCGATCGCATGCGCGAGCGGCGCGATCTCGTCGATCGACAAGCCGTCGGCGCTGCGCGGTGACACGACGGTGGGCAGCCCCGGCTCGATACGCAGGTCGTCGAGCGTCGGCAACGAAAGCAGGGTCATGCAACGTCCTCTTCAGGTGGCGCGCCGCGCACGCGGCGCAGCGGGTCACGACGCGCGCGTCGCGCGATCGCCATCCATCGCGCGGCGCAGGCTCGCGGGGCGCATGTCGGTCCAGACGGTCTCGATGTGCGCGAGGCAGTCGGCCTTGGGGCCGCGCACGCCGACCTCGCGCCAGCCGGCCGGCACGGGCCGGAACGTCGGCCAGATCGAATACTGTTCCTCGTCGTTGATGACGACCGTGTAGACGAGGTCGTCGGTGTCTGCGGAAGGCGTCGTGGCTTGCGTCATGATCGAAAAAAGCGGGAGGCGGTTGAGGGAGGCGAAGCGGCGAATCATCGGATCGGCCGCTCCTGTCTTGAAGACGATTGGCCGGCGCGATTTTTTACCGGCGCTGCGCGCGGCCGCCGAGGAACGCCGGGCACGCGTCGCCGCGATGGCACGCGTCGAGGCATTCCGCGCAGTGCCGTTCCGCGTCGCGCACCATGAAATGCACGAGCGTTTGCGACACGTTCAGCGCGCGCGCCGCGGTCTGCAGCGTCTCCTCGCGCAGCCGCACCATCTCGAACGCCGCGCGGCTGCGCGCCGGCAGGTCGTCGAGCGCGGCCCACACGCGGCGCAGCGTGTCGCGCGTCATCAGCGCGGCTTCGGGCGTCGGTTCCGGCGACGGCACGTCGAAGCCGTCGTCCTCTTCCGTGTGATAGACGTTCTCGAGGCTTTGCCGGCGGCATGCGTCGATCGATGCGTTGCGCACCATCCGCGTCACGTACGCGACCGGCTGGCGCACCGCGTCCTGGTTCGGGAATTCGACGAGCTTCACGAACACGTCGTGCACGACGTCCTCGGCGCGGCTCGCACAACCGACGAAGCCGCGCGCGACGTTGACGAGCATCGCGCGATGGGAGATCAGCACGTCGAGCAGCGCGCCCTGCGCATGCGGCTCGGCGGTACGGCGCGCACGCGGCGCGGGGCACGACGGCCGGTCGGGACAACTGCCGAGGAACGGGTTCGCCGTTACCGCTGCCGGTCGTTCGAGCACTTCCGCCATAGCCATCGATCTGCTCCGTCAGATTTCGAGATAGCGCAATTTAACGTAAACGCAAATCATTCTCAATCCGATTACCGAATGCCCCTTCCGGTTATCGGGATTTGTCTGATCAATTGGCGGATTCCGTGTTTTGGCGAACTGGACGGCGGAACGACAGGATTTCGACCAAGACGCGACTGGAATCCCCCGGCCCCGCCGAAGCGCATCCGCATCGGGTGTGCCGCCGAGTGCTTTGAGCAGCGCGTCGCGAGCCTCAAAGAAGCGCCGGCAAGCCGGCGTTTCTTTGAGGTGCGTGCCGTGCGTCGAGCCGCGCTCGCGCGGCTCGCGTCAATAGATGAACAGCCGGATCGTCGCCGTCGCATCGAACCGCCCGATCTTCGGCGGCCCGAACGACTTCAGCACCGCGTCCATCAACACGCTCTGGTTCATGACGTTGGACGGAAACTGCGCGAGGTTGAACTGTTGGTTGAACGGAATGGCCTTGCCCTGGCTGTCCTCGATGCCGATCCCGAAATTGCTGTCCTTCGCCGGCACCAGCAAGCCGTTCTGAACCGGAAAGCTCGTTTCGAAGTATCCGTCGACGCGTACCGCGACGTTGCATTTCTTGGTCAGCGACAACGAGAACCGTTTGCGCGGCACCGCCGGCATGAAGCCATTGCCGACGGCCTGCACCTGTCCGAAATTGACGATGCCGGGTTCAGGCGTCACGAGCACGTCGACGAAGCACGGCGTCGGCTTGAGGTTGCGCAGGCCGCTCAGGCGGTACTGGAAGCTCGGGTTGTACGCATTCAGCCCGAACTCGCCGTCGAACTGGAACACCGTGTAGATATCGCTCGGCGGCTGGACCCAGTTGCCCTTCTTGCGCACGACGACCTGGTAGTCGATGCTGATGCGGGTCTGCTGGCAACGCCCGCGATCGAAGTCGTACCTGCTGCACGGCGGCACCGAATAGCCAGTGAACACCCCGCCGCCGCGGTTGCTCGTCTTGTCGAAGTAGTCGATGCCCTTGTAGCGGATGCCGATTTCCAGCCCCCACGCGGCCGGATTCGTGCGATTCGGGTTCGCGTAGAAATAGATGTTGTCGACGACTTTCAGGCTGCCCGAATCGCCGAGGTCCTTGTAGCAATAACCCGACGTGGTGCGGACCGGCGACACCCAGATCACGTATCCGTCCGGCGCGTCGGTCGGATACGACGCGACGCCGCCGATCGGCTCGGTCAGCGAGGTCGCGCCGCTGTTCGTCAGGCATCGCAATGCCCACGCCGGCTGCGCCGCCGCGACCAGCAATGCGAGCACGAGCCAGCGCAGCCACGCCGCCGGCAACCGTCGTTCGCGCATCGCGCCGCTCATTTCTTCACGCTCTTGCACGCACCGGCGTCGCACGCATACTCGACCGCCACCTGGCCGCCGTAATCGTCGATGTGCGTGACGAACAGCGTCGACGGCGTCGCCGCCTTGAACGCCACGTCGGCCGTGCTCATCGGGCTCACCATCACCGGCTCGATCGGCACCGGCGTCTTCTGCGCGCCCGCCGTCACCTCGACCACGGTCACGTGGTACGGCGTCGGGTTGTCGAACACGAGCTTGTGCGCCCCCGCGTCGACGCGCAGCGTCATCGGCAACGTCCAGTCCTCGTCGCGCGGCGGCTGCACGGCCTTCGGCCGATAGAACAGCTTCATCTGCGTATGCAGCGCGATCTGCAGCGTATTCGGCGTATCGGACTTCGGCGGCACTTCGCGGATGTTCAGGTAGAAGACGGATTCGCGATCGGCCGGCAGCTCGGTGCCCGGCAGCCTGGCGATCCGCAGCACGTTGCGCTCGTTCGCCTCGACGCGCTGCAGCGGCGGCACGACCATCAGCGGCGACGTGATCTTGTTGCCCTTCACGTCCTCCAGCCACGACTGCACGAGATACGGATACGTCGTGCTCTTGTTCGTGATGGTGACGATCGCGGCCTGTTCGCCTTCGTTGAAGATCACGCGTGTGCGGTCCGGCACGATCGCCGCGTGCGCGACACCGGCGACCAGCGCGCCGGCCGCGGCCAGCATGCACGACGCGCGTCGCAGGAAGGAAAGAGAGAAAGCAGGGTTCATCGCTGGATCCGTGAAAATCATCGTTCGGCCCGTGCGGCCGCATGCGACTCGCCGGGCGTCTGGCACGTCACCGGAATCGGCGTGCCTTCGAGTTGAAGCTGGTTGGGCAGTGCGTCCACCGTGCACAGCGTGCGCTCGCCCGCGCGCACCGCGAGCGCGGATTTCGGCTGAACCTGCGTCAGGAACGCCGCGCCGCCCTCGCCGACGATGCCGAGCTCCTTGCCGTTCGCCGCGTCCTGCACCGACGCGCCGAACGGCAGCGGCTTGCCGGCCGCGTCGGTCAGCGTCAGGTACAGGTTGCTGCCGCGCGCGACGGAGAACTTCGCGAAGCCGATCGCGCCGTCGGTCAGCACCATGCGCTGGATCGGGTTCGACACCTGCACTTCGAGCGGAAGCTTCTCGACGTTGACGGTCGCGTCGTACACGTTGTACGGCGAGATCCCGTCGAGCACCGCATAGCCGCGCGAGTCGGTATGCGTGAGCGTGCCGGACAGCGGCACGTCGGGCACGCCGTCGGTCGATACCAGGAGGCGCGTATCGCCGGCGTTGCCGTTCGCGTGCGCGGACACGCCGTACCGGGTCGCGACGAACGAGCCGTCGACTTCGAGCGACGCGGCCGCATACGCGTTGGCGAGCGTCGACGCCTGCGCGGTCAGCTGATACGTCGACGTGCGCTGGCGGAAGCTCGCGTTCGCCGCCGCGCGGCCGTCGGTCGCGCCTGCGTTGACCTGGTAGGTGCGACCGTCCGGGTCGTCGTAGATGTAACCCGCGTTCACGCTCGTGCTGCCGCCGCCCGTCGTCAGGTTCGACGTGACGGTGTGGCGGCCGCCGATCGGCAGCGTCGCGGTCACCGAAAACTGATTGCCGCTCGCGCCCGCGCTCTGCGTGCGGTAGGCCGACACGCTGACGTTCAGGTTGCGCAGCGCGCCGACCGAAAACGCGCGCGTCAGCGTGAGGCCCACGCGCTGCTCGGACGAGCGCGCCCAGTAGGTCGTCTGGTCGTACGAGAAATAGGTCGACGTGTCGCCGAAGCGCTTCGACATCGTCGCCGAGTAGCGCTGCTTGCTGTTGGCGAGGCCGTACGCGGTCGGGTCGCCGGAGAACTGCGCGAAGTTGGTGTACTCGCGCTCGGAGAAGCGATAGCCGAAGAAGCGCACGTCCGCATCGAGCCCGTCGAAGTGCTTCGAATAGTTGATGCGGTACGAGTTGCCGTTGCGCGTCGCGCCATTCCACCACAGCCGCGCGCGCGCGCGCGTGACGTCGGCCGATACCGCCCCGAACGTGCCGAAATCGCGGCCGACGCCGAGCGCGATCGACGTATAGCCCGATGCCGCGATGAAGCCGCCGTACACCGTGACGTCGAGCGGCAGGCCGTACGCGATTTCGCCGAAGCCGAAAAACGGCGTGATGCCTGCGCCGCCGAACTGCCGCGGCTTGCCGACGGCGGCCTTGTAGCGCAGTTGTCCAGTGCGCGCGAGGAACGGCACGGCGGCCGTCGTCACCTGGAAGCGCTGCACGCTGCCGTCCTCTTCCTCGACCGCGACGTCGAGCGTACCCTGCACGCTCGTGTTGATGTTCTGCAGCACGAACGCGCCCGGCGACACGCGCGTCACGTAGAGCACGCGACCCGCCTGCGACACGGTCACGGTCGCATTGGTGCGCGCGACACCCGAGATCAGCGGCGCATAGCCGCGCAGCGAAGGCGGCAGCATGCGGTCGTCGCTGCGGATCGACGCGCCGGTCAGCGCGAACGTGTCGAAGATGTCGGAACTCAGGTAGTCGTCGCCGAACGTCACCGTCGACTGGATCGACGGCAGCGCGCGAAATGCGTAAAGCCGACTGAAGCGGAACGTGCGGTCCGCGTATGCCGTGTTGCCCACGTTCGACTGCGCCTGGTAGTCGCCGCGAAAACGCCACGCATCCCAGTTCGCGCCGATCGTGCCGTAGGCCTGGATCGAATTCGTCTGCGCGCCGCCCGCACCGAAGCTGCGGTTCGTGTTCGCGATCACGCGATAGTCGAGCATCGCGCCCGGAATCCCCTCGGACCAGCGCTCCGGCGGCAGATAGGTCGAATCGGTGAACTCGAGCGCGGCCTGCGGAATCGTGATCTTGAGGCGCCCGTCGCTCTTCAAGTAGCGCACGGTTGCCCCCTCGATCGCGCCGAGATCGACGCAACGGCCGCCCTGGAAGCGCGGCAGATCCTTCGCGAGCGACGGCTTCAGTCCGAACTGCGCGACGAGTTCCGGCGGCAGGCACGGCTTGCCGGCGCCGGACGCATCGAGCGCGATGAACTGGATCGCCTGCAACCCGTAGAACAGGTCGTTGACCTGCACGTCGAGCATGTATTCGCCCGGCAGCGTGAAGTCGGCCTGGGAGAACTGCGACAGGTCGACGTTGTTCGTGCCGTCGATGTCGAGGAACGACGAATTGAATTCCGTCGCATGGCTCTGGCTGCCGACCACCAGCACGGAGACGCAAAGGAAGGAATGTCTGATTCGCACGCGGCGCTACCGGAAGTCCGAGGAAGAAGAAACGGGAAGGAAACGAGGAGGGAGAAAGGATGCGGGCACCCCTTCTCCGGTATGGACGCTTACTGGTAGCGAACCGTGAAGTTCGCCACGCCGTCGGCGGTACCCGGCGTCACGGCGGCTGCCGTTGCTTCGTACATCGCCGCGAAGCGTGCGACGTTCGTGCCGTTCTGCAGCACGGTCGGCGCCTTTTGCTCCGCGCCGTTGTCGAGGTATTCACCCGACGCAGACTGCAGGCGGATGCCGACGTTGGTTGCCGAGCCGATCGTGGCGAGCAGCTTCGGCTGGCCCGCGCTCGACGTGCCCGTGAACGTGAAGTACGCGTTCCGCGCGATGCTCGTGTCGCAGTCGGTCAGCTTGATGTCGAAGTTGGTCGGCGTCGACTTGTCGCCGGCCTGCTTGAACGTGTGGGTCGGCACCTTGCCGAGGTTCACGGTCTGGTTGACCGAGCCCGAATCGATGCCGCATGCGCCTGCGACGATCTCGCCCGTGAAGTTGATCGTGCCGGTGCCCTCTGCGAAAGCCGAGGTGGACAGGGCTGCGAGTGCGACAGCGGTCAGGAGGGATTTTTTCATGACGTTTTCCGTGTGAATTGCAAAGGGAATGGACGACGTGACGGATACAAAAAGCAGCGCGTGGTTGGCTCCCGTCCGTCACGAGGCGGCATTATCGAGATAGGCATGAAAGAATTCTGTAAATCATTGTTAAATCGTCCATGACAATTGACGATTTACACACTTTCAAACGCACTCCTTCCTTGTAATTCTCAATCCGGCGATTTTTCTTCCGAAGTCCTTTTCAATTTTCCGGAACCGACTGAAAACTAAAGACATTTCTTTTTTCGAATTGCCGCCACCCCGCCTCGCCTTGCTGGCCGAGGCTTCCCCACATCACCGACTTCGAAAGACAAAATTCTGTCCAATCCAGCCATCGTTGTCCTGCCGCGACGATGACAGTCATCTATTTTCAACTGACAGGAAATGAACGGTCCATTTTTCGCCGGCTGAAATTTTCACGCAAACGATTGCGCAATCCGCACAAACGTTTTACCGCGACACATTGCCGCCCCGCATTATTCGCAATACTTGAATTAATCGAATCGTCAATCGCGGATTTAAAGCTGTGTCGCATGCCGTGCGCCACCACGATATTTGGCGCACGTGCGCGACGATGCGCACACGACGTTGCAGCGGATTGGTCGGGATCGGAAAGAAGGCAGCCGGGATGCGTGTCGGGTCGAAGGCGGCCCTTCGGCTCGACAGCCAGGAGAAAAACGTGGAAGACGACGCGCGGGTATCACGCGTCGCCGATCTCTGCCGGTACGTCGGCAGAGGCGATGCCAACCGGGGACGACGGCACCTCGCGATGCGTCGTCGCCACCCGGCACGGCCGGGGAATCACACGGCAGCAGCCCCCGCCGATGCCGGCGCCCACCCGCCGCCCAATGCGCGATACAACGCGATCGCATTCGCGAGCCTGCGCTCCTTGAGCCGGATCAGCTCCTGCCCCGACTCGTACGTGCTGCGCTGCGCGTCGAGCAGTTCGAGATACGTCGCGACGCCGCCCGCGTAGCGGCGCTCGGCGAGCTTCAGCCGCGCGCCGTCGGCCGCGTAGACGTCCTGCTGCGCGGCGAGCTGGCGATCGATCCAGTCGCGCGCTGTGAACGCGTCGGCCACCTCGCGGAATGCGGTCTGCACGGTCTTCTCGTATTCGGCGACCGCGATGTGCTTGCGTGCGTTCGCGACGTCGAGATTCGCGCGATTGCGGCCGCCCGCGAAGATCGGCAGCGTGATGCGCGGCGCGAACGCCCACACGCTCGTGCCGCCCGCGAACAGGCTCGAGAACGCATCGCTGACCGAACCGTAATCGGTCGTCAGCGCGATGCGCGGGAAGAACGCCGCGCGCGCGGCGCCGATCTGCGCGTTCGCGGCCTTGAGCCGCGACTCGGCCTGCCGGATGTCCGGCCGCCGTTCGAGCAGCGCGCTCGGCGCGCCGGGCGCCACCGGCGCGATCGCGAGCGTGTCGAACGCGGTGCCATCGGCCGGCACGGTGCGCGCAAAATCGCCGGCGAGCAATTGCAGCGCGCGCACCGACTGCGCGTGTTCGCGCTGCAGCGCGGCCTGCGACGCACGCGCGGACGCGACCAGCATCTCGGCCGAGCGCAACTCGATCGCGTCGCTCGTGCCGGCCGCGTAGCGGCGCTGCGTGAGCGCGGCGATGCGCTCGCGCGCGTCGAGCGTACGCTGCGCCAGCGCCAGTTGCTCGCGCAACGACCGTTCGGAAACGTACGCGCCGGCGACTTCGGCAATCACGCCGATACGCACCGTGCGCTGCGCATCGGCCGTCGCGAAATACTCGGCGAGCGCCGCGTCGGACAGGTTGCGCACGCGGCCGAACAGGTCGAGCTCGTACGCGCTGATGCCGACGCCCGCACGATACAGCCCGCTCACCGCGCTCTGGCGCACGACCGGGTCGTACTGGCGCGTGCGTTCGTAGCCGAGGTTCGCGTCGACCGACGGCATCAGGTCCGCGCGCTGCACGCCGTACAGCGCGCGCGCTTCGTCGAGCCGGCCGGCCGCGATCCGCAGGTCGCGGTTGTTCGCGAGCGCCGCGTCGATCCACGCCTGCAGTGCAGGATCGGTGAAATATGCGCGCCAGTCGTCGAGCAGCGCGGCATCGGCGGACGCAGCCGCCTCGACCGCCTGCGGCGTGTCGCCATCGACCGGCGTATAGCTGGCCGGCACCGGCGCCGCGGGCCGCTCGTAGCGCGGCGCGAGCGAGCAGCCGGCGAGCGCGAACGCGAGTGCGGCGGCCAGCGCGACCCGCGCCCGCGAAGTCGTGCACGCCTTCAGGTAAAACGTCATTGCGAACCCTCCATCGTCGCCGGTTGCGATCCGCCGCGCCGGCGCGGGCCGACGTCGAACAGGCGGCCGACGCTCACGAAAAACAGCGGGACGAGAAACACCGCGAGCACCGTCGCCGTGATCACGCCGCCGAGTACGCCGGTGCCGATCGCCATCTGCGCGCCGGACGCGGCGCCCGATGCGAACGCGAGCGGCAGCACGCCGACGCCGAACGCGAGCGACGTCATCACAATCGGCCGCAGCCGCAGGCGCGCGGCCTCGAGCGCGGCGTCGACGAGCGACATGCGCTGCGCGACCAGATCCTTCGCGACTTCGACGATCAGGATCGCGTTCTTCGCGGACAACCCGATCGTCGCGATCAGTCCCACCTTGAAATAGATGTCGTTCGGCATCGCGCGCAGCGTGACGCCGAGCACCGCGCCGATCACGCCGAGCGGCACGACCAGCATCACCGCGAACGGGATCGACCAGCTTTCGTACAGCGCCGCGAGCGCGAGGAACACGACGAGCACCGACAGCGCGAACAGCATCGGCGCCTGCGTGCCCGACAGCCGCTCCTCGAACGACTGCCCCGACCACGCGTGGCCGATGCCGGCCGGCAGCTTCGCGGCGAGCCGCTCGATCGCGGCCATCGCCTCGCCGCTGCTGTGCCCCGGCGCGGCCGAACCGTTGATCGTGAACGACGGATAGCCGTTGTAGCGCGTGAGCTGCGGCGGCCCGAGCGTCCAGTGCAGCGTCGCGAACGCCGCGAGCGGCACCATCTCGCCGCGCGCGTTGCGCACGCGCAGCTTCTTCACGTCCTCCGGATCGAGCCGGTGCAGCCCGTCGGCCTGCACGATCACGCGGCGCACCTGCGTGCCGTGCATGAAGTCCCCGATATAGTCGGAGCCGAACATCACCGCGAGCGTCGTGTTGATCTCTTCCATCGACACGCCGAGCGCCGACGCCTTCGCGCGATCGATGTCGAGTTTGAGCTGCGGCGCGTCCTGCGTGCCGGCGAACATCAGGTCGGTGAGCGCCGGATCCTTGCCGCCCGCTGCGAGCAGTTGCTCGCGCGCAGCACTGAACGTCGCGTAGTCGAGCCCGCTGCGATTCTGCAGCCGGAAGTCGAAGCCGCTCGTCGAACCGAGATCGGGCAGCGCCGGCGAGTTCATCGCGAACACCGTGGTGTTCGCCGCACCCGCGAAGCGCTCGTTGATGCGCGCGACGATCGCCTGCACGTGATCGCGCCCGGCCTTGCGTTCCTTCCAGTTCTTCAGCGTGACGAAGATCATCCCGCCGTTCGGCCCCTCGCCGTACAGGTTGAAGCCGCCGAGCGCGAACGTGTACGCGGCCGGCTCGTTGTGGCGAACATACGACTCGACCTCGCGCACGCTCTGCATGGTTTCCGCGAGCGGCGTGCCCTGCGGCCGGATCACCATCACCATGAAGTTGCCCTGGTCCTCGTCGGGCAGGAACGCGGTCGGCAATTGCGTGAGCATCAGCGCGGCCGCCGCGGTCAGCGCGCCGTACACGACGAGCCAGCGCACCGGCTTCTTCAGCATCGTGCCGACGCGCGCCGCATAACGCTGCGTCGCGCGTGCGACCAGGCGGTTGAACCAGCCGAAGAAGCCGCGCTTCTCGTGATGGTCGCCGGACACCGGCTTGAGCAGCGTCGCGCACAACGCGGGCGTCAGCGACAGCGCGAGAAACGCCGAGAAGCCGATCGATACCGCGAGCGCGAGCGCGAACTGCCGGTAGATGTTGCCCACCGCGCCGCCGAAGAACGCCATCGGCACGAACACCGACGTCAGCACGACCGTGATGCCGACGATCGCGCCGCTGATCTGCGTCATCGCCTTGACGGTTGCGTCGTACGGCCCGAGCCCCTCCTCGACCATCAGCCGCTCGACGTTCTCGACGACGACGATCGCATCGTCGACGAGAATGCCGATCGCGAGCACCATCCCGAACATCGTCAGCACGTTGATCGAGAAACCGGCCGCATACATCACGCCGAACGTGCCCGCGAGCGCGACCGGCACGACGAGCGTCGGAATCAGCGTCGCGCGCAGGTTCTGCATGAACAGGAACATCACGAGGAACACCAGCACGCCGGCCTCGATCAGCGTCGTGACGACCTTGTTCATCGACACGCGCACGAACGACGACGTCTCGTACGGAATCTGGTATTTCACGCCCGGCGGGAAGTACGCGGACAGCGCGTCCATCGTCGCGCGCACGCGCTTCTCGGTGGCCACCGCGTTCGAGCCCGGCGCGAGCTTGATGCCCATCCCGGTCGCGACCTTGCCGTTCACGTACGACGGATAGTTGTAGTCGTTGCCGCCGAATTCGATGCGCGCGACGTCGCGCAGGTAGAGCGCGGAGCCGTCCGGCAGCGTGCGCAGCGCGATCGCGCCGAAGTCGGCCGGCGTCTTCAGCGGCGCGTCTGCGAACACCGTCGCGGCGATCGGCGCGCTGTTCGGCACCGCGCTGCGGCCGATGTCGCCGATCGTCACGCGTGCGTTGTGCGCGCGCACGGCCGACGAGATATCGGACGCGGTGAGGCCGTGCCCGGCCATCTTCACCGGGTCGGGCCAGATCCGCATCGCATATTCGGCGCCCCAGAACTGCACGCGGCCGACGCCGTCGACGCGTCGCAGCGCCTGCACGACGTTCGCCGACGCGTATTCACCGAGCTGCACGTCGGTCATCCGGCCGTCGTCCGACGTCAGCGATACGACGAGCTGGATGTTGTCGGCGGCCTTCTCGACCTGGATGCCGTCGCGCCGCACGGGTTCGGGCAGCCGCGCCTCGACGGTCTTCAGCCGGTTCTGCACCTCGACGGCCGCGAGATCGGCGTTGACGCCCTGCTTGAACGTCAGGTACAGCGACGCCGCGCCGGCGCTGCTCGTCGCGGACGTATAGAGCAGCCCCGGCGCGCCGTTCATCTCGCGCTCGATCAGCGCGGTCACCGATTCCTCGACGACCTGCGCGGACGCGCCCGGGTACGTCGCATAAATGCTGACGACGGGCGGTGCGATGTCCGGGTACTGCGCGACGGGCAGCGCGCGTATCGCGAACGCGCCGCCGAGCATGATGAAGAGTGCGATCACCCACGCGAAGACGGGGCGATCGATGAAGAAACGTGCCATGTTGGTCTCGGTGAACCGGTCAGGTTTGACGGGCGGCCGCCTGGGACGCGGCCTTCGTCGGCGTTGCCTGCTCGACGGGCTTGACGGCGGTATCGGGCGCGAACTGCGCGGCGTTGTCGACGATCACGCGCTCGCCGCCCGCGAGGCCGCGCGTGATGCGCCAATCGCGTCCGCTCATCCGGTCGGCGACGACCTCGACGTCCTTCACCTTGCCGTTCGCATCGACCACGCGCACCGACGTGCGATCGGCCGTGCGCAGCAGCGCATCGCGCGGCACGAGGATCGCGCGCTGATCGACGGCCGCGTCGAGCGCGATCCGCACGTACGCGCCCGGCAGCAGTTCGCGCTCGGGATTCGGGAACAGCGCGCGCATCGCGACGGTATCGGTGGTCGGGTCGACCGCGAGATCGCTGAACAGCAGCTTGCCCTTCAGCGGATACGCGGTGCCGTCGGCGCGCAGCAGCGTCACCGTGACGTCGTGCTGCGCGATGCCCGTCGCGCGCCCGCTCTTCACCGCGCGGCGCAACGCATCGACGTCGGCCGCCGGCTGCGAGAAATTCACGTAGATCGGATCGAGCTGCTCGACGGTCGTGAGCGGCGTTGCCTGGTCCTGGCCGACGAGCGCGCCTTCGGTGACGAGCGCGCGCCGCGCGCGGCCCGAAATCGGCGCGGTGACGGTCGCGTAGTCGAGCTGCAGTTGCGCGCGGGCGAGCTCGGCCTTCGCCGAAGCGACGCCGGCCTTCGCCTGTGTGTCGTCGGCCACGGCCTCCGTGTGATCGCGCTCGCTGACCGCGCGGTCGCGCACCAGGTCGTCGTAACGGCGCCGCTTGTCGCTCGCCGCGAGCGCGGCGGCCTGCGCCTTCGCGAGCGCGCCCTGTGCGGCGTCGCGCGCGGCCTTCAGCGGCGCGGGGTCGATGCGGAACAGCACCGCGCCCTGCTTCACTTCCTGGCCTTCTTCGTAAGTCCGCGCGGTGACGATGCCCGCGACCCGCGCGCGCACTTGCGCTTGCCGATACGCGTCGAGCCGGCCGGGCAATTCGACGGTCATCGGCACGGCCGTCGGACGCACCGTGACGACGGTCGCGCGCTGAATGGCCTCCGGCGCCTTGTCCTGTTCGCCCTTTCCGCATCCGGTCACGAGCAGCATGGCCGCGAGCGCGAACGGCGCCAGCCGAAGGCGGCGCCCCAGGGAGCGTTTGTTATTCATGTATGACCTCGGATCGTTCGCCGCCGATACAATGCGGCGGCTCAGGGTGGCCGATTATAATCAGTCACGACTGATTAAATACAGGCGGTTGTAATCCGGCCGCCACACTGTCTCAAGAAAACGACAGCGAACTGTAAGGAAATTCACGACATGGCCCGCAAGACCCGGGAAGAATCGCTCGCCATCAAGCACCGGATCCTCGACGCCGCCGAGCTCGTCCTGCTCGAAAAAGGCGTCGCGCAAACCGCGATGGCGGACCTCGCCGAGGCCGCCGGAATGTCGCGGGGCGCCGTGTACGGCCACTACCGCAACAAGATGGAAGTGTGTCTCGCGATGTGCGACCGCGCGTTCGCGCGCACCTCGGAAGGCTTCGACGCGGCCGACAGCCTGCCCGCGTTCGCCACGCTGCGCCGCGCGGCGTCGCACTACCTGCAGCAATGCGGCGAGCCGGGCGCGATGCAGCGCGTGCTCGTGATCCTCTATACGAAGTGCGAGCAGAGTGAAGAGAACGGCGCGCTGCAGCGACGCCGCATGCTGCTCGAGCTGCAGATGCTGCGCATCACCAAGGCTCTGCTGCGCCGCGCGATCGCGGCCGGCGAACTCGCCGCCGATCTCGACGTGCATCTCGCGGCCGTCTATCTCGTGTCGCTGCTCGAAGGCGTGTTCGCGTCGATGATCTGGACCAACCGATTGCGCGGCAATCTGTGGGCCGACGCGGAAGCGATGCTCGACGCGGGCTTCGACGCGGTCCGGACATCAGCCGCGCTGCGCGTGCGCGCGCAAAAATTGCCAGCTTGACGAAAAGCCGCGCAATAAATGCTGATTTAACCCGATTTACCGCACTGCGAAACGAATGAGCTGACCCTCTTTAAAATTTTTAACGTTTCGCGGAACATCGGTAGACTGACGCTGTCATCTTTCTTTAGCGTCTTCGTGATAATCCGGGTTCGACCCGGAAAGTTCACGCCGCCGTTCGAAGCGGGCCTGCCCGCGAGTTGGGTCGAACGGAAACGACACAGGCCCCTGGCGGGGCCTGTTTTGTTGCACGCCCGTCGCCCGCCCCGTCGTCACCCGACGGACATGCCGCCGATGGCTCCCGCCCACACCTCTTTGAACCGATTTCCTGGATGTGGACACCCTTGGTCAAGCCTGCTGCAACCCCTGATGCTTTCGCGCCCGGCCGCGCGCAGCGCCTCGTGCGCGCGCTCGTGCCGACCGCCGTGCTCGGCGCCCTCGCCGCCTTCGGTCTCGCCGCCGCGCTGCCGGCCGTCTCGCAACTGCCGAGCGCTGTCGACTCGGGCACGGCCGCGCTGCCGCAGCGCGTGCTGTCCGACACGCCGTTTCCCACCGCTCAGCATTTCGTGACGAGCGAACTCGCGCGCACGATCGGCGAGCGCAACGAACTCGATGAACGCGGCGAGCGCAGCCTGCAGCCGGGCCTGTTCGCGCCGCTCAGCGCGCACCGCAACGACATGCTCGGCTATACGAACCTGTTCCAGTTCGCGCCGCCCGAACAGCAACACGGGATGCGCGCGGGCGACATCGAACTCACGCTGTCCGATACGCTGAACCGTCTCGACGTGCCGCCCGAGGTGCGCATCCAGCTCGGCGATCTCGTGACCGGCAAGGTCGCGATGCGCGCCAGCGCACAGCGCGGCGACTACTACCGCGTCGCGTACGACACCAACAACGGCACGCCGCACCTCACCGCGCTCGAGCTGCGCGTCGCGGGCCGCACGTTCGGCGCGATCTGGTTCCGCGCGCCCGGCGCCGACCACGGCGCGTACTACACGCTCGACGGCGCGCCGCTCGAAGCAGCCGCGTTCACGATGCCCGTCAAGTGGACGCGCATCAGCTCGTTCTTCGGCGAACGCATCCACCCGCTGTCGCAGGCGATGGCGTTCCATACCGGCGTCGACCTCGCCGCGCCATCCGGCACGCCCGTCAATGCGGCGGCCGACGGCGTCGTGTCGTTCGTCGGCACCGATCCGGGCGGCTATGGCCACTACGTGATCGTCGATCACGCGGACGGTTATTCGACCTACTACGCGCATTTGTCCGCATACGCGCGCGGGCTGAAGACCGGCGAAACCGTGAAGCAGGGCCAGCGCCTCGGCTCGGTCGGGATGACCGGCGCCGCGACCGGCCCGCACCTGCACTTCGAGGTGCGCGTCGCGAACGATCCGGTCGATCCGCTCGTCACGCTCGCCAGCGCGCAGACGGGGCTGTCCGACATGCAGCTCACCGCGTTCCGCCAGGAAGCGGCGCAATGGCGCTTCCGCCTCGCGTCGATCAGTACGAAGCCGTTCGCATTCGCGCAGACCGACGGCCCGCTGTGGGGAGACTTCGCGACCGGTCCGTCGACGCTGCGCGCGGTCTTCGATACGCACTACAGCGCGTCCTGACGCAGGCGCGCCGAAGCACCGGCACCATCACACCCGTCGCCGCTCGAGCAGCGGCGACGGGGCCCGCAGCGGGTGGCCACAGGCGACCACGCGTCATCACCGCGCGTGCGTCGCATTCATCGCATGCGGCCCACCTTCACCGCGCCGGTTCCGTGCGCTCGGCCGCCCGTGCGATGCGCTCCGCGCGCGGACGACGCGACAGCAGCCAGCGCGCCGCGCCGTCGAGCGACGTGCACAACACGAAATAGATTGCCGCGACGAACAGGAAGATCGGCGCCGGATACACCATCAGCCGGTTGTTCACCTGCGTCGCGACGAACGACAGTTCCGGCACGCCGACGATATACGCGAGCGACGTGTCCTTCACGAGCGCGACCCACTGGTTGACGAACGACGGCGTCATGATCCGGATCGCCTGCGGCAGCAGCACGTAGCGCACGGTCTGCCAGCGCGTGAGCCCGAGCGACAGCCCCGCCTGCCACTGCCCGTCGCCGGTCGCGACGATGCCCGCATGCACCGCATGCGCGAGATAGGCACCGCCGATCAGCGCCAGCGCGCACACGACCGTCGCGGGCCCCGGCACGTCCATGTGCAGCAGCATCGGCATCAGGAAATACGTCCAGAAGATCAGCATCAGCACCGGAATCGCGCGGAAGAAGCCGATGAACGCGAGCAGCAGCACGCGCAGCGGGCCGCGCGCGAGCGCCATCGCGACGCCGAGCGCCACGCCCAGCACCGCGGACGCCATCGCCGACGCGATCGCGAGCACGAGCGACAGCGCGGCACCGCCGAGCGGGCCGTCCGGGAACGCGCCGACGAGCAGGTACGGCAGGTTGTCGAGCAGCAGCGAGACGTCCATCGTCAGCGCCCCGCCCCGAGCCGGTCACGCCATTGCGTGGCCGCATATGCGCAGGCCTCGATCGCGGCCACCGCGACCATGTACAGCACGGTCGCGACACCGAACGCAGCGAAGGTCCTGAACGTCTCCGTCTCGACCTGCCGCGACGCATACGACAGCTCGGCGACGCCGATCGCCATCGCGAGCGACGAGTTCTTCACGAGATTCATGTATTGGCCGAACAATGGCGGCAGCGCGATGCGCACGGCCTGCGGCAGCACCACGTAGCGCAGCGACTGCATCGGCGTGAGGCCGAGCGCCGCGGCCGCGTCATGCTGCGCGCGGCGCACGCCGCGCAGCCCGGCTTCGCATTCCTCGGCGACGAACGCGGCCGTGTATGCGCTCAACCCGAACCAGCCCGCGACGAACTCGAACGACGGCCACGCGAGCGTGAGCGGGCTCGCGTTGAGTTGATGGCGCGCGTTCAACCACGCGATCCACGTATCGGGCAGCAACGACGCCACGCCGAAATACCAGAACAACAACTGCACGAGCAGCGGCGTGTTGCGGAACGCGACGACATAACCGGCTGCCAGCGTGCGCGGCACCGTGCCGCGCGCATGCCGCATGACGGCGAGCAGCAGCCCGCCGATGGTCGCGGCGAGCGCCGACGCGGCCGCGAGGCCGAGCGTCAGCAGAAAGCCCTGCCAGAGCCAGGACAAGTATTTGGGAGCCAACCCGAGCATGCCGTGGTGCGGGCGCGAAACGCGCGATCGGAAGAAAACGGAAAGCGCCGCGCGGCCGATGGTCAGGCCGATCGCAGCGCGCGTGCGATGCGACTCAGGTCTTGTCGCCGATGCGGAAGATGCGCGTGAGCGGCGTCTTCGTCGTCGGCCCGAACCACGCGTCATGGATCTGCGTGGCGCGGCCGTTTGCCTCGAGGCCCTTCAGCGTGTCGTTGACGAAGCCGAGCAGGCGCGTCTCGCCCTTCGGCACGCCAACGCCCATGTAGTCGTTCGAGATCGTGAACGCCGGGATCTCGTAGTTCTGCTTGTCTGGCACGTTCGCGAGCAGGCCGATCAGCTTCGGGCCGTCCTGCGTGATCGCCTGCACGTTGCCGGCGCGCAGCGCGGCGAATGCGAACGGCGTGTCGTCGTATGCGACGATCGTCGCCTTCGGAAATTTCTCGCGCAGCGTGATTTCGTTGGTCGTGCCCTTGTCCGCGCCGACGCGCAGGCTGTTCAGCTGGTCGGCCGATTTCAGCACGCCCTTCTTCGCGAGAAACTGCTGGCCCGACGAGAAGTACGGGATGCTGAAGTCGACCTGCTTCGCGCGCTCGTCGGTGATCGTGAAGTTCGCGAGCACGAGGTCGACCTTGCCGGATGTCAGGAACGGAATGCGGTTCGCGGGGTTGGTCGGCTGGAGCTGCAGCGTCACGCCGAGCTTGTCGGCCAGCGCCTTCGCATAGTCGACGTCGAGGCCGACGATGTGATTGCGTTTGCCGTCGACATAGCCGAACGGCGGATTGCTGTCGAAGGTCGCGACGCGCAACACGCCGGCTTTCCTGATGTCGTCGAGGCGGTCCGCGTGCGCGACCGTGCCGGCCGTGACGAGCGCGGCCCCGACGAGCCACGTAGCGAGAGTGTGGAGTTTCATGAGCACGACCTGATTTGTCATGGAGGCCGCCGCGGATCGCGCGACGGCCGGTTCGAGGAACATCGCGACGGAGTGTGTCGTCGCGAAGCCGCTAACGTATCAGCGCGTGCGGAAATTCCGAACCAACAATTGGTGCTTTGCTCTGCGGGTTTCGTGATGACGCTCGAGACGGCGTGTGCCACGGCGCGCTTCGAAAAAAAGACGCCCGCTGCACGCAGCGGGCGCGAATCCCAGTCAAGGAGGTGTCACACGAACTACGGGTTCAGAATAAAAGCATCGCCCTCGGCGGACAACGAAGCGATTCCGATATCGATATCGCGCGTCCCGCGATGCGCTTGCGCGTGTCCATGCGAAGACGGCGCGCATGAAAAAACGGCGCGCCGCCTGTATGGCGGAGCGCCGTCCTGATGCACGTTGCCGGTCGGCGCGGGCAGCCTCGCGAGGCTGCCCCGCCGATCACGGTTCGTGACGCAGATACCCCTCCTTGCTCGGATCGCGCATCCGCCACGACACGATCAGCGAGATCGCGCACAGCACGGTCACGTACCAGTAGAAGGTTTCCTCGCTGCCGACCGACTTGAACCACAGCGCGACGTACTCGGCCGAGCCGCCGAAGATCGCGTTCGCGACCGCATACGACAGGCCGACGCCCATCGCGCGCACTTCGGGCGGGAACATCTCGGCCTTGATGAGGCCGCTGATCGACGTGTAGAAGCTGACGATCGCGAGCGCGACCGTGATCAGCACGAACGCGGCTGTCGGGCTCGTCACGGTCTTCAGCGCGTGCATCAACGGCACCGTGCCGATCACCGCGAACGCGCCGAACAGGATCATCGACGTGCGACGGCCGATCTTGTCGGACAGCGCGCCGAACACCGGCTGCATCAGCATGTAGACGAGCAGCGCGACGGTCATCACGTTGCTGGCCGTCTTCGCATGCATGCCGGCCGTGTTCACCAGGTACTTCTGCATGTACGTGGTGAACGTGTAGAAGATCAGCGAGCCGCCAGCCGTGAAGCCGACCACCGTGAAGAAGGCGCCCTTGTGCTGCCATACGCCGCGGATCGTGCCCGCATCCTTCTTGTCACGCGATGCGCTCGTCGACGTCTCGTCGAGCGATTTGCGCAGGTACAGCGAGATCAGCGCGGCCGCCGCGCCGACCACGAACGGAATACGCCAGCCCCATGCCTTCAGCTCGTCGCCCGACAGCGTCTGCTGCAGAACCACGAGCACGAGCAGCGCGCACAGCTGGCCACCGATCAGCGTCACATACTGGAACGACGCGAAGAAGCCGCGGCGGCCCTTCAGCGCCACCTCGCTCATGTAGGTCGCGCTCGTGCCGTATTCGCCGCCCACCGACAGGCCCTGGAACAGACGCGCGACCAGCAGCAGCGCCGGGGCGAGCGCGCCGATCTGCGCATAGGTCGGCAGCACCGCGATGACGAGTGAACCGCCGCACATCATCAACACCGAAATCATCATCGCGTTACGGCGGCCGTGGCGGTCGGCGATGCGGCCGAAGAGCCAGCCGCCGATCGGACGCATCAGGAAACCGGCCGCGAACACGCCGGCCGTGTTCAGCAGCTGCGTAGTCGTGTTGCCGCTCGGGAAGAACGCCGGTGCGAAATACAGCGCGCAGAACGAGTAGATGTAGAAGTCGAACCACTCGACAAGGTTGCCCGACGAGGCGCCGACGATGGCGAACACGCGCCGCCGGGTGTCATGCGCGGACAGCGCAGCTTGGTCGGTCTGGACGTCCATGGGTTGGTCTGTTCCTTATAGTGCTTTCTGGGCGAGACGGCCGGGGCCGCCGCGTGCGATCGAACGTGGCACCGGTTCCGGCGCACGGCGCTACGGGATTTTAGCGAAATGTAAAGTAACAGGCTCTCCGGGTTCGTCCGGATGTAGAAAATTTTTCTCGCGCCGCACGTTCGTCATATGAAAACGCCAGCCCGCAGGCTGGCGTCGGATGCAAACTTTCCGCAGGCAGTATTCAGATACGTACCTCCGGCGGCACGTAGCGACACTCGTAGCGCTTGCGCACGGTACCGGCCTCGTCGACGCTTTCCAGGAATACGTCGAACTGCCAGAGCCGCGCCATGTGCTTGAGCACCTCCTCGCTGTCGTTCGACAGATGGCGGTTGTCGGTCATGAAGTGGCGCAGCGTGAGGCTGCGGTCGCCGCGCGTGTTCACCGCCCACACCTGGATGTTCGGCTCGCGGTGATGGATGTCGTACTGCCGCGACAGCGCCTGCCGCACGTACTGGTAGCCGGACTCGTCGTGGATCGCCGATACCTCTAGCGAATCGCGCATGTCGTCGTCGAGCACCGAGAACAGCCGCATTTCGCGGATCAGGTTCGGCGACAGGTACTGCGCGATGAAGCTCTCGTCCTTGAAGTTGCGCATCGCGTAGTGCATCGCCGGCAGCCACGGCGTGCCCGCGATCTCCGGAAACCACTTGTAGTCCTCTTCCGTCGGCGCCTCGCAGATCCGCCGGATGTCGCTCATCATCGAGAAGCCGAGCGCATACGGGTTGATCCCGCTGTAGTACGGTTTCGTGACGGGCGGCTGATAGACCACGTTGCTGTGCGAATGCAGGAACTCCATCATGAAGCCGTCTTCCAGCTTGCCCTGGTTGTACAGCGTATTGAGCAACGTGTAGTGCCAGAAGGTCGCCCAGCCTTCATTCATCACCTGCGTCTGCCGCTGCGGATAGAAGTACTGACCGATCTTGCGCACGATGCGGATGACTTCGCGCTCCCACGGCTCGAGCAGCGGCGCGTTCTTCTCCGCGAAATACAGCAGGTTCTCCTGCGGCTCCGGCGGATAGCGTTCCTCCTGCTCCTCCATCTGCTCGGGCTTCTTGCCCGGCAGCGTGCGCCACAGCTCGTTGACCTGCGACTGCAGATACGCCTCGCGCTCGCGCCGCAGCGCGGCCTCCTTCGACAGCGACGGCTTCTGCGGCCGCTTGTAGCGGTCGACGCCGTAGTTCATCAGCGCATGGCACGAATCGAGCAGTTCCTCGACGCGATCGAGGCCGTAGCGCTCCTCGCATTCGGCGACGTAGTTCTTCGCGTACACGAGATAGTCGATGATCGCGTGCGCGTCGGTCCACAGCCGGAACAGGTAGTTGCCCTTGAAGAACGAGTTGTGCCCGTAAGCCGCGTGCGCGATGACGAGCGCCTGCATCGTCATCGTGTTCTCTTCCATCAGATACGCGATGCACGGGTTCGAGTTGATGACGATCTCGTAGGCAAGCCCCATCTGGCCGCGACGATAGCTTTTCTCGGTCGCGAGGAAGTGCTTGCCGAACGACCAGTGGCGATAGTTGACCGGCATCCCGACCGACGCGTACGCATCCATCATCTGCTCGGCGCTGATCAGTTCGAGCTGGATCGGATAGATATCGAGCTCGTACTGCTCGGCGACCTGCGAGATGTGCGTGTCGTATTCCTCGAGCAGTTCGAAGGTCCAGTCGGACGGGCACGGCAGCGGCTTGCGTTCGGCCACGTTCATACGCGCTTCCTTCTGCCCTGCAGCGGGCAAGTCGGCGGCTGGCGCCGCCGGCTCGGTCCGGCCGCTTTGCTGCGATGCGGCAGGGCCGGCCGTGTCGTCGCCGGAAGGGCGCGGCGCGTAGCCGCGCGACTCGTTGTGCAGATGGCGGGTCGTCATGACGTTTCCACCTGCTTTTCGAACAATTCGCGAAACACCGGGTAAATGTCCGCAGCCGATTCGACTTTCTTCATCGCGAGATGCGGTTGCGACAACGCCAGCTGCGCGTACTCCAGCCACAGGTTCTGCTCTTCGGGCGCGACCTGGATATACGCGAAGTAACGCGTCTTGGTGAGGATATCCTCTTCCAGGATTTTGCGACACTTCGGCGAATCGTCGGTCCAGTTGTCGCCGTCGGACGCCTGCGCGCCGTAGATGTTCCATTCCGTCGGCGAGTAGCGCTCGTTCATCACCTTGCGCATCAACTCGAGCGCGCTCGACACGACGGTGCCGCCGCTTTCGGTCGAATGGAAGAAGGTGTCCTCGTCGACCTCCTCGGCACGCGTGTGGTGACGGATGAACACGACCTCGATGCGCTCGTAGTTGCGCTTCAGGAACAGGTACAGGAGGATGAAGAAGCGCTTCGCGAGATCCTTGCGCTGCTCGTCCATCGAGCCCGACACGTCCATCAGGCAGAACATCACGGCCTGGCTCGACGGTTGCGGCTGCTTCACGCGGTTGATGTAGCGCAGATCGAACGGATCGATGAACGGGATCCGCCAGATGCGCCCCTTCAGGTGATGGATCTCGGCCTCGAGCGTCGCGATTTCCGCGCGACGGTCTTCCGGGTCGATCTTCAGCGCCTCGAGCTGCGCCTCCAGTTCGCGCAACTCGTTGACGAGCGGCGAGCCGAGCGCGATGCGCCGGCCGAGCGCACTGCGCAGCGAGCGCACGACGTCGATGTTGTTCGGCGTGCCTTCCGCCGACCAGCCCGCGCGCACGTTCTTCCAGCTCGGCACCGTCAGCAGGTGCGTCTTCACGAGGCGAGGCAGTTCGAGATCGTCGAAGAAATACTGCATGAATTCGTCGCGCGACAGCTCGAACACGAAGTCGTCCTGCCCTTCGCCCTCGTTGCTCGCCTGACTGCCGCCGCCGCCCGAGCCGCCCTGCGGACGCGGAATCTTGTCGCCGCGCACGTAGTCTTCGTTGCCCGGGTGCACGTATTCGCGACGTCCGCCAGGCGCGTGCCGGAAATTCGGCTCGGCGATGTCCTTGCGCGGAATCGTGATGCTTTGCGTGCTCTGGATATCCTTGATGCTACGGTCGCGCACCGCGTCGGACACGGCACGACGAATGTAGTTCTTGACGCGACGCAGAAAGCGTTCGCGGTTGGCGATGCTCTTGTTCTTGCCGGCCAGCCTGCGGTCGATGATTTGATGAAGCACTCCCGGTCTCCCGCTCGAAAGTCGATCTGCCGGGGCACTCGCCGCGCATGCCGTCTGCCGTCATGCGGGCGGCGCCTCTGAAGGTGCCCGTACGGACTCGCCGTACGGGCGCGGTACCGCGCGCGTCATGACGACTTGCGCACGCGCAGGTACCAGTCGCAAAGCAGCCTCACCTGCTTCGGCGTATAGCCCTTCGCGACCATCCGGTTCACAAAGTCCTCATGCTTGCGTTGCTCCTCCGCCGACCCCTTCGCGTTGAACGAAATGACCGGCAACAGTTCCTCGGTATTCGAGAACATCTTCTTCTCGATCACGACGCGCAACTTCTCGTAGCTCGTCCACACCGGGTTCTTCCCGGCGTTCGCCGCCCGCGCGCGCAACACGAAGTTCACGATCTCGTTGCGATAATCCTTCGGATTGCTGATCCCGGCCGGCTTCTCGATCTTCTCCAGTTCCGCATTCAGCGCGGCGCGGTCGAAGCTCTCGCCCGTGTCGTGATCGCGGAATTCCTGATCCTGGATCCAGAAGTCCGCATACGTGACGTAGCGGTCGAAGATGTTCTGCCCGTACTCCGAATACGATTCGAGGTAAGCCGTCTGGATCTCCTTGCCGATGAAGTCCGCGTAGCGCGACGCGAGCACGTCCTTCACGAACGACAGGTATTTCTGCTCGGTCTCCGGCGGGAACTGCTCGCGTTCGATCTGCTGTTCGAGCACGTACATCAGATGCACGGGGTTCGCCGCGACTTCGCTCGAATCGAAGTTGAACACGCGCGACAGGATCTTGAACGCGAAGCGTGTCGACACACCCGTCATTCCTTCGTCCACGCCGGCGTAATCGCGATACTCCTGGTACGACTTCGCCTTCGGATCGGTGTCCTTCAGGTTTTCGCCGTCATACACCTGCATCTTCGAGAACAGGCTCGAATTCTCCGGCTCGTGCAGGCGCGACAGCACCGAGAACTGCGACATCATCTTCAGCGTGCCCGGCGCGCACACGGCTTCGGCCAGCGACGAATTGCGGATCAGCTTCTCGTAGATCTTCGTCTCTTCCGACACGCGCAGGCAGTACGGCACCTTCACGACGAAGATCCGGTCGAGCAGTGCCTCGTTGTTGCGGTTGTTGCGGAAGGCTTTCCACTCCGACTCGTTCGAGTGCGCGAGGATCACGCCGTCGAACGGAATCGCGCCGAATCCTTCGGTGCCCTTGAAGTTGCCTTCCTGCGTCGCGGTCAGGAGCGGATGCAGCACCTTGATCGGCGCCTTGAACATTTCGACGAATTCAAGCAGCCCCTGGTTCGCCAGGCACAGGCCGCCCGAGTAGCTGTACGCATCGGCATCGTCCTGCGCGTACTGTTCGAGCTTGCGGATGTCGACCTTGCCGACGAGCGACGAGATGTCCTGGTTGTTTTCGTCGCCAGGTTCCGTCTTCGCGATGCCGATCTGCCGAAGGATCGACGGATAGCGGCGCACCACCCGGAACTGGCGGATGTCACCGTTGTATTCGTGCAGGCGCTTGACGGCCCACGGACTCAGGATGCTCTTCAGGTAGCGGCGCGGAATGCCGTATTGCTCTTCGAGGATCGGGCCGTCCTCGTCGTAGTCGAACAGCCCGAGTGGCGATTCGTTGACGGGCGAACCCTTCAGCGCATAGAACGGCACGCGCTCCATCAGTTGCTTCAGGCGCTCGGCGATCGACGACTTGCCGCCGCCCACCGGCCCGAGCAGGTAGAGGATCTGCTTCTTTTCTTCGAGCCCTTGCGCAGCGTGGCGGAAGTACGCGACCACCTGCTCGATCACTTCCTCCATTCCGTAGAACTCACGGAACGCGGGATAGACCTTGATAACCTTGTTCGCGAAGATCCGCGACAGGCGCGGGTCGTTGCGGGTATCGACTTGTTCCGGTTCCCCGATTGCAGCCAGCATGCGTTCGCCGGCCGTGGCGTACGCTGACGGATCGTTCTTGCAGAGCGCGAGGTACTCCTCCAGCGAGAACTCTTCCTCTCGCGTTTTTTCGAAGCGGTTCGCGAAGCTGCTGTAAATATCCATGCTACCTCCCTCGCCTGAGTCTGAAGACGTGCCTGCCTTCTATGACTGCGCAGAAGCAAGCGCGTTCGAATTCATCCTAAACCCTTTCTTATTTTTTTTCACGAACTCTTCGTATGAAGTTCGTCATTCTCGACAACACCGCTTGGACAACGCATTTCGACGCTTTACAATCGATCTCCCGAGCCGCAGAAACTACGTCCGCCGCGTCTCGTCGAGCATCGGAACGTCTCGTGCGTTGGATGCCTCCGCCGCCGTCGCCGCACCCTTCACTCTCCCCTTCATCCCTAGACGTTCGAGCAGACGTTTTCGACGACACGCTGCGCGCACCGTTACAAATTTTTTTCGCATCGTCCGGAGATACCCGTAGCACGGCTGCGCACATGCAACGCGTGGCGACGCACGCACGTTCACGCACGCTGTCACATTTCATCGATCGCCGAAACGACGACGCCCGCATGTCGCGGGCGTCGTGTGCTGCCAAATGGGGATAGATGGGCGGCGCGCGCCTCAGAACGTTTCCCAGTCGTCGACGCCGGCAGACGCACCCACCGGTGCGGGTGCAGCGGCCGCGGCGGCCGGCTTGCGAGTCGGTGCCGCGCGCTTCGGCGCAGCGTCGCGCTCGTTGCGCACCGCGGACGGTGCGGGCGGCGAAACCGGCACGACAGCGGGAGCCGCCACCGCGCGCGGCGCCTGACGCGCAACGGCGGCTGCCGGCGCCGCCGCGTCGTCGTCGATCCGGAACACGGACGCCGTTTCGCGCAGGCGCGCGGCCTGCTCGTCGAGCGATTGCGCGGCCGCCGCCGCCTCCTCGACGAGCGCGGCGTTCTGCTGCGTGACCTCGTCCATCTGCGCGACCGCGCGCGCGACCTGGTCGATGCCGCCGCTCTGCTCCTCGGAGGCCGCTGCGATCTCGCCCATGATGTCCGTCACGCGCTGCACCGCACCGATCACGTCGTTCATGGTGCGGCCGGCTTCATCGACCAGCGTCGAGCCCGTCCGGATGCGCTCCACCGACGCGTCGATCAGGGCCTTGATCTCCTTGGCCGCGCTCGACGAACGCTGCGCGAGGCTGCGCACCTCGCCCGCGACGACCGCGAAGCCGCGGCCTTCCTCGCCGGCGCGCGCGGCTTCGACGGCCGCGTTAAGCGCCAGGATGTTGGTCTGGAACGCGATTCCCTCGATGATCGCGATGATGTCCGCGATCTTCGCCGAACTGTCGTTGATCTCGCCCATCGTGCCGACCACCTGGCCGACCACCGTATTCCCCTTGTTTGCAATCTCCGACGCGTTCGCGGCCAGCGAGCTTGCCTGGCGCGCATTGTCCGCGTTCTGCTTCACGGTGCCGGTCAGCTGCTCCATGCTCGACGCGGTTTCCTGCAACGCGGACGCCTGTTCTTCCGTGCGCGACGAAAGGTCGATGTTGCCGGCGGCGATCTGGCGGGCCGCGGTCGCGATCGACTCGCTGCCGCCGCGCACGGTGCGCACCGTGTCGACCAGCCCGCGCTGCATCTTCGCCAGACCGTCGAGAAGCTGGCCCATTTCGTCGCGCCGATGCACCACGATCGAGCGGCGCAGGTCGCCCGCGGCGATCGCGTCGAAATGCGCGAGCACGTCCGCGAGCGGACGGCCGATCGCACGGCTGAGCGTCAACCACGACAGCACCGCGGCAACCAGACCAGCCGCCAGCAGGACGATCGACAGCACGCGCAGCGTGTCGAACGTCGATTCCGAATGATCGAAGCTCGTCTGTGCGGCATTGAACTGGAAATTGCGCAGCGACTCGCTCGCTACCGCGAGATCGTTGTAAAGCACCTGGAGTTGCTTGGCGCCGTCGCCGATCCGGTCGTGGTCGCCGGTCGCGACAACGCTTCCGAACGTGTCGCAACTGCGCTGTAGCGCCTGCCGCTTCACGGCGACGTCCTGCGCGAGTCGGTCCTCCTCCGCATCGCGCGGCAGCGCGAGGTACTTTTTCCACCACGTATCGGACTGCGCGCGCATCGCGCGGCTACGTTCCACCGCGGCAGCCGATTCGGGCGTCCCCGCCAGCAGCGCGGCGCGATCGAGCGCCAGGCGCTCGCGCGCCGCGTACATTTCGGCGGCAGCCACGTCGACCGCGCTCGGCATCTGGTTCGTGAAAATCTCGCGCGTCGCATCGTTCGAACGCGTCATTCCGTACACGCCCAGCACGCCGATCACTCCCAGCAGTACCGCGAGAAACGCCATCGTCAAACCGATGCGTGCACGTATTGTCAGGTTTCCGGTCACCATCATTCTTCCTGTATTGCGTCGTCATGAACGGGCAAGGCCCGTTTTTCGAAACAGTGTTTCGTCCTGATGTATTTACGACCGGATGTTGCGCAGCTTGATGGTGTTTACGCCAATTTTTTCATCAATTCGTTAGTTCATTACGAATTTCTGAACAATAGGGTCGAAGCATCGCGGTCGCCTCGCGAAAGCGCGCGGCAAGTATCGCGATCGGGCAATCGAGGAAGATGACCGGCGCCCGCGTGGCGCACGCGCCGGCTGAGATGCGCGATCCGGCCTATTCGGCCAGTTCGGCGAGGGTGGGAATCGACGGCTGCGCACCTGCACGCGTGACCGACAATGCCGCCGCGCGCTGCGCGAAGCGGATGGCCGTGTCGATGGCCTCGCCTGCCGCGAGCCGCGCGGCAAAACCGCCGATGAAGGTATCGCCGGCCGCGGTCGTGTCGACCGCCTTGACGACGGGTGCCGGAAAATGGCGTGCCGAGCCGTCAGCCGTCAGCGCGAACACGCCGCGCGCGCCGAGCGTGATCAGCACGTTGCGCGCGCCAGCCGCGTGCAGCGCACGCGCCGCGGCTTCCGCCTCGGCCGGATTGCGCACCGGCAGCCCGGTCAGCGCGGCCGCCTCCACTTCGTTCGGGATCAGGTAATCGACCAGCGGCAACCAGCCGTCCGGCAGCGGCGCCACGGCCGGCGCCGGATTCAGCACGACGGTGCGGCCGAGCCGCCGCCCGGCCGAAAGCGCCGCGAACACGGCGTCCGGCGGTGTCTCGAGCTGGCAGATCAGCACGTCGGTCGCGGCGAGCGCGGCCTCGTGCCGTGCCACCGTATCGGTCGTCACTTCGCCGTTGCCGCCCGCGACGATCACGATCGCGTTCTGGCTCGCGTCGTCGACGACGATCAACGCGACACCGGTCGACGCCGTCGCGCTCGTCGCGAGCCGCGAGCAGTCGATGCCCTCGGCCTCGAGGCCGGCCCGCAGCGCTGTACCGTGCGCATCCGCGCCGACGCAGCCGATCATCACGACCTGCGCGCCGAGCCGCGCCGCCGCGACGGCCTGGTTGCCGCCCTTGCCGCCCGCGGCCTGCGCATACGCATGGCCGGCAAGCGTTTCGCCCGGCAGCGGCAGTCGCGGCGCCCGTACGACGAGATCCATGTTGAGGCTGCCGACCACCGTCACGCGGCCGGCGCCCGCCGCACGCGCCGTCATGGGCGACCGCCCGGCGCGGCCGGCTCGCGGTAAACCGCCGTCGATTCGCGCAGCACGAGGCGCGGCGACACGACGCGACGTCGGCTCGGCGCGGCCGTCGAACCGCCGCCGATCCGCTCGATCAGCGTTTGCGCGGCCATTTCGCCGAGCGCGCGCACCGACTGGCCAACCGTCGACAGCGCGGGATACGTGTAGCGGGAGAATTCGATGTCGTCGAAGCCGATGATCGAGCAGTCGTCCGGCACGCGCATGCCGCGCTCGGCCGCCGCGCGCAGCGCGCCGACGCCCATCAGGTCGTTGCCCGCGAAAATCGCGCTGGGATGCACCGACTCGAACAGCCGCGATGCCGCGTGATAACCGCCGAGGCACGAAAAATCGCTCTCCGCGATCGCGCCCGGCACGATGTCGATCCCGCGCTCGGCCATCGCTCGGATGAAACCGTGCACACGCATCGCGCTGACGGCCGTGTCGGTCGGCCCGGTGATGCAGCCGATCTTCGCGTGCCCGAGTTCGAGCAGGTGGCGCGTCGCCAGGTAGGCGCCGCGTTCATGGTCGATCTGCACGAGATCGGCCGCGAGCCCCTCGATGTTGCGGTCGACGACGACGAGCGGCGCATGCGCGTCCGCAAGCGTCTGCGCGAGCACCGCGTCTTCGCCGGCCGACGCGACGATCAGCCCGTCGATGCGCTTTTCCTGCAGCACGCGCAGGTAGTTGCGCTGCTTCACGGGATCGTCGTCCGAGTTGCAGAAGAACACGCAATAGCCGTTGGCCGCGCATTGGTCCTCGATGCCGCGCGCAAGCTCCGCGAAGTACGGATTCGTGCTGTTCGGCACGACGAGGCCGATGGTCGCCGTCGAGCGCGCCTTCAGCGAGCGCGCCACGGCCGATGGCACGTAATTCAGTTCGCGGATCGCACCCTCGACCTTCGCGCGCACATCCGCGGACACCGGCCGCGAATTGTTCACCACATGCGAGACGGTCGTAAACGACACGCCCGCCATGGCTGCCACATCCTTGATCGTCGCCATTTCCCGTTTCTCTCTGGTCTGCTTTCCGTGTAGTAGTTCTACCGCGCGCGCGCGCGCCGGCTGCGATACGTGTCGAGCACGACCGCGACAACGATCACCGCCCCGGTGATGATCCGTTTGGTCGGCTCGTTCGCACCGATCTGCGCCAGCCCCGCGGCCAGCACGGAGATGATCAACACGCCGAAGAACGTGCTGATCACCGAACCGCGCCCGCCCATCAGGCTCGTGCCGCCGATCACGACGGCTGCGATCACCTGCAGCTCGACGCCCGCGCCCGCGTTCGGATCGGCGGCCTCGAGCCGCGAGATCTGGAACAGCGACGCGAGCCCCGCGAGCGCGCCCATCAATGCGAATACGAGGATTTTATACGGACGCGGGTTAACCCCGGCAAGCCGTACCGCCTCTTCGTTCGTGCCGATCCCGACGAGATAGCGTCCGAATACGGTGCGCGTGAGGACGAACTGTGCCGCGACCATCACCGCGACCGCGATCAGGAACGCCGGCGAGATGCCGAGCGCGATCGGATTCGACAGGAAATCGAACGCGTCGCCAATGTAGGCCGTGCGGGAATTCGTCAGTTGGTACGCGACGCCGCGCGCGGCCTCGAGCACGCCGAGCGACACGATGAACGACGGAATCCGCCACCCGACCGTGATCGCGCCCGTCAGCGAGCCCGTCGCGGTCGCGACCGCGATCCCGATCAGCGCGGCCGGCAGCGGCCCCCACTGCCATTTCAGCGCGGCCACGCTGACCATCGACGCGGCCAGCGCGAGCACCGAGCCGACCGACAGGTCGATGCCTGCGATGATCAGCACGAAGGTCATCCCGACCGACATCACGACGAGATCGGGGATCTGGTTCGCGATCGTGCTGAACGTATCGTAGGTCAGGAAATGCGAACTCAGCGCCGAGAAGAGCGCGATCATCGCGGCGAGCGCGCCGGCGAGCCCGAGATAGTTCGATACGCCGAGCCGTGTGCCGGACAGCGTGCGCGCGCGGCGCCCCGTCACTGTCTGCTGCGCGCCTGCGTCGCTCGGGGATACGGGAGGCTGGGTCATTGCTGTTGTCCTGTGGTGGAAGTGCCGGAAGTCGCGCGCGGCGCGCCTTCCGCATCCGGCTGCCGCATGCCGTCCGGCAGCGCTTCGCGGCCGAAGCCGGCGAACGCCGCGGCCAGCAGTGCATCCTGGGTCCAGTTGCCGCGTTCGAACACGGCGGTCATGCGGCCGGCCGACATCACGCCGATCCGGTCGCAGATCAACATCAGCTCGCGCAGGTCGCTCGATACGACCACCAGCGCACGGCCCTCGCGCGCGAGCGCGCCCATCAACGTGTAGATCTCGAACTTGGCGCCGACGTCGATCCCGCGGGTCGGTTCGTCGAACAGCAGCACGCCCATGTCGCGCGCGAGCCAACGGCCGATCACGACCTTCTGCTGGTTGCCGCCCGACAGTTCGCCGACCGCCTGCGCGGCGCCGTGCGTGCGGATCCGCAACGCGTCGATCTGCCGCTCGGCGAGCGTCGTCTCGCGCGTCGTATCGACGATGCCGCCGCGCGCGAGCCGGTCGAGCTGGCCGAGCGACACGTTCGACGTGACCGATTGCGACAGCAGCAGCCCTTCACCCTTGCGGTCCTCGGTGATCAGTGCGATGCCGTGCTTCACCGCGTCGACGGGCGAGCCGATGTGCGCCGGTTTCAGCGGATCGCCGACCGCGACCATCCCGGCGTCCGGCGTATCCGCGCCGTAGATCAGCCGCAGCAGCTCGGTGCGCCCCGCGCCGATCAGCCCGGAGATGCCGAAGATCTCGCCCGCGCGCACTTCGAGCGACACGTCCTGCACGGCCGTGCCACGCGTCATGCCCGATACGACGAGTCGCGGCGCGCCGATATGGCGCGCGCCGAGATCGATGTGCTCGCCGAGCTCGCGACCGACCATCAGCGTGACGAGCCCGTCGGACGTCGTCGCGGCCATGTCGCCGACATGCACGAGACGGCCGTCGCGCAGCACGGCGACGCGCTCGGCGACGCGCGCGAGCTCCTCGAGCCGGTGCGAGATGTAGACGATCGCCACGCCGCGCGCCTTCAACCGGTCGATCTGCTCGAACAGCAGTTCTACCTCGCGCGCGGTCAGCATCGCGGTCGGTTCGTCGAGGATCAGCACGCGGCAGTCGCCGATCAGGTTGCGCGCGATCTCGACCATCTGCTGGTGGCCGATGCCGAGCGCGCCGACCGGCGTATCAGGGTCGACCGCGTCGAGCCCGACCTGTGCCATCGCGGCACGCGCATCGTCGCGCAGCCGCGCGCGATCGATGATGCCGAAGCGCCGCGGCAGACGGTTCAGAAACAGGTTTTCGGCAACCGTCAGCGTCGGCAGCAGGTTCAGCTCCTGCATCACCATGCGCACGCCGAGCGCCTCGGCCTGCGTGCGGCTCGCCGGCGCATAGGCCTGGCCGCCGAGCTGCATCGTGCCGGTCGTCGGGTCGACGAGCCCGCCGATGATCTTCGACAACGTGCTCTTTCCTGCGCCGTTCTCGCCCGTCAGCGCGAGCGCCTCACCCGGCGCGAGCGTCAGCGTGACGTCGGCGAGCACGGGTTCGGCGTAGGTCTTGCCCACGCCGGAGACGGACAGCACGGGAACAGCTGAACGGGAGGGTTGGAAGGTCGGTTCCATCGCGATCCTGGTTGCGGCCGCGCGCACGCGGCGCGCGGGTATGACGCTCACAAGTGCTTGCAGTGGCCGTGATCGCGCTCACTCCGGATAACGGCCGCCGGCCCGGATTCTTGAGCGCGGCGGCAGTGGCGGCGCGGCGTTACTTCGTCACGAGATCCACCGGCGTCTCGACCACGCCGGTCATGTCGGCCTGCTTGCGATGCTCCGCGATCGCCTTGAGCGCCGTGTCGATGCCGAACACGGCCTGCTTCGCCGCGTACTGGTCGGCGGTCGCGATCACGCGCCCGTCCTTCAGCATCGGCTTGATCGCGTTGATGTTGTCGTAGCCGACCACGAGCACCTTGCCCTGCTTGCCCGCCGCCCGCACGGCCGACACGGCGCCGATCGCCATGTTGTCGTTGCCGCACAGCAGTGCCCGCAGGTTCGGATACTCGTTCAGCATCGCGGACGCGACCGCATTGCCCTTGTCGATCTCCCATTCGCCCGACTGCACCGACACGACCTTCATCCCGCCCGCCTTCATCGCATCCTGGAAGCCGGCCGTGCGCTGCTGCGCATTGGTCGTCGTCGACACGCCTTCGATGATGCCGACCTGATCACCCGCCTTCAGCCGTTTCGCGAGGTAGTCGCCGATCTTGCGCGCGCCCTTGCGGTTGTCGGGGCCGACGAACGGCACGTTCAGGTTCTTCGACTTCAGCACGTCGGGATCGAGCCGGTTGTCGATGTTCACGACGATGATGCCCGCGTCGACCGCCTTCTTCACGACCGGCACCAGCGCCTTCGAATCGGCCGGCGCGAGCACGATCGCATCGACCTTCGACACGATCATCTGCTCCACGATGCGGATCTGGTTCGCCGTGTCGGTCTCGTCCTTGATACCGTTCGTGATCAGGTCGAACTGGCCTGCGTTGTGCTTCTGGTATTCCTTCGCGCCGTTTTCCATCGTCAGGAAGAACTCGTTGGCGAGCGACTTCATCACGAGCGCGACCTTCGGCTTGCCTGCCGATTGGGCATGGACGACCGGTGCGGCAACGACCGCGACGGCTGCAAGCGCGGCGGTCAGGAAGCGACGGCGAAAGCGGACATTCATACACATCTCCTGGCGACTGGCCCAAAGGGCCGGACTGTTGTTTTAATGTGAGCAAACGTTTGCGCCACACTACCCGGGCATTGGCCATCGATGCTGCTTGTCGGAACAACGAAATGGAAGCGAGGCAGACGGCCGACTGCCTGGCGCGTGCTGTCGTCGACGCGCCACCGCCGGCGGGGACGCCGGCGGAGTGAAGGCTATGCTGTACCGTTTCGGGTCGACGCGCAACCCGTCAGATCAATATTTAAGGGTTTGTTCGGAGCGCGCGGTTGCCCGCACCGATTGCGGCGCATTACACGGGGTGCGTCGTCGCGGTCGTCCGGCGGGCGCCTGCCGCGCCCCCGAAACATCATGTGCTCGGTGATCAGACCGCTTCGCGCAGCTGACCGGCGATTTCGGCTTCGTTCAGGTGCGGCGCGAACATCTCGATCAGCCGGTATGCATATGCGCGCAGGAACGCGCCCTTGCGCAGCCCGACGCGCGTCGTGCTCGCCTCGAACAGGTGCTGCGTGTCGAGCGCGACGAGCCCGGTGTCGCGCTGCGGATCGAAGGCCATCGCCGCGACGACGCCGATCCCCATCCCGAGCTCGACATAAGTTTTGATCACGTCCGCGTCGATCGCGGTCAGCACGACGTCGGGCACGGCGCCGGCCTGCGCGAATGCCTGGTCGATGTGCGAGCGGCCCGTGAAGTCCTGGTCGTACGTGATGATCGGGTATTCGGCGATTTCGTCGAGCGTCAGGTTCTCGCGGCCGACGAGCGGATGCCCCTTCGGCACGACGACCGTGTGGTGCCACGAATAGCACGGGAACGTGACGATGTCCGGATAGCGGTCGAGCGCCTCGGTCGAGATGCCGAGATCGGCTTCGCCGTTCAGGATCATCTGCGCGATCTGCTGCGGGCTGCCCTGTCGCAGCGCGAGATGCACCTTCGGGAACACGTCGGTGAACTGGCGGATCACCTTCGGCAGCGCGTAGCGCGCCTGCGTGTGCGTCGTCGCGACGACGAGGTGGCCGCTGTCCTGGTCCGCGAACTGGCGCGCGACCCGGCGCAGGTTTTCCGCGTCGAGCAGCATCCGCTCGATCAGCTGGTGCACGGCCTTGCCGGGCTCCGTGAGCCCCGTGAGCCGCTTGCCGCGCCGGATGAAGATGTCCACGCCCAGTTCATCCTCGAGATCCTTGATCTGCTTCGACACGCCCGACTGCGACGTGTACAGCACGTTCGCGACTTCCGTCAGGTTCATGTTCTGGCGCACGGCTTCGCGCACGAAACGCAATTGCTGAAAATTCATGGGTATGCCTCTTGGGCTGTCGTTGTTCGAATGTCGATCCGGAGCGGTATCCGCCCTCTTCTCTTTACCGGGCTCGGGCGTCAGTGTGCGGGAAATACGCGGACCGCGCGCGGCACGGCCGTCGCGCCGTCGCCGACCTGCAGCGCGAGCGCGCGCCACGCGTCGCGGTCGAGTTCCGCTTCGAGTGCGCCGCCCGTGCGGGCCTCGAGCTCGACGCGCACCGAGCCGCCGAGCGGGATCACGCGGCGCACGTCGACGGCGATGCCGTCGCGATGGCCGTCGACGGCTGGCCACAGCTGCAGGTCGTGCGGTCGCACGTACGCATTCGCGGGGCCCGCGAAATCGGCGTCGACCGCGATCGGGGCAGCCGCCCCCTCGGCGACGAAGCCGCGCCCGGCGACCGTGCCCGGCAGCCGGTTCGCCGCGCCGAGAAACTCGTAGACGAATGCGCTTTGAGGATGGTCGTAGACGTCCTGCGGGCTGCCGACCTGCTCCACGTGGCCGCGGTTCAGCACGACGATCCGGTCGGCCACTTCCAGCGCCTCTTCCTGGTCGTGCGTGACGAAGATCGTCGAGATGTGCAGGTCGTCGTGCAGGCGCCGCAACCAGCCACGCAGTTCCTTGCGCACCTTCGCGTCGAGCGCGCCGAACGGCTCGTCGAGCAGCAGCACCTTCGGTTCGACCGCGAGCGCGCGGGCCAGCGCGATCCGCTGGCGCTGGCCGCCCGACAGCTCGGACGGGTAGCGCTGCGCGAGCCAGTCGAGCTGCACGAGCTTCAGCAGCTCGTGCACCTTGTCGCGGATCACGGCTTCCGACGGCCGTTCGCGGCGCGGCTTCACGCGCAGCCCGAACGCGACGTTCTCGAACACGGTCATGTGGCGGAACAGCGCGTAATGCTGGAACACGAAGCCGACCTGGCGATCGCGCGCGCCGACCGACGCGACGTCGAGCCCCTGCAGCACGACCTGGCCGGCATCCGCGTGCTCGAGGCCCGCGATCACGCGCAGCAGCGTGGTCTTGCCGCAGCCCGACGGCCCGAGCAGCGCGACGAGCTCGCCCGGCGGGAAGTCGAGCGACACGTTGTCGAGCGCGGTGAAATCGCCGAAGCGCTTCTGAAGGTGACGGACGGTGATACCCATTCTGGTTGCCTCTTTACGATTTCGACGAAATGGCGGCGACGGGGCCGGCATGAGCGGGAACGTCGTCGCGTGCGCCGGCCAGTTCGGCAGCGAGGTGACGTTCGGCGAGCAGCTTCAGCGCGAGCGTGACGAGCGCGAGCAGCGCCAGCACCGACGCCACCGCGAACGCCGCCGCGAAGTTGTATTCGTTGTACAGGATCTCGACGTGCAGCGGCATCGTGTCGGTCACGCCGCGGATGTGGCCGGACACGACCGACACCGCACCGAACTCGCCCATCGCACGCGCATTGCACAGGATCACGCCGTACAGCAGGCCCCACTTCACGTTCGGCAGCGTCACGCGCCGGAAGATCTGCCAGCCCGATGCGCCGAGCACGCGCGCGGCCTCTTCCTCGTCGGTGCCCTGCGCCTGCATCAGCGGAATCAGCTCGCGCGCGACGAACGGAAACGTGACGAAGATCGTCGCGAGCACGATGCCCGGCACCGCGAAGATGATCTGCACGTCGTGGTCCTGCAGCCACGGCCCGAGCCAGCCCTGCGCGCCGAACAGCAGCACGTAGACGAGGCCCGAGATCACCGGCGACACGGAGAACGGCAGGTCGATCAGCGTGGTCAGCAAGGCCTTGCCGCGGAATTCGAACTTCGCGATCGCCCACGATGCGCACACGCCGAACACGAGGTTCAACGGCACCGCGATCACGGCGACGGTCAACGTCAGCTTGATTGCCGACCATGCGTCGGGATCGGCGAGCGATTCGAGATAGAAGCCGACGCCCTTGCGCAGCGCCTCGAAGAACACCGCGGCGAGCGGCA
Organism: Burkholderia sp. AW49-1; assembly: GCF_053427845.1. Taxonomy (NCBI): domain Bacteria; kingdom Pseudomonadati; phylum Pseudomonadota; class Betaproteobacteria; order Burkholderiales; family Burkholderiaceae; genus Burkholderia; species Burkholderia sp. AW49-1. The sequence goes on along the minus strand of NZ_JBSAXF010000005.1, from coordinate 195,561 downwards.
CGACGAGGAAGAATGCAAGGAACGTCAGCGCGACGCCGATCAGCAGCCAGCGCACGGCGCGCGGCTCGCTGACGGGGTCGAGCTGCTTCGCGGCGCGCACGGGCGCGACGGACGGGTCGTTCAGCACGGCGCTGGACTCCTGGGTCATCGCTGGCCTCCTGCTGCTGCGGCAACGGTGACGGTCGCCGGCGCGGGGCCGCTCGCGCCCTTGCTCGTGCGGCGCTGCAGATACCACTGCAGCGAGTTGATCAACAGCAGCATCAGGAACGACACGACCAGCATCACGACCGCCAGCGCGGTCGCGCCCGCATAGTCGTACTGTTCGAGCTTCGTGATGATCAGCAGCGACGTGATCTCGGATTTCATCGGCACGTTGCCCGCGATGAAGATGACCGAGCCGTACTCGCCGAGCGCGCGCGCGAACGCGAGCGCGAAGCCGGTGAGCAACGCCGGCAGCACGGCCGGCAGCACGACGCGGCGGAACGTCAGCCAGCGCGATGCGCCGAGGCACGCGGCGGCCTCTTCCTGCTCGCGCTCGAAATCCTCGAGCACCGGCTGCACGGTGCGCACGACGAACGGCAGCCCGATGAAGGTCAGCGCCACCAGCACGCCGACCGGCGTGAACGCGATCTTGATGCCGAACGGCGCGAGATATTGGCCGACCCAGCCGTTGGTCGCATAGACGGCCGCGAGCGAGATGCCGGCGACCGACGTCGGCAGCGCGAACGGCAGATCGACGATCGCGTCGACGAGGCGCTTGAACGGGAACGTGTAGCGCACCAGCACCCACGCGACGAGAAAGCCGAACACGGCGTTGATCAATGCGCCGCCGAGCGCGGCGGAGAACGTCAGCCGGTACGACGCGAGCACGCGCGGCGACGCGACGGCGGTGACGAACTGGTCCCACGACAGCGTCGCGGTCTTCAGGAACGTGGCGGCGAGCGGAATCAGCACCACGAGGCTCAAATAGGCCACCGTGATGCCGAGCGTCACGCCGAAACCGGGCAGCGCGCTCGGCTTGCGAAAGGTGTACGTCGTCATCGGATGCTCTTGCTGGGTCGTTGCTGCTCATGGGTCCGGCGCAAACGCCGACGCGGAGCGTGCTCTCGCGCCGGCGGCCCGCCGGGGATGCGGCGCACTATCGTGGCGCGCCGCTGTCGTTATGGTGCTGCGTGCGTTACTGCGGCTTGTAGATCGAATCGAACACGCCGCCGTCCGCAAAATGCGTCTTCTGCGCATTCGTCCAGCCGCCGAAGGTGTCGTCGACCGTGTACAGCTTCAGCTTCGGAAACTGTTTCGTCAGCTCCGCCGGCACGTTCTTCGAACGCGGGCGGTAGTAATTGCGCGCCGCGATTTCCTGGCCCCGCGGGCTGTACAGGAAATTCAGGTACGCCTCGGCCAGCTTGCGCGTGCCCTTCTTGTCGACCACCTTGTCGACGACCGCGACGGGCGGTTCGGCCAGGATGCTCACCGACGGCACGACGATCTCGAACTTGTCGGTGCCGAATTCCTTGATCGACAGGAACGCTTCGTTTTCCCATGCGATCAGCACGTCGCCGATCCCGCGCTGCACGAAGCTCGTCGTCGCGCCACGCGCGCCCGAGTCGAGCACGCCCGCGTTCTTGTAGAGCTTCGTCACGAATTCCTTCGCGCTCTGCTCGTTGCCGCCCGGCTTGTGAACGGCATATGCCCATGCGGCCAGGTAGTTCCAGCGCGCGCCGCCCGACGTCTTCGGGTTCGGCGTGACGATCGAGATGCCCGGCCTGGTGAGATCGTCCCAGTCCTTGATCCCTTTCGGGTTGCCCTTGCGCACCAGGAACACGATCGTCGACGTGTACGGCGATGCGTTGTCCGGCAGGCGCTTCTGCCAGTCCTTGTTGACGAGGCCCTTGTTGGCGAGCGCGTCGATGTCGTAGGCGAGCGCCAGCGTCACGACGTCGGCCTGCAGGCCGTCGAGCACCGAGCGCGCCTGCGCGCCCGAGCCGCCGTGCGACTGCTTGAAGTTGACCGTCTCGCCCGTCTTCGCCTTCCACTCCTTGCCGAACGCCTGGTTGAAGTCCTGATACAGCTCGCGCGTCGGGTCGTAGGACACGTTCAGGAAGGTCGTATCGGCCTGGGCGTGCGTCGCCACGCCCAGCGCCGCCGCCGCGCCCAGCGCGAGTGTTGCGATCAGGCGGCCCACTCCGCCCACCAGCCCCGTATTGCGCTTCGCCATCCTTGGTTCTCCAGTGTTGTCGGTATTGCGATGTCGGGCCAGTCTAGCGAACGGCTTACATGATTAAAAATAATCGTTCTTCATTTTTTAATACTCAAAAGTGCTAACGCAGACGGGATGGACGGTTGCGGCGGACGAACCGGCGTCCGGGCGTCGCGAAATCGCGTCGGAACCGCCGCGATCGCAGCGAACCTCAAGTAACACTTGAAATTCGCGAAGTACTGTATAAAAATACAGCTCACTGTCTATCCATACAGTTCAGCCATGACCAAACTCACCGCCCGTCAGCAGCAAGTATTCGACTTGATCCGCCGCGCGATCGAGCGCTCCGGTTTCCCTCCCACGCGCGCCGAGATTGCGGCAGAGCTGGGTTTCAGCTCGCCGAATGCGGCCGAGGAACACCTTCGTGCGCTGGCGCGCAAGGGCGTGATCGAGCTGGCCGCCGGCGCGTCGCGCGGCATCCGCCTGCTCGGCATCGACGACGCGCCGCACCAGTTCACGTTGCCGCACGCCGGCCTGATGCAACTGTCGCTGCCGCTCGTCGGCCGCGTAGCGGCCGGTAGCCCGATCCTCGCGCAAGAGCACATCTCCCAACATTACGCGTGCGATCCCGCGCTGTTCACCAGCAAGCCCGATTACCTGCTGAAGGTGCGCGGCCTGTCGATGCGCGACGCCGGCATTCTCGACGGTGACCTCCTCGCCGTGCAGAAGCGCACGGAAGCGAAGGACGGCCAGATCATCGTCGCGCGCCTCGGCGACGACGTCACGGTCAAGCGCCTGATGCGCCGGCCCGGCGGCCTCGAGCTGATCGCGGAGAACCCGGATTACGAAAACATCTTCGTCAAGGCCGGCAGCGCGGAATTCGCGCTGGAAGGCATCGCCGTCGGGCTGATCCGCTCGGGCGAACTCTGACAATCGGTCTCGCTGAGGAGAACATCATGGAACGCCTTTCCCGTCTGCTGCCTTTCCGTCAATTCGGCCGCCTGCGTCACCTGCGCGGCCGCACGCCCTGCGCGCCGCTGTCCGCCGCGGCGCCCGTGGTGAGCCAAGAAGTCGCAGTTGAACGGCAGGCGTCGCTGCTGCCGTCAGCCCTTCCCGCGTTCGCGCGGGTCTCGCTGAATGGTGGCCTGAATCACGCAGAGCCGGCGCGCCGAGCGCCCGTGCGCGTCTATCACGGTCGGTCGCGCCTGATCATGGTCGGGACGATCGATGCCGTGTGCCGGATGATCGATCGCTGCATCGCAGAGGAACGATCGGCCACGCACGGCGGTCTGTGATTGCGGAACCTGTCCGCACCGGAGGCATCGTGACTGGATCATCGGGCCGCGCATGGCGGCTCAAACCATTGCTGATCGTCGTGCTGGCCATCGCCGTCCTGATGGCGATCGGTTACGCGTACGCATCGCCGTACGTCGCGCTCGGTCGCCTGAAATCGGCGATCGACGCGCGCGATGCGCAAGCGGTCAGCGAGTATGTCGATTTTCCGTCGCTGCGCATCAGCCTGAAGCAGCAGGTCACGGAAGAGTTGATGCGCCGGATCGACGCAGTGAAGAAGGACAATCCGTTCGCGGTGATTGGCGCACTGATCGGATCTGCGTTGATCGGCCCGCTGGTCGATGCCTATGCGACACCGGAAGGTGTAGCGGCACTGATGAGCGGCATTCCCCCGCGCGGCAATCCGGGTGAACGGCCGCCCGAGTGGTCGGGTCCGCCGTCAGACGCTGCAACTGGCAACGCACCAGCCTCGCCGCCTGTCAATCCGGCCAGCGCCCCTGTACCAGCTAGCAATGTCACCGCCTCGGCCGCAACTGCGCCAGCCAACGCATCCGCACCTGGCAGCCCGGGCGAGGCGGGCCATCCGCAGCAAACGAGCGCCGGCTACCGGAATATTGATGAATTTGCCGTGACTTACCAGCGCAGCGCCGACGGCACGCGCTATGCGGCAATCTTCCACCGCTTTGGCTTGTTCTCGTGGAAGTTGTCAGCGATCAACCTTCACGCCTGAGCGGCGGCAATCGGTGTAGATGCCGCAAAACCGGCACGAATCGCGATGCGACCCGGCCGGCCTTACGATCATCGGCTCACTTGCCGCTCGCAGTGGCCGCTTCGCGTTCGCGAGCGATCTCGGCCTTTTGCTCTTCCGCCGACGAACACGCGACCAGGATGCTGCAGTTCACGCGATCGAGCAGTTGCGTGTTGCCCGAGCCCATCCACCATCTCGACAACCCGCTGCGGCACCGATGGCCGACGACGACGAGGTCGGCCTTCAATTCCGTCGCGAGATTCGCGATTTCGTCGATCGGATAGCCGAATGCGAAATGGCCTTCCGCCTGAACGCCGCGCTCGCGCAGCCAGTTCACGCCTTCCTGCAGGATTTCGCGTGCGGTTTCCTCGAAGCGGCCGCACGCGACATCGGTCAGCAGCCCTGCGCTTTGCGCGATGCTCGAGCGCATGTCGACGACCGACAACAAATGCGTTTCCGCCTTCAGGTCCAGCGCGAGATTGGCGCCGCACCGCAGTGCCTTGCGTCCTTCGAGCGTACCGTCGTAGCACAGCAGAATCTTGTTGTAGCTAGCCATGAAACCTCCCTGTCGCGACTCCGTACCCTATGCACTCATCATGGTGCGCCGCAATTCCGGACGCAAGGGATGGAAAACGCTGATTCGCCACGCGGCGCGCGTCGGCGATGATGCGGTGCACGATCCGTGCGCGCATGCACCGTGCCGCGCGGGCCCGCCCTGAAGAGACGCCGCCGATGCACTAGAATGGCCCGTTCGTGCCGTCGACGTGCGTTCGCCTCGGTCATGCCCATGTGACACGCATTCATCCGATCCGTTCGCCAGCCGGTGTGCCCGTCCGACCGGCCGCGAAACGCGGCCGCGTCCGCATACAACGACAACCTGCCCATGTCCGTTGCACCGATCGATTTCCGGAACGTCGAAAAGCGCTATGGCGACAAGCTTGTCGTCGACGACCTGTCCTTCCACGTGCAGGCCGGCGAATGCTATGGCCTGCTCGGGCCGAACGGTGCCGGCAAGACCACGACGCTGAAGATGTTGCTTGGCCTCGCGTATCCCGACGCCGGCACCATTTCACTCTGCGGCGAGCCGGTTCCGTCACGCGCGCGGCATGCGCGCCAGCGCGTCGGCGTCGTCCCGCAGTTCGACAACCTCGACCCCGACTTTACGGTCCGCGAGAACCTGCTCGTGTTCAGCCGCTATTTCGGAATGTCGGCACACGCCGCACGCGCGCTCGTGCAACCGTTGCTCGAATTCGCGAAGCTGGAAAACAAGGCGGATGCGAAGGTTGGCGAATTGTCGGGCGGCATGAAGCGCCGTCTGACGCTCGCACGCGCGCTCGTCAACGATCCCGACGTGCTGGTGCTCGACGAGCCGACGACGGGCCTCGATCCGCAGGCGCGGCACCTGATGTGGGAGCGGTTGCGGTCGCTGCTCGCGCGCGGCAAGACGATCCTGATCACCACGCATTTCATGGAGGAAGCCGAGCGCCTGTGCGACCGGCTGTGCGTGATCGAGGAAGGCCGCAAGATCGCCGAAGGCGCGCCGCACGCGCTGATCGAATCGGAGATCGGCTGCGACGTGATCGAGATCTACGGGCCGGAGCCGATCGCGCTGCGCGACGAACTGGCGCCGTTCGCGAAGCACACCGAGATCAGCGGTGAGACGCTGTTCTGCTACGTGACCGATCCCGAGCCGCTCAGTGCCCGACTCAAGGGTCGCACGGGATTGCGTTATCTGCATCGTCCGGCCAATCTGGAGGACGTGTTCCTGCGGCTCACGGGCCGCGAAATGCAGGACTGATCGATCATGGACGTACGCAACTATTCCGCCGCCGCGCCGTCCGCACCGCCACGCGAATCACGCTTCGCGATCGCGCTGCCCGCGAATGCCACCAACTGGATTGCCGTCTGGCGACGCAACTACCTCGTGTGGCGCAAGCTCGCGCTCGCCTCGCTGTTCGGCAATCTCGCCGATCCGATGATCTACCTGTTCGGGCTGGGGTTCGGGCTCGGCCTGATGCTCGGCCACGTCGACGGCGTGTCGTATATCGCGTTCCTCGCGGCCGGCACGGTCGGTTCGAGCGTGATGATGTCCGCGAGCTTCGAATCGATGTATTCGGGCTTCTCGCGAATGCACGTGCAGCGCACCTGGGAAGCGATCATGCACACGCCGCTCGCGCTGGGCGACATCGTGCTCGGGGAGATTGTCTGGGGGGCGAGCAAGGCGCTGCTCTCCGGCGTCGCGATCATGCTCGTCGCGGGCCTGCTCGGCTATGCGCGGTTTCCGTCGATGCTCGCGGCGCTGCCCGTGATCGCACTCGCCGGCCTCGCGTTCGCGAGCACGGCGATGATCGTCACCGCGCTCGCGCCGTCCTACGACTTCTTCATGTTCTATCAGACGCTCGTGCTGACGCCGATGCTGCTGCTGTCGGGCGTGTTCTTCCCGATCACGCAGTTGCCGCCGGTCGCGCAGCATGCGGCGCACATGCTGCCCCTCGCGAATGCGGTCGAACTGATCCGCCCCGCGATGCTCGGCCGGCCGGCGACGGACGTCGGCCTGCATCTCGCGGTGCTCGCCGGCTATGCGATCGGCGGATTCGTGGTCTCCGCGTGGCTGTTCCGGCGGCGGATGATGCGCTGACGGCCGGCGCGCACGGCGCCCGCGCGATGCTGCGATGAAATGGCGACGACGTTACTCGTCGTCGTCGCTCCACGGAATCTCGACGTCGGTCAGGAATGCGACGGTTGCCAGCGGGCCGCCTTCCTGGCGACCGAGCTTGCCGTCCGCGCGATGCCATTCGACACGGAACTGCGTACCCGGATCGTCGGCGATGAGATAGACCGCGCGCAGCTCTTCCGCGTCGGCCTCGGCGACCGGACCGTCGAACGACACCAGCATTTTCTGCGGCCACAGGCCGTTCACCGGATCGTAAATGCGGTCGCCCTGCGGAATGTCGATGCTGGCCTCGACCCCGATCGTGGCGGAGGCTTCGATGATCATCGTGCCGAGTGCGTTCAGCACGGCAGTCGCCCGCGCGGAATTGGCCTGGCGGATCGCGAGATCGCCGCGCGTCAGCGCCTTTTCGAGTCGAGGATGAATCTTCGGTTGGGTCATGCGTTTTCCTGTTTGCTTCTTGTAAAGGGCACCGCACGCGTGACGCGGCGGCGCCGGATGAATACGACGGTCGCGCGGCGGGATCGGTCGGCGCGCAGCACTGCTGCCATCGCCCAGGTCCGGTCACCGGCAGCCGGGCATGTCGCGCGCCGGACCTGTCCGGCCGTCACGCCCGCTCGCCGCCCCGCCCGCGTGTCCGTCAGAACCCGAACGCGATCGCGAGCAGCCCGCTCACGATCCCGAACACGACGACGAGGCCCGTGACGATCGCCAGCATGTATGGCTTGAACGAGCGCGCGAGCATCGCGAGCGACGGCACGCTGATCGGCGGCAGCGTCATCAGCAGTGCGGCGGCCGGGCCGACGCCCATGCCGAGCGACAGCATCGCCTGGATGATCGGCACCTCGCCGGCCGTCGGGATCACGAACAACGTGCCCGCGACCGCGAACGCGATGATCCAGCCGAGATGGTTGCCGATGTCCGGGCCGATATGCGGGAACAGCCACGCGCGCGCCGCGCCGAGCAGCAGCACGAGCACGATGTATTCGGGCACGAGCCGCACGGCCATGCGTGCGAGCAGCTTCATCCAGCGGACGAACGGATTGCCCGCGGCGGCCTGCTCGGCCACCAGCGCGGCGAGTTGCGCGTCGTCGATGCTGCGGTCCTCGGGACGCGCGATACGGTTCAGCAGATAGCCGATCCCGAACACCATCGCGACGCCGAGTACAAGCCGCAGCGCGCTCCAGTGCCAGCCGAGCACGAAGCCCATGAACACCAGCGCGGCCGGATTCAACACCGTGTTGCCGAGCCAGAACGCGACCGCGCCGCCCGGCGACGCGTGCCGCGCGCGCAGGCCCGCGACGACCGGCGCCGCGCAGCACGTGCACATCATGCCGGGCAGCGACAGCAGGCCGCCCGCGGCGACACTGCCGAAGCCCGTGCGGCCAAGCACACGCGCGACCCAGTGCGCCGGCAGCAGCGCCTGCACCGCCGAACCGAGCAGCAGGCCGAGCACCATGGCCTGCCAGATCGCCTTGCCGTACGCCCACGCGTAGTCGAGCGCCGCCTTCAGCGACGGCTCGGGCGCGCTCGCCGACGTGCCCATCAGGATCGACTGGCCGATCGAATGATGCTCGGCGGCGACGAACGCCTTGTTGTAATACGGGAACCATTTCACGTAGAACAGTCCCGCGACCGCGATCAGCAGGAAGGTCATCCAGCCGAGCGCCGGACTGGGTTGGGTGCGTGTGGTCGTCATCGTGTGGTGATCGTAGGGTTGTTGTCGGTGTCGGCCTGCGCCGACGCGCCGGCGGCGGGCGATGCCGGCAGCCCGGCCTGCGCGAGCGCGTCGAGCAGCGCGCGCGCCTGCTGGCGCACGTCGGCCGCGTTCGGCCGGAAAGTGAACGTCAGTGCGCGGTTCGGCTTGTCGTGCGACGAACGATAGGTTCGTGCATACGCGGGATCGTAATGCTTGTCGATCAGCGTGCGGAACAGTTCGGTGCGCTCGTTCGCGTCGATCAACGCGTTCCAGCGCGCGACCTCTTCCCGGCTGTGCAGGCCGATCAGCCGATCGAGCTGCGCCTTGAACACGGCCGGTTCATCGAACAGATGGGCGTAATCTTCGAGCAGGAAAGCGATGCGTTCGCCGTGCGCCGCCTCGACCTGCACCCACGGCCCTGCGTGAAACGCGTCCAGCAACGCGAGCGGCAGCTGCACGAGCCCGATCTTGCGGCTTTCCGATTCGACGAACACCGGCCATGCGGGGTCGAAACGCTCCAGCGCACCGACGAGCCCCGAATCGAAGGACTTCTGCGTCGGCTGCGGCACACCCGGCAACGCGCCGAGCAGCGAGCCGCGGTGGCATGCGAGCGCCTCGAGATCGAGCGTCTGTGCGCCTTCGTCGCGCAGCGCGTTCAGGAGCCGCGTCTTGCCGCAGCCCGTGTGACCGACGAGCGCGATGTAGCGGAACCGCGTCGGCAGCGTATCGAGCGTCGCGCAGACCGAGCGGCGGTACGACTTGTACCCGCCCTCGAGCTGGCGCGCCTGCCAGCCGATCAGGTTGAACCAGGTCGTCATCGAACCCGAACGCTTGCCGCCGCGCCAGCAGTAGATCAACGGCCGCCAGTTGCGCGGCCGATCGGCGAACGTGGTGTCGAGATGGCGCGCGATGTTGCGCGCGACCATCGCCGCGCCGACGCGCGTCGCCTCGTACGGCGACACCTGGCGGTACATCGTGCCGACGATCACGCGCTCCTCGTTGCTGAGCACGGGCGCGTTCAGCGCGCCGGGAATATGATCCTCGGCGAACTCGAGTGGCGTGCGCACGTCGATGATCTCGTCGAACTCGCCGGCGCGATCGAGGGTGACAATCAGGTTCTTCAATTTGGCGTCGAACAGGGGCGATGCGGCTCGGCGAGCCGCACGGGCGCGGAAGGCGGATTCGCGATTATCTCATGCCCGGGCGTCTCGGGCCGCGCACGGCAACCGGCGGGCGTGACGCGCTGCTCATCACGTCGATCAGATGGTCGCGAAACGCGCGCACCGACGCGGGCAGATCGCGCCCCGCCATGGTCTGCACCTGGATGCTGCGCTCGCGCAACTGGGGATTCGTGACGGGCACGACGACGAAGCCGTCCGCGTCGAAACGGTCCCGCACCGACAGCAGCCCCGTGAACATCACCGCGCCGGTACGCTGCGCGTAGCGGTACATCGCCGCGGTATTGTTGCTGGTCAGCTCCGGCTCGAGCATGAGCCCGTCGAGCACGCACGCGATGTCGATCAGCTGGCGCACCGTCGTGCCGGCCTCAGGCAGCACATGCGGATGCCGCGCGACATCGGCGAGCGACACCGAGTCGCGCGCCGCGAGCGGATGGTCGCGCCGCACGAGCGCGAAGACCGGCGCGCGCTCCGTATGTTCGACACGCACGCCCTTCTCCGGCGCCAGGCTGAACGTCAACCCGATGTCGGCATCGCCGTCGCGCACGCGCCGCGTCGCCTCCGCCGGCGATACGACCCACAACGAGAAATCGACGCCGGGGTGGCGCGCCTTGAAGCCTGCGAGCGCGCCCGGCAGGAAATCGATCGCGAACCCTTCCGAGCAGGCGATCTTCAACAGACTGCCGTGCAACGCCTCCAGCCCGCCGATTTCCTTCATCACGTGTTCTGCCTCCAGCAGGCTGCGCTGCGCGAAACCCAGCAGCCGTTCGCCGGCCTCCGATAAAGCCATCCCGCGCGGCCGGCGCTCGAACAGCGGCGCGCCGAGCTCGCTCTCGAGCTTCGCGATCTGCCGGCTGATCGCCGAGACGGCCACGTGCAGCCTCGTGGATGCGTCGCTGATCGACCCGGTGCGCGCCACTTCGACGAAATACCGCAACGCAAGACCATGCAGGAAAGCCGCCATCGTTCTGTCCCCGGGCCCGTGGTCCAGGCCGCTCCGCTTTGCCTTTTCGGCAAAGAAATGTTCGAAATTCGATCATTGTGACAAAAAAAACGGCTTTCTAGAATCGATCGCACTCCCGGCCGTGCACGCCCCGCACCCGCCGGAAAACCGATACAGGAGACACGTCTTGAGCCGTACCGCCGCCATCCAGCACGCGCTGAACCAGTTCGAATCGGGCGCGTTCTTCACGACCCTGAGACGCCGCGTCGGCCTGCGCACCGAAAGCCAGGACAGCGGCTCGGGCGCCGCGCTGCGCGCCTACCTGACCGACGAGATCGCGCCGGAGGCCACACGCCTGGGTTTCACGTCGCGCATCGTCGAGAACCCCGTCGACGGCGGCGGCCCGTTCCTGCTTGCGTCGCGCCATGAGGACGACGCGCTGCCGACCGTGCTCGTCTATGGTCACGGCGACGTCGTGCGCGGCTACGACGCGCAATGGCGCGCCCCGCTGTCGCCGTGGACGCTGACCGTCGACGGCGATCGCTGGTACGGCCGCGGGAGTGCCGACAACAAGGGCCAGCACACGATCAATCTGGCCGCGCTGGCGAGTGTGCTCGACGCGCGCGGCGGCCGGCTCGGCTTCAACGCGAAACTGTTGATCGAGATGGGCGAGGAAACAGGATCGCCAGGCCTCGACGCACTGTGTCGCCAGGAACGCGACGCGCTCGCGGCCGACGTGCTGATCGCGTCCGACGGGCCGCGCATCACCGCCGAACGGCCGACCGTGTTCCTCGGCTCGCGCGGCTCGGTCAACTTCAAGCTGAGCCTGCGCGCACGCGATGGCGGCCATCACTCGGGCAACTGGGGCGGCCTGCTGCGCAACCCGGCGACCGTGCTCGCAAACGCGCTCGCGAGTCTCGTCGACGCGCGCGGCGCGATCCGCGTCGCCAGCCTGCGCCCGCCGCCGATCCCGGCCGCCGTGCGCGTCGCGCTCGCCGACCTGTCCGTCGGCGGCGGCCCCGGCGATCCGGCGCTCGACGCCGACTGGGGCGAGCCGGGCCTCTCGGCCGCCGAGCGCGTGTTCGGCTGGAATACGTTCGAGATTCTCGCGTTCAAGGCCGGCAACCCCGACCACCCGGTCAATGCGATTCCGCCCCTCGCATACGCGCACTGCCAGTTGCGTTTCGTGGTCGGCACCGACTGGCAAGCGCTGCATGCGCATCTGCGCGCGCATCTCGATGCGCACGGCTTCGCCGACATCGAGATCGACGTCGAACGCGGCGCGCCGGCGACGCGCCTGCCGCCTGACGATCCGTGGGTCCGCTGGGCTGTCGCGTCGCTCGCGCGCACGACCGGCAAGAAGCCCGCGATCCTGCCGAACCTCGGCGGCACGCTGCCGAACGAAGTGTTCGCCGATACGCTGGGGCTGCCGACGCTGTGGGTGCCGCACTCCTATCCGGCGTGCTCGCAGCACGCGCCCGACGAGCACCTGCTCGCGAGCGTCGTGCGCGAGGGACTGCAGATGATGGCCGGCCTCTTCTGGGATCTCGGCGACGCCGCGCCGCCCGTTCGCCGCGCGGCGCCCGCCGCGGCCGGCGCCGCCCTGTAACGCGCTTCGCCCCTTTCTCGGGACCTGCTCACACGATGAATACGACCACCCTGACCTCGCACGACGCCGCGCGATCCAGCGCCGCGAAGATCCGACGCATCATCTTCGCCGCGTCGATCGGCAATGCACTCGAATGGTTCGACTTGATCGTCTACGGCTTTTTCGCGGTGACGATCGCCAAGCTGTTCTTCCCCGCGACGAGCGAGGCGACCTCGCTGCTGCTCACGCTCGGCACGTTCGGGCTGTCCTACCTGATCCGGCCGATCGGCGGTTTCGTGCTCGGCGCCTACGCGGACCGTGCGGGCCGCAAGGCATCGCTGCTGCTGTCGATCGCGATGATGATGGCCGGCACGCTGCTGATCGCGCTGATGCCGACCTATGCATCGATCGGCATTCTCGCGCCGCTCGGGATCATGCTGTCGCGGCTGATGCAGGGCTTTTCCGCCGGTGGCGAATTCGCGAGCTCGACCGCGTTCCTCGTCGAACACGCGCCGCAGCGGCGCGGCTTCATGTCGAGCTGGCAGTTCGCGAGCCAGGGCCTCGCGACGCTGCTCGCATCGGGCTTCGGTGCGCTGCTGACGTCGACGCTGAGCGTCGCGCAACTCGAAAGCTGGGGGTGGCGCGTGCCGTTCCTGTTCGGCCTCGCGATCGGCCCGGTGGGGCTCTACATCCGCCGCTACGTCGACGAGGGGATCGAGTTCAAGACGCAGGCGCGCTCCGAAGCGCCCGTGCGCGAGCTGTTCGCGGACCAGAAGATGCGCGTGCTGCTGTCGATCGGCGTGCTCGTGATCTCCACCGCGATCAACTACATGGTGCTGTACATGCCGACGTATGCGATCAAGCAGCTCGGGCTGCCTGCATCGACGGGCTTCGCGGCGACGCTCGCGACCGGCTTCGTGCTGACGCTCGTCACACCGCTCGTCGGACATCTGTCCGATCGCACCGGGCGGATCCGCGTGATGGCGGCGGCGGCCTTGCTGATGCTCGCCACCGTATGGCCGACGTTCGCGTGGCTCACGCATCACGCGTCGTTCGCGACGATGCTCGCGGCGCTGATCTGGATCGGGCTGCTGAAGGCGACGTATTGCGGCGCGCTGCCGGCGCTGATGTCCGAACTGTTTCCGTCGCAGACCCGCGCGACCGGCCTCGCCGTCAGCTACAACACGGGCGTCACGCTGTTCGGCGGCTTTGCGCCGTTCGTGATCACATGGCTGATCAGCGCGACCGGCAACCGGCTGTCGCCGGCGCTGTACCTGATGGGTTGCGCGGTGCTGAGTCTCGTCGCACTGCTGGTCGCGCGGACACGGCTCGGGATGCGCTGACCCTGAGGCAATGCGCGTGGGGCGCGACCCGTCGCGGCACCGTGCCGCGCGGGCCGCTCGCCGTTTACGGCGCCGGGTTCGGCTGCCGTTCGTGCAGCGCGTCGATCTCGGCGAGGATCTCGTCGGACAGCGTGACGTCGATGCTGCCGATGTTCTCCTTCAGTTGCGCGAGCGACGTCGCTCCGACCAGGTTGCTGCGCACGAACGGCCGGCTGTTGACGAACGCGAGCGCGAGCTGCGCGGGCGACAGCCCGTGCCGGTTCGCGAGCGCGACGTAGCGCGACGTCGCCTCGACGGCCTGCGGCTTGCTATACCGCTGGAAGCGCTCGAACAGCGTGATGCGCGCGCCGGCCGGACGCGCGCCGTTCTCGTACTTGCCGGACAGCCAGCCGAACGCGAGCGGCGAATACGCGAGCAGGCCGATGCCATCGCGATGCGTGAACTCGGACAGGCCGTTCTCGAACGTGCGGTTCAGCAGACTGTACGGATTCTGGATGCTGGCGATGCGCGGCAAGCCGAGCTTTTCGGCCGCGCGCAGGAATTGCGCGACACCCCACGGCGTTTCGTTCGACACGCCAATCGCGCGAACCTTGCCGGCCTTCACGAATTCCGCGAGCACGCCCAGCGTTTCCTCGATCGGCACCGTGTACGCGTCGTCGACCCACGGATACGCGGGGCGGCCGAACGTCGTCGTGCTGCGATCGGGCCAGTGCAACTGATACAGGTCGACATAGTCGGTCTGCAAGCGCTTGAGGCTGCCGTCGAGCGCCTCGGTCAGGTTCTTGCGGTCGAACTGGTTGCCTTCGCCGCGAATATGACGCGGATTGTGCGGCTGTCGCGCCGGGCCCGCGATCTTCGTCGCGAGCACGATTCGGTCGCGCTGCGCCCGATGCTGCGCGAGCCAGGTGCCGATGTACTGCTCCGTGCGTCCTTGCGTATCGGGCTTCGGCGGCACCGGGTACATTTCCGCGGCATCGATCAGCGTGACGCCCTGCCCAAGCGCGTAATCGATCTGCTCATGGGCGTCGCGTTCAGAATTCTGCTCGCCCCACGTCATCGTGCCGAGACCGATCAGGCTGACCTCGATGCCCGAATCGCCGAGTGTGCGGTATTCCATGCTGTTCCTGTCGCGTCAGTGGAAAGCAGGAACGCTATCACATTGAAACGAACGCTTCAGACGGCCGGCGCGTTCGCTTACAGGTCGCCTGCGATGTGCGGTCGACGTCGCTCATTCGGGGTACGGCGGCCTTCGCGGGCGCGGTCCGGATCATGCCGGACGAACCGGGCCGGCGTAACGACGCCGGCCCGCTGCGTCACTGCGGCCGCTGAATGAAGCAGGTTGCCGATGCGTGCGCGACGATCTTGTCGTCCGGCGTCTTCAGCGTGCCTTCCGCGACACCGAGCGAACGCGACAGGTGAATCACGCGCCCCTCCGCGATCAGGTCGACGTCGCGCGGCACGGGACGCAGCATTTTCACGTGGAGGTCGACCGTGCCGTAACCCACGCCCGCGTCGAGCATCGAATGCACGGCGCAGCCCGTGACCGAGTCGAGCACCGTCGCGGCGAACCCGCCGTGCACGCCGCCGAGCGGATTCAGGTGCCGGCCATCCGCACGCGCGGACATCTTCACGTAACCGAGCTCGACGCCCAGCGGCCGCATCGGGATCGTCTCCGAGATCGATGCGAGCGGCAAATCGCCGGACGCCGCCGCGCGCAACAGTTCGAGACCGGACAGGGAAAGCGGATTCATCGGGTTGTCTCCTGATTGAAAGCGCGTCGCCGCGCCAGTGAGTTCTAAATTGGAACTCATTATTGGCAACCGCACAGGGCTTGTCAACGCAGTCACCGCCCGTTGCCACCGAAGGCAAGTTCTATAATCGAACCCGCTCCTTCGCTGAACCGCCGCACGAGACTCGATCATGAAATGGGATGACATCGGCACGCTGAACTGTTCGGTCGCGCGCACGCTCGCCGTGCTCGGCGATCGGTGGACCATGCTGATCCTGCGCAACGCGTTTCTCGGCTGCCGCCGCTTCGATGCGTTCCAGACACAACTGGGCCTCACGCGCCACGTCCTGGCCGAGCGGCTTGCCCGCCTCGTCGACGAAGGCGTGCTGATCAAGCGCGCATATCAGGAGCGCCCGCCTCGCTTCGAGTACCGGTTGACGGAAAAAGGCCTCGACCTCTACCCGGCCCTGCTCGCGCTGATGACATGGGGCGATCGCTGGAAGGACGACGGCCAGGGGCCGCCGGTGCAATTGCGTCATCGCACCTGCGGTCAGCTGATGCATGCGGTCGCGGTGTGCTCGGCATGCGGCGAGCCGCTCGACGCGCACGATGTGCAGCCGGAGCCCGGACCCGGGTGGGTCGCACATGAGGCGGCCGGACCGCTCGATGCCTGACGCGTAGCGCGGAGCGAGTGCCGTGCTTGCATGGCCGCGCCGCCCGACCTCCGAGCAGATGCAGATACCGCTCGATACGATGAACCTCATCACGCCGCCAGACCGTCACACGATGTCGCGCATTCGCATCCGTGCGTGACCGCGCCGCCGTGTCTGCGTTACACTCACGGCCCGCTGTCTCAAAATCATTCGCTGTCCAAGATGTTGTCGCGCCAACGCCTCGCCGCTGCCTGCCTCGCCGCCTCCCTGCTCGCCACGCCCTTCGCCGCCTTCGGCAAGACGCAAAACGAATCGCTGCTGCAGCAGGCGATCGACTTCATCGCGCAACTTTTGCCGGCCCCGACCCATGAGGCGCCCGCCACACAGGTCGTCGAATCTGCGTTCTCGCCCGATGGCGGTGCCGAGGCGCTCGTGCTGAAGGCAATCGGCGCCGCGCGCACCTCGATTCGCGTGGCCGCCTACTCGTTCACGTCGCCGCCCGTCACGCGCGCGCTGCTCGCCGCGAAGCGGCGCGGCGTGAATGTCGCAGTCGTCGTGGACGACAAGGGTAATCGCGCGAAGAGCAGCAAGCAGGCACTGAACCTGCTCGTCAACGCGGGCATTCCGACACGCACCATCGACGCCTATGCGATCCACCACGACAAGTATGTCGTGGTCGATGCCGAACATGTCGAGACTGGCTCGTTCAACTACAGCGCTTCGGCAGCCAGCCGCAACTCCGAAAACGTCATCGTAGTCTGGAACAATCCGCAACTCGCGTCGCGCTACCTTGCGCATTGGCAAAGCCGCTTCGACCAGGGTACGCCGTACCGCTCGTCGTACTGACCGTTCGCGCACGTGCGATCGCCAGGCGCCGTTCGCATGCGGCGCGCCCCACGCGCATCGTTGCGTGCATACGCGCCGTGATGACGTCGATGATCGGTGCGCATTGCATGCCGGTCAACCTGGCCGAACAGCCTGCACACCGGACGCGACGGCGCCGAGATCGGTGAAACCGGTTGGTGAAATCAATGAATGTCGGGCGATCGCTCCGCGATCTGCGTGGTCGCGCCACACAGGCTCGCATGCGCATGCGCATCGCTCGCGGAAGGCTTCGGTCGATCGCGAGCCCCGCCCGGCAGCGCGCCGAGTACGCAATCCGCACTGAAGGTCAGCGGGTTCTGAATCATCGGATAGAGCAGATACAGCGCCAACGCGAGATACCCCGCGTAAAGAATTCGAACCATGGTGCGGTGGATGAGCGATTGATCTTGCCCTGTTTACGGCATCGCACCGGAGAGCTTGAGCCGCCGGGCATCAAATTGCATATCAGCGACGCACGACATGTGAAGCGTTCGCGTCGCATCGACATGGCAACTCCGCACGACACGACGTGCAGCGCAATGGCGAATGCGCGATACTGTCCGGCATGGGCGGCGATATCGGCAAGAATGCACCGATGTGCTTGCGCACGCGCCGAGCGGCATCCAGACGATCGATGACCGGCTCCGCAGCCGGGACCGGAGACAAAAGCCAATGCAGATTGCTTCCAAACCGGTCGACGAGACGGCCCGGCTCGAGACGCTTCATTCACTGTCGATACTCGACACACCGCCGGAAGAACGGTTCGACCGCCTCACGCGCCTCGCGCGCCGGCTGTTCGACGTTCCGATCGCACTCGTCAGCCTCGTCGACGAGAATCGCCAGTGGTTCAAAAGTCATCCGGGTCTCGACGCCACGCAGACCTCGCGCGACGTCTCGTTCTGCGCACATGCGCTGCTCGCGAACGAAACGATGGTGATCCAGGACGCGCGCAACGACGATCGCTTCCACGACAATCCGCTCGTCACCGGCCAGCCCGGCATCCGCTTCTACGCGGGCCGGCCGCTTGCCGCACCGAACGGCGCACCCGTCGGCACGCTGTGCCTGATCGACACGCGGCCGCGCGAACTCTCCGTCGACGAACTCGCGCTGCTCGGAGATCTCGCGCACATGACCGAACGTGAAATCGCGGCGCTGCATCTCGCGACGACCGACGAGCTGACCCAACTGACGAACCGACGCGGTTTCGAGATTCTCGCGCGCCACGTGCTGAGCCTGTGCGAGCGCATGGGCCGGCACGCGGTACTGCTGTTCTTCGACCTGAATGACTTCAAGGCGATCAACGACCGGTTCGGCCATGCCGAAGGCGACCGCGCGCTCAAGGCCTTCGCGGAGACGTTGACCGGTGTGCTGCGCGACAGCGACGTGATCGCCCGACTCGGCGGCGACGAATTCGTCGTGCTGTTGAGCGCCAGCGATCCGGCCGACGTGGGCGAGCCGATCGAACGCGTCACGCAGGCGCTCGCGCTGCGCAACGCGGCCGACGCACGCGGCTATGCGATCCGGTTCAGCGTCGGCTACGTCGCATACGATCCCGCGCGACATCGCGCGGTGGCCGACCTGCTCGAATCGGCCGATCGCCGCATGTACGAGGACAAGCAGCGCGGCAAAGCCACCGGCGCCTGAGCGCGGATGAACCGCTCGCCGATACGCGCCACTGCCGCGGCCGCAAACCGCGTTCGGCCCGATACACGCCGTTAGGTCAGCTTCCCGCACGTCGGCGCACTCGCCATCGCTTCCACGATCTGCTCGGGCGTCAGGTCGCGCTGGTGGGTCGCGATCGACCAGCAATGGCCGAACGGATCCTCCACCTGGCCGTAGCGATCGCCCCAGAACATGTCGGCGGCCGGTATTCTGACGGTCGCGCCGGCCGCGACGGCCTGCGCGATCGCCGCATCGGTGTCCGGCACGAACAGGTGGAGGCAGACCGGCGTGCCGTTCAGCGTCTTCGGCCCGAGTGCGCCGTGCTCCGGCATTTCATCGACGAGCATCAGCGTCGAATCGCCGATTGCGAGGCATGCGTGCGCGAGCCGGCCGTCCGGGGTCGGCAGGCGAAACCGTTCGGTCGCGTTGAACGCACGCTTGTAGAAATCGATGGCGGCGGCTGCGCCAGCGCAGATCAGATGCGGGGTCAGCGTGCGCATCCCTTCCGGGATCGGGTCGACGGACGTGGCCATGGGTGTCGCTCCTTCAGTCGGTTATCGTGTCGAAAATCGGGACGCACGGACGATGCGCACGCCTCCGATGCTACGACGGACGGACTCGACGGAAATCGACACGCCTGCGGATATTTTTTTCTCAGATCTGCGGAAGGTCACGCAGCGTACGCGACTCGCTCGTCGCATCGATGTCGAGTTCGATCCCCTCCGACGCGTCGCGATAGCGCACGCGCTTCAGTCTCGGCCCCACCGCCGTCCCGTCCGCTTCGTCGAATACGGCGCGAACGTCGTTGCCGGCCGCAAGCGCACGCGCAACTTCCGCCACCGACGCCTCGCTCGGCGTCGCCGCCCACGACCGGTCCGCCGGATTGACGGCCGCCCAGCGCACGTGCGTCACACGCGCGCTGAGCACATCGATTCGGACACCATTCACCGCGAACATCGACATCGGGATCTCCTTCGAAACGGTTGAGGCCGGACGAACGCCGGACGAGGGAAACCGGCGATGGCGCGACGGCCCGCGAATTCAACCGCGCCCGGGCCGGCTCGACGCACGATCATCCCCGCACGCGGCTTCGGCCAACGCGATTTTCGATGATACATTGGGACGCTTTGCAACCGTCAACAGACAATCGTGTACGGGAGAAACACATGACCGACGCCTGGGGAACCTTCCCTGCCAGAATGGGCGACCATCAGGCCTTCATCAGCTTCAATCACGGCTTTGCGGAAATTGCCGAAAGCGATCCTCGCACGTCGCTGCTCAGCGTGCGCGTCGCGCTCGAGCATCCGACACCCGACGGCCTGCCGAGCAGCGACGAGTTCGCCGGTCTCACGACAATCGAAGATCTGCTGGACGCCGCAGTGACCGCGAAAAACGGCGTGCAGGTCGGCCGCATCACGGTCGACGGCAACCAGGATTTCCTGTTCTACGTGCCGTTCGACGAGGAAATCGCGGGCGAGATCGTCGACTCGCTGGCCGAGCACACGACCTACGCGCTGCAGTACGCATACCAGGACGATCCCGACAAGGAAACGTACTGGCGCACGCTCTACCCGACCGACGACGACTGGCAACTGATGCGCGACATGCGCGTGCTCGATGCGCTGCGGCAGAAAGGCGACGTGAGCGACGTGAGCCGGCGCGTGATGCACTGGGCTTACTTCCCTGAACCGAGCGATGCGCATCAATTCGCCGACTGGGCCGAGTCGAAAGGCTATCTGGTCGAATCGGTCGCGCCGACCGAAGACGGCAAATCGGCCGTGCGGTTTGCGCACGAAGGCACGATGGCGCTAGCCGACATCACGCACCATACGCTCGAGATCAACCGCGAGGTGCGCTCGCTCGGCGGCGAATACGACGGCTGGGAAACCAGCGTCGAGCAGGTGGGCTGATCCCGCCGACACGCGCGTTGCACGCATGTCGGACCTTGACGGGTTCGATACAAAAGTCATCCCGGCAGCGCGACGGCGCGCCGCCGGGACCAAGGCATCGCCGGCCGTAACCGGCGACGGGCCCAGGCAACCGCCCAGGCACGAGGAAAGCGATTCATGCGGGTCAGGCGAACGGATGCCATGGCGCGAAACGCCGCCCGCCGAACGCCTGTCCGTTTCCGCCAACGCGGCTTGCGTGCGTCGTGCGGGGGAAAAAGCCCCCGCTCCTGCACGAGCGAGCGGGGAAATGGTTGACCGGGCCGGGGTAGAACGGTCAACCGGCCAGATTGTGATCGTGGCCCGTGCGACCGTCTGTGCGGCAACTCACCCTTTCAAGCGGAAAGGTCGTGCCTGGTGCCACGTGCAGCAGACCGTCGATCTGAGACGGCAACGACGATTGCGCCGGCAATCAGCCGCGTTGTGCTTTTCATGTTTCGAGTTCGGATTTTTTCGATTTACATCGGCGATTTTTTAATCGCGCGTCAGTCTCCGGCAACGCGCGTGCATCGTCAAAGTCGCGCCATTCCGCTTTTTCTTGAATCCGGGGATTTCTTTCTGGATTTTCGTGAAACGACGTTTCACGATCGAAATCACTCGCTTCGGACCGGCGCGAGCCCGACGTTACGCCGGGCCGTCCGTGAACCATCCTGCAATCATGTCGATCCAGTCGAGATCGCTGACGATCTCAACGACGACATCACTGACGATTTCCGCGTCTGAAGTATCGCTGTCGATCGCACTGGTTGCAGTACGGGCGGTTGCCGCCTGCGCCGCGGGGATTTCGACGAGCGGCGCGCCCTGCGGGCTGACCAGCTGCTCCAGCCAGTCGACGATATTGGCGCGCGCGTCGTCCTCGTCAGCGAAATCGTTGCGTTTCAGGAAACGGTCGAGCACGACCCACGCGAACGTCTTGCCTCGAGAAATGGAATCCAGTTGCCAGTCGACCACGGCCACCCGCCCCGTTTCCCGCGTTTCAAGTGTCGACGTGAAGCGGTAATCGAGATATTCGATCTCAAGTTCCGGCGACATGATTTTCTCCGGCCAATCCGCCCTCTCGGTTCTTATGATGCGCTGCGCCAGTGCGGCGTCACGCGCTGTGAATCTTGTGTGAATTCGGGGCTGCACGTCAATCCCGCAGGCAGTATCGCGATATTCTCGCGAGCTGTCGATCTCGGCCGAAAATACATGGCAGTCCGTCCGGTAACCGTTGCGCGCCCGATTCCGCGCCGCGGTCGCGCTGCTACACTCCGGCCACAATAATCGCTTGCCCCACCCAAGGAAACAATGTCACTCGCCCGGGCACAACATGATGGCGTCGATGTCTGGATCGTCCAGCTTTCGGGACATGCCGCTTATGCCTCCACGCATCTCAAACGGGTATTCGCCTCCGACGACTCGCGCCATCGCGTCGTGACGGTCGACCTGACGAAACTGCTCGCCTGCGCCGATCGCGACACGACCGATTATGTGCTGCCTTCGGTTGAGTACTGGGCGCCGGGCAAAGCCGCCGGCATCCGCGCTTTCCTCGATCCGGCCGAAGCCCGTATTCCCGAGATGCCCTTCATCACCTTTCACGAGACGAGAACGCGGACACTACTCGGCATTCCTGGTCTTTCGAAAATCGGCGTCGCGTCGTTCCGGAACGGTCAGCATCGCGCGCGCTATCTCGCGTATGCCGGAGCGACGAGCCTGCCGGTCGAGGTGCATGAAACGGAGGCGGATTTGCTCGTGCAGTATTGCGGCGAATAGCGGACGCGACGCCTGATCGTACGCGCGCGAGCGATATGCCCCGCGTCAAGTGACGTCGCGCTGCACAGCGTGACGGATCGGGTTGCCGGCGTGCTCAGATCACTCTCCAATGTGCACTCGAGGCCGGGAAAGCGCAGCAATCGCAGGTCGCACGAGATATCACACGACGGCGATGCAGACAAAAAAATGTCCCGACGCCTTCCGGGTCGTCGGGACCGAACGGCCCTGCAAAGATGAGGGCACGAGGAAGTCGTTACATTACACGAATGTAAGCATGTTAAGCGTTGGTGATTTACGCCAAGTCGCTGGCCTATTCCGCCAATCTGCAGTTCGGTCCAGTTGTCTCGTCGAGCACTGCCCTGATGCAGTTGTTCTCGATACCGACAATGGCGAGTGTCGCGCGCTGGCGCCCTGGACCTCTTACGCTGAAGAAGCGAAGCCGATTTCAGCTTAGTGTCATGTGAGCCGGAATCACCGGCCGACGTTTGAAGAGTCAACACACGATGAGCCGGCGACGGCTTAGTCTCGTCTCAGTTTGCCCTCGGCGCCCTCTTGACGCGTAAGATGGGCCTCCCACTGCCTCAAACTCCAGAGGTGCCAATAGCGCGGATGAAACACCATCGCCCAGAAAGGAATGTTGCGCGGCAACCCGATTTTCCGACAGATTTTTGCCATTTGCTCTGTACGAAAATGATGTGCCAACAATGGTGCTGCGCAGAAAATTATCAGTAATTCAAGCCAGAAGTTCTGAATCATATTTCAACTGAATGTGGCGGACTGGAAGAATCAAGATTCCCGTAGGTGGAACGCAACGCAGTTTGTTCATGGCCTATGTACCGGCGCATCTCGGTCACTGCATTTTTTCGAAGATCAAAATTTGCGATCGACCGAACATCAGCTTGAATCCTGTCAGGAGGCGGCTAAGGCTCACGACGCCCGGGTATGTTCCCGCGGCAGTTCCACCTGTGATTTTCCGGGTCCACAGGATCGAAAAGGGCTTCAGGAGCAGGTAAAACGGCAGCAGCGCGATGCGCTTGCGGCGATCGATGCGGATGTCCTTGAGCGTGCAGCCCATCGCACCAAACACATAGATCAGTTGAAGCGGCGTGAACGGACTCACGTGGCCACGATCGATCGACGCCCCGTGAGTCTGGCGCACACCACGCGCATCGAACTGGAAGAAAGTACCGGTAAAGAGAAACTGCAAGCGCGAATGCAGATTCGAAACGTTCGGCGTTGAAACGATGATGGTGCCATTCTGCCTCGTTATGCGAACCAACTCCGAAATGAGATTCACCGGATTCAGTACGTGCTCCACTCCTTCAAGGCAAGTGACCGCACCAAACTCGTCGTTCTGGAACGGAAGGGGGGCTTCCATGTCGGCTACGACGGACTCGTCGTGGCCATGGATGTCTGCCTGCACTACATCATGGCCAAGCGCATTCAATGATGCGGCGAACACGCCGGATCCCGACGGTATATCGAGGATTCTGGTCTTCCCGTGGCAACGGGTTGCGAAATACTGGAGTACCTGCTTCATGTATTCCGTTTGACCGTTAAGGTAGTAGCTGTAGTCGCGATGTTTCATTTTGTGGTGCCGGCGGCGATAGGTATAAAGCTGTATACCAGCCGGCGACCGCGACTCATATCGGATATGTCTGAAAAGTGATTCGTTTAATAGCGAAATGGGGGCGATCGTACTTTTCTTGATATCGCCGACCGGTGTTGTACTTCAGTGAGCTGCTTTTTCGCTGTCTCGTCGCGTGTAGCAGAGACCGACCGCTGATGCGGCGACGTCGAGCCGCTCAGGCACAGCGCTCCTTTGGCGAAGCAGCCATCACGATTCAACAGCACGTGAATCCGGCGATAGCCGTAGCGTCGCTTCTGCGCGGCGATGGCCATCATCCGGGCAGTCAGCGCTTCGTCGTCAACTCGGCGGCGTGATTCGTAGTGGAACAGCGAGCGCGAAATCCCTACCAGCCCGCAGGCCGGGGTAACACCCATGGCACGTTCGGTTATCGATATCCGGACCGCTTCGCGCTTGGCCTGCGGGCAGGCTACTTTCGAGCCAGCAGGTCCTTCAACGCGACGTCATCGAGCATTGATTCGGCCAACAGGCGCTTGAGCTTGTTGTTCTCCTGCTCCAGTTCCTTCGGGTGCTGCGCTTCGGAGACCGTCATCCCGCCGAACTTCGCTTTCCAGTTGTAGCAGGTCGCTTCCGAGATGCCGTACTTGCGGCACAGCTCCGCCGGCTTAAGGCCAGCCTCGGCTTCCTTCAAGATGCCGATGTTTGTTCTTCGGTGAATCGCTTTTTCATTGCCGTTCCTCTCCGGAACGGACTCTACACCGTCACCGTACGAAACGCGGGAAGCAGGTCAGACTGACGCATTGTTGCAAACAAAAAGGCCCGCTTGCTTTCGCTTGCGGGCTTCGCTTGGGCGCACCTCGCGCCCAACGTCGTCAATATATCGAAACGCGAGCGATTTACAACTCCCAATCTCCAAAGAGATTTACCCCTGGACCAGAAATCGATTCCGATTCTTGGCATCCTTGATCCAAGCCGGCGCGCGACCACGGCCCGACCAGGTTGCGCCAGTCTTCGGATCGCGGTACTTCGCCTCCGCCGGCGCCTTAGTTTGCCTTGCTGACTTGTCACGACGCGCACCGAAGATGTCCTTCTCGGTAATACCGTACTCCGCGACCTTGGCACGGATGTCGTCAATAGCGGATTGAATCTCGGCCATGCGTGCTGCCTCTGCTTTCTCGGCCAAAGCCTCCACTTGGGCTTTCAGTTCCTTGTAGGTCGCCATGCTTTCCTCTTCCTGTTGTGTAGCGCACATGATAGACGTTTTGACTTAAACGAAGGAGAACATCGAGATCCTAAATGTGGGGTTAACCAGCAATTCGTTTCCGCCGGAACGCCGGTTGATTTTCTGCGACTGCATCATTCACCCATCCGCCAGCCCCTGACATCACTGCGCCCTCCAGGCGCCACGCGCCGTGGTCACCCCAAGAGTCAAAGTTCCTTGACCTCGATCAGCTTTCCTCAGGCCGCTGCCCCTACATTTGGATCGTGGTCGGCGAGGTCCGCATCAAGACCATGCAGTAAGGGTCGTAAACACAGACAGAGTCTGACGCGCCCCATACTAGACTGATGTATTCGCTGCATCTTTCAAGTTGACGAAACGGCATTTCCTTATATCCTAAAAAACATCCCAAGAAACACGCCGACGGCAGCATCCCTGCTTCGTTGCAATCAAGCTCAGATGCGGGACCCTCGAGAAGAACGACGCAGAGGACGCTATGGTCAATCGGATCAAAAGGTATTTCGTTGCCTTGTTTCTGCTGGCTGTGGCGACACTGTCGGTTTCCCCCGATGCCATGGCAGTGCCGGCGTTCGCGCGACAAACCGGGCTTGCCTGCGTGGCGTGTCATGTCAGCTTCCCTGAGTTGACGCCCTTTGGCCGCTTCTTCAAGTTGACCGCCTACACGCTTTCCAACAAATGGACGATCCCGCTTGCCGGGATGGTCCAAGTGTCGCAGACCAACACACGCAGCATCAACAACGCCAATTACGACTTCGTTCGTAATCAGGACGTCGTGCTGCAGCAAGCGAGCCTCTTCTATGGCGGACGCATTGCCGGTCCGGTCGGTGCGTTTGCACAATGGACGTATGACGGGATCGCGCACCATAGCGGAATCGACAATACGGATATCCGTGCCGCGGGACATTTCACACGGGACGATATCGATTTCATTTACGGGATCTCAGTCAACAATAACCCGACCGTTTCCGATGTCTGGAATACCACGCCGGCATTTGGCTTTCCGTATGCATCGAGCAGCATCTCCCTGACTCCGACCGCGGGCACGCTTATCGATGGCGGTCTCGCACAACAGGTTGCCGGAATTTCCGCCTACGCCTTCTGGAACCGCACCATCTATGCTGAGTTCGGCTTTTATCGTACAGCCGACCAGATATTTTCGGTGTTTCGGACCGGTCAGGACACCGCAACGCCCGGCGGCGTCAAGCGTCTGAAGGGTGCCAACCCATACTGGCGGCTTGCATACAATCGCGAGTTCGGGCCGCATTCTCTTGAAGTGGGCACCTTCGGCATGGTCGCTGACGTCTATCCGGACAACACCATCCCGACGACCCCAACCGATCGCTTCACCGATTTCGGCGTAGACGCGCAGTACCAATACCTCACGCTGTCACATGCATTCACGACCCAGATCGCGTTCATTCACGAAAAGCAAGACTGGAGCGCGAGTTTCCCGAGCGGTGGGATCGGTGCAGGACCTACACCCACCAATCCAACGGACCACCTGAATACCCTCAAGTTGAAAGCATCGTATTACTACCAGCGCAAGTACGGCGCTTCGCTCGGGTACTTCTCGACGACAGGAAATGCCGATGCGGGTCTGTATGGCGCCGTTCCAGTGACAGGCAGCGCAAACGGCCTGCCCGACACGCGGGGCATCATTCTCGAACTGGACTACCTGCCGCTGCCGCAAGTGAAACTGTCCGTGCAGTACACCTGGTTCCTCAAATTCAATGGAGCACGCTTCAACTATGACGGAAGTGGACGGAACGCCAGCGATAACAACACGTTGTATCTGGTCGCTTGGCTTGTCTTCTGACCCGCGAGGTAACTCATGCGCACTATTTCCTGCAGGTCCAGAGCAACCCTGATGATGTTGCTTCGCCTGCCGAGGTTGCCAGTCTCGGTCCTTGGTGTCCTAGCGATCCTTGTCGGACTATCAACCGCGCACGCCGAAGATGGCGCACGCCTCGCTGCCCAGCTTTGCGCGGCTTGCCACGGCGTACATGGACATAGCGAATCACCGATCTTTCCCCGGCTGAGCGCTCAAACGTCGGAGTATCTGACTGCGCAGCTCAAAGGGTTCCGAGAACACACGCGCGGCGAAACAGATGCCCGGTCGTACATGTGGGCAATCGCGTCTCAACTCGACGACGCGACGATCGCATCGCTGGCCGATTATTATTCGCATCAGGAGCCGGTGCGCGGCGCACCGGGCGATGCGGCATTGATGTCGAAGGGACAAGAAATCTTCGAGCACGGCGTACCTGATCGCGGAACCCCGGCATGCTCGTCGTGCCACGGAGCGGAGGGCCAGGGAATTGGCCAGTTCCCGCGCCTTGCTGGCCAACACAAGGAGTATCTGCTTCGCCAGATCGAAGTATTCAGGAATGGGACACGTGCAAACGCGCCTGTCATGACTGCTGTCGCGCACACTCTGGACTCAGATGAAGCGAAAGCCGTAGCCGAATGGCTCGAGTCCCGCTAATCGTCGATGCTCGTCGTTGTCGGCCAACAATGCACGGACCGCCCATCTCAGCCGGAACGAGATGCTCGCGATTTCGGTCGGCCGCTGGCTAGCCCCGCAGCATTTGCTGCTACAGCGCGTACTGCAATGCCAGGTCGAAACCGATTACGACTAGCGAGCAGCCGAGGCCGGCCAGAAGATTTGCGACCCGATGTTCGAAATCGTGATTGTGACTGATCCAAGCCCCGATCAAGAAGACGCCCTCAAAGATGACCTGAAGCGCAACGAACTCAAGCATCAACAGGAACTCGTAGCCCATGAACCGGAAGCTCGAGAAGTTGATTCCGTATTCGGCGACCCACCTACCCACCCTGAGAACTTCATAGGCCAACAACAGGATCGGAAAGACGTAACTGGCGACATAGGTAGGCACACTTGCGTGCCGCAGTTCCAGGTGAAAGTGGTGAGCGGTTTGCATATTCCCTCCTGTGTCGACTCCTGGCACTCAAATACCTTGTTGAACTCCACGGTCTCAGATCCTGCTGATCTGCAAGTGCCTCAGGTGGCCGGCTGTCCCTCGATCGATGCAACCGAGCAGCCAGCTTCCTGATCTGGGATCGCGTTGACGATCATCGTGAACAATTTTCCCAAATCATCTTCGAGTTTTTCCCCATTGAACGGATCGCGATTTGCTCCAAAGGCGGCGTCGATCTCTGCCCAGTCCTCAAATGTCAATAAACGCGTGGCGGCCGGCAAAATCAACGTCTCTTCCAAGCACCGGTGGTCCGCATAGAACTCCGCATAGTCATCCATTAGCGCGCCCAGCGTACGAAGTGCAGAGGCGCCCCGCTTCAACTCATACCGAGTCAGCGTGTGTTCCAGGTTTCTCAACTTCACGTCGCCTCGATCGTGCTGAGATTCGAGTTCATCCAGAACGCTATCAAACTCATTGGTTCGATCCCTCAATGGCCTGAACAGGTAGCGATCCTCTTTAGGATGGTGTACCTGCTGAGGGTATTCTCGAATGTAGTAAAGCATCGCCCGAAACACCATGAGGTCCGGAACGGGGGCACCAGCGGCCAGCAAATGAACGAAGCGCCGCATGCCCTCGACCACGGTGGACAATTGGTCGTGCTCATGAAGGATGACTGTTATGGCACTACTTGGCCCGAGCGACGGCATCTCAATCTCCGCACCGGAACATGAAACTCGTTTGCGAATCGGCTGACTACCTCACCCCGACAGGAAGTGGGAAGGCCCGTTTCGATACTTCAATGGTGGTCGTCCACTGCCCGAACTCAAAGTGCACCAACACCACGGCGTTGACGGAGATCAACGATCCGAGCGAGCATCGTTCGTGGCCCATAAGGTTGGCGTCGGTCGTCCAACCAAATCGGCTTTGAGACAGAACGCTGACACGATGCCGCGTTATTGGCGCGCGATAGCGGCGTCGACTTTGCCCGTTCCCGACTCTTGAAATGGGGTGCGGTATGAACGGGCAACTGGAGGCATGTGGACCGACGATGCAGTTGCATGCGCCCGGACAAGCAGTGTAGGAAGCCACTGACATGCCGTGCAGCAACGATTACAAGAAGTTCGGCGCGTGCTGATACGAATCCTTGAAACCGCGCTTAATACTGTGACCAGATAAACAGAGAGCTTGTGGCGATGAGGCCAGCTCACGTCGGCCAACCCGTGCAGACGGGGAAGCCAACCAACACCTCAAATCGAACGGTGGGCACAAGTGAATCTGGCAGACTTAAGAATCGGTGTACGTCTGAGCGTGGGGTTTGCGTTCGTCATGTCGCTGATGACCACAATGATTGTCGCGGGATTGGTCTGCTTGAGCAGCATCGGTGAAATCACCGCCGGCATCCTTCGAACGGAATGGATCAAGGCCGATGCCATTCAAATCATCAACGCACGAACCCGGTCCAATACAGCCCTTACAATGCGGCTCTTCATCACGACCGACAAAAATCAAATTTCCGGCATTTATCGGGAGATCGACGACAACAAGGTGGTCATCGATGAGGCGCTCGCGAAGCTCGACCGACTCGCTGTCACGCCGGAGGAAAAATCGCGACTCGGGAACATCAAGGAATCCCGTACTGCGTATGTCGCATCCTTTTCCAAGGTGGGCAAGTTGCTTGCGGCAGGTAGGAAGGACGAAGCCATCGCGGTATTGAACGACGAAACGCGCCCGGCATTAGTTCAACTCCAGGAACACGTCACCGGCATGGTGAAATTGCAGCGGCGCCTGGTAGGAGAACGAGGCGAAGACGCAAAACAAAACATCGACTCAGCGCGCAAACTGTTGATCGGTCTTGGGCTGGCGTCTGTTCTGGTGGGTATCGGCTGCGCCTATGCCATTACGCGTTCGATCACGCGCCCATTGCGTGAAGCCGTGCAGGTCGCACAAACGGTAGCCTCCGGTGACCTGACTAGCCGCATCGACGTGCGATCAAACGACGAAACTGGTCGCCTACTGCATGCGCTCGGTCGCATGAATGAGAACCTCAAGAAGATTGTCTGCGATGTGCGCACAGGCACCGACACGATCGCCACCGCCTCGAGCCAGATCGCGAGCGGCAACTTGGATTTGTCGTCCCGCACCGAGGAACAAGCAAGCTCACTCGAACAGACAGTGGCGGCGATGCAAGAACTGACGAATACGGTCAAGCAGAATACGGACCACGCGTTGATGGGCAATCAGTTGGCCGCATCCGCGTCCGAGGTCGCAATCGAGGGCGGCGCAGTTATCTCGCAAGTCATCGACAGGATGAGCGCGATCAGGGCATCTGCTGACAAGATCGTCGAAATCATCAGTGTCATCGAGAACTTTGCGTTCCAAACCAATATCCTCGCGCTCAACGCAGCGGTGGAAGCCGCACGTGCGGGACAACAAGGCAAAGGCTTCGGGGTGGTCGCGACCGAGGTGCGAACCCTTGCACAGCGGTCCGCTTCGGCCGCGAAGGATATCAGGACAGTGATCCACGATTCGTTCCAGCAGGTCCAATCTGGAAGTGAACTCGTCACGCTGGCCGGTTCCACGATGAGCGATGTTGTCGCGAGCGTCCGGCGCGTCTCCAGCATCATGAGCGAGATTACTGCCGCGAGCCAAGCGCAAAGTACTGGAATCGTACAAATCACTCAAGCGATGACCCAGATGGATCAAGTGACGCAGCAAAATGCAGCGCTCGTGGAAGAAGCGGCTGCGGCAGCCGACTCATTGCAGAATCAGGCCGGTCGTCTTGCACGCCTCGTCGGTACATTCAAGCTCGATGCCATGCATACGGTCAACCCGGCTTGACGGCTTCGTCGCCGAATTGTCAGGTGCATCAGATTGCGGACTTTTCGAGATATTGAAAGCGACGCTGTGTTTCGTACTGGGCAGCATTCCGTGATCACTTACTGCAAAGGCGTCAATCGGAAATTCCGGGTGACCTCCGAGTAAAAGGCATATGGCGCATCAATTTCGTCGGAATCCCTAATTTTCAAAAACCTCCGGCGGCGGCGCCAGCTCGTTTGACGTATATCAAGCGCCGCAGGGTCCCGAGGCGCACGATAAAGACGACGAGTCCAGCGATATCGCGCTCAGACAAGGAGACCAACTATGGAAATCTCGCTACGCGACCTTCTTACGGTGCTACATGGCATGGGATTCGGGGCTTTGTTCATGCTGGCGTTCTCTGGCGCGCTCGCGGAGCTCTACCGGATGTCTGCTCCCGGCGCACCCGCCGTCCCATCTAGGGCCGAGCACAAGCTGCTGATGCTCTATCTTTCGGCAATGGTGGTCCTCGCGTGGGCGGCCGTATTTTCGGGTGCCTACATCGTCTACCCGTGGTACAGGGCAGCCGCTCCGGCAGGAGTAAGTGATCTGACGAACTACCCGCGACAACTTCTTCTTGCCAGCCCGAACACATCAGGGTGGCACAGCCTCGGCATGGAATGGAAAGAGCACGTCGCATGGCTCGCGCCGATCGCCATGACGATGGTCGCATACGTATTTGGCAAGTACGGTCCATCGCTCGTAAAACTGCCGCAGGTTCGAAACGCAGTCCTGGCATTTGCCATCGTCGCATTTGTCGCCACTGGCGTTGCGGGTGCATTCGGTGCCTTCCTCAATAAATACGCCCCCGTTCGCGGCGGCCCGGCCATTCACCTCATGACAGGAGAGTGACATGAACCCGACTGAAACCCGTGACTCTGCACAACGCGCGACCGACAATCGAAATCGCCAAAAGGATATGTCGCCCGAACGTTCGCGTCCGAGCGCGATTGCAAACGAGTCCATCGTCAACGGCCCCGCCGCGGCAGCGATCCTTGCAGCCGGCATCGGCTGTTTCGCTATCGGGTTGTTTGCGCTGGCCGGCGATGCTTCAAAAGCGATTGCACATTTCTTTACGTTCTACACGCCCAGCGGGCCGCTTTCCGGCGTGACGACAAGCGCGATCGTCGTGTGGCTGCTTTCGTGGTTTGTGCTATCCCGCCAGTGGGGCGCGAAGTCGGTTGCGCTCTGGCGCGTCAATCTCGTCGCGTTCATTCTGCTCGCGCTGAGCGTGATGCTCACCTTCCCGCCATTCATGGACTTGCTGCAAGGAAAGTAGTGCTGGCGGCAGCTCTATGTTGAAAGGGCGCCACCCGCGTGGCGCCCTTTTGGCTCTCGCCACTGTAGTAGATCCCGGGCCTCCGCTTCATCTGAAACACCCCCCAACCGCTCTCGCGGCTTCTACCGTAGTCGCGTCGACCGGTTGAATCCACATCCGGTAGCAGCCGGCCATGACCAGGGCAAGCGGTCGAAAGGCGAACTTCGCGCTTGCACACCCGAACTGCGAATGTATGGTGTGTCACAGCAATTACCGATCTCTCCCCTCATGCGCGCCGCCGATATCGACGCTACGCATGTGTCGAAGTACCTGCGCATCGAGCGCGCTACTGCGCCGGCGCATGCGAACCGCGAAGTGGCCCTGCTCTCCCACCTGATCGGCCTTGCGATCGACCGCGGCGAAGCGAAGCACAACCCCTGCCGAGAGGTTCGATGGAACGAGGAACAGCCGCGCACCGATGCGCCGGAGCCGGAAGACTTCAAGGCGTTCGCCACCTGGGTCGCGTCACTCGGCGGCCAAAGGCCGTGATCGGGATGGCTGCCGAATATGCTGCGCTCGCCGGCAATCGGCAGGTGGAGTTTATCGATCTGGCATGGCCGCAGATCGATGAGGCGGCCGGCACGATTCGCATCAAGCGCGCGAATCAGCGTGGGAAGAAGCGCGGCGACGTGATCGAGCAGATCGAGATCACGCCGGCGCTGACGGAGTTGATCGGCCGCCTGCGCGCCGTGCGGAAGGATGACTGCCTGTACGTGTTCTCGAACCGCTTCGCGACGCACTACACGCCGGCGGATTCAAGGCGATGTGGTCGAAGCTGATGACCGAAGCGCTGAAGGAACAGGTAATGGCGAAGCGGTTCACGTTCCACGACCTGCGAGCCTATTACGTCACTCGCTACAAGGCCGAACGGTGCATTGCCGGATCTGCATGCGAATCCGGCGGCGACTGCACGCGTCTACGACTGGACGAAAATCGTAAAGCGCAGAGGCATGTAATGCCCAATTTGGGAATTACAAAACAAAAACGGCACTGTCTTTTTGAACAGTGCCGTTTCTAACTACTTGATACCGCTAGGAATTCTTTGGGGTGGCTGATGGGACTCGAACCCACGACGACAGGAATCACAATCCTTATACATTAACACATAAAATCAACAAGTTACCGCAGAATATTGGAACTTAACGTGCTTGCGCCCCGTTGCATGGCGTACCACAATCGGACCATCTTCCAGAAAAATTCAAGCCGCGCTCAATCGCCGGTCTGCTGGCGGAGCTGACTCGGTAGCCGAATAGTGACTACCTGGCCTGGCGACCAGGTCGGACGATCGTAGCCTTCTTAACCGCCAAATTTGAAGATTGTTTGAGAATTGGATGGCCCCGCGCCGTCATCAGGAACGAGAAAGTTACCCGATTGCCCGCGCTCAACTCTGAAATATGCTGACTGAACCTGTTCTCTACCGAAGCTCGGCCAAGTGTAATAAGCACTAACCTTAAGACGACCGCTCACGGGCATCCGACTTTGAGTGAAACATCCTCGCGACGCGACGCCACCGCTTCGCAAAATCGCAATTGGCACGAGAACTTTCGTATCGGTCCGAAGATCGTCAACAGCGACTGCATCCCCGACAATCTCACACACGAAGTGGACATTATATATAGGGTAATTCCCCTTATTAACCAATACAAACTGCGTCTGAAATTCTTGAGCGGGATCTAGATTTACTCCTGGCTGGATTTCCACGTTCGGCCAAAAGTACAGAAACAGCGATATTACCGTTGAGCACGGTCCGGCCACTCCCCACAAAATATTCCAAATATTCCAAGCCCCCCGAACGCGACTCCATTTTGATTTCGCCTCCGTCAACTTCGCTGTTTCCGACGGTGTGTATTGCGATGACTCTACCTTGACGCGACGTCGGCTTCTTGATTTTCCACGCACCCTGCTCATACCCCTCCCCCGAAAGCATTATCGTAGCGACGCCTAGTCTATTCGGGCCCGCCTCCCTCGGTGGGTTCACACGAATTTAGTGTGTTAATTATCAGTCTGGCTCCGCAGCCATATTATCAGCCGGATAGAGCTGCAGCATCGCGCGCGCGGCCTCGACGTTCGGCGTCGTCAGCCATTCCTCCCAGTCTTCCGGCCGCAGAATCACGACCGATCGCTTCTCGTCGCCTGGCCGGTGCATATGCTTCATGATCGGGTGCTCGTCGCCGTTGACCGTGATCATCGCCATGGTGTGGTGCTCGGTGCCATCCGGACGCTGCAGCGTCCGCCAGATACCCGCGACGCACAGCGGCCGCCAGCCGGCCAAGCCGATCCGGTATCGGATGTGCTTTCCCGTCTCCCAGTTCGGCTCGTAGATCCACTTCGCGGGAATCAGGCAGCGGCGGCCGGCGCGCCACGACGGCGCATACAACGGCGACTTCCCGAGATTGTCGTCGCGCACGTTCATCGTGCTGCGCATGATCGGCGGCTTCTTGCCCTGCTCCTTCGCCTTCTCAACGTTGGCTTTCTGCAGCGCGCGCGGCCAGAAACCAAAGCCGGCGATCAGCGGCTTGAACTGCCCGTCGACGTAGCCGACGATCGGCGCGTCATAGTCCTGGTAGATCTCGGGCTTCCACGGATGCCACCGATAGAGATCGACGAAGCTGTCGATCCGCAACTCGCTCAAGCCCGGGTCTTCGCCGGGCGCCACGTAGTTCGTGCACATCGCCGTCCCCAATTTTCGATCTTGACGACCCCATCTTACCTCGCGCTACACTGTATGCCCATACAGTATTATTGCGGCCGACCATGCTTCGCCAGCCCCTTCCGTCCTTCCAGTCGCCAAGCAATCGAGAATTGCGTGAAATGTGGTGCCGCTACCCGGACGGCCACGAAGTGCGGCGCCTCATCCTCGAAATCGCCCGATGCCGACGTCAGTTCAGAGATGCAGAGGGCCTTCGAAAAACCGTTCAGTCGGTCTGGAACGAGGACGTGGGAGGACACCTTGTGGCCCTTCACCAACTACGCCTGATTCTCCAGGACGAAGCTCGGCTCGCCGAGGGCTAGCTTCGTCGCTGCATAGCCGTCGTCATACAGGCGCTGCCGCGTCGCGACGGACATATGGCGGTCGAACGAACTGGCATAGCCGGTCGGCACGCGCACGAACGTTGCACCGGTGAGTCGGTCGAGCATAAAACGCGCGTTCTCGTTTGAGGCGAGCATGACGTCGATCATCCGCGGAGCAAGCGCCGTGAATCCATGCCTGCCAGGTAGCAGCGGAGAGTCGTCGGACTCGAGAAAGACCCCGACTCGCGGCACGTCGTCGACCGTCAGGTCGCTCACCGGCATGTTGTCGCACATGCCTCCGTCCACGAATAAGCCGTCCGCCACCGCAACCGGAGCGAACACAATCGGGATTGATGCGCTCGCGCGCGCTGCCATCGCGATAGGAACGTCGGGCGTCGACGTGCGGGAGAACTGGAATTCACGCTCGCTGAGAAGATCTGTTGCGATTACCTTCAGGTCGATTTCCAGCTCCGCGAACGTCTTGCCGCTGGTCACTCTGGTCAGATACTCGCGCAGGGCTTCTCCGCTGCACAGAGCCTGCTGACGAATCAGGGTCCACGGCGAAAAGCTCATCATCCGCGACCAGTCCACCTCCATGAGCATTTGCCGCATCACGTCGAGCGGCAGGCCGCTCGCATACAGACTGGCGATAATGGAGCCGCCAGACGTCCCTGCGAGCTCCACGATCGTATAACCGGCCTCCTCGATCGCCTGCAGCGCGCCGAGGTGCGCGCCGAGGCGAAAGCCGCTGCCGCTGAGCGCGACGCGGATGGGTTTCACAGCGAGCTCCCCGCGAGCGGCGTCGATGCGGCCGCCGGCGGCGCTGCGACCGCCTGGTTCATCGAAATCGCCACATTGAACGCGAGGATTGCCGTGTCGATCGCAGCGTCGGCCGCCGCCTTGTTCGGGAGCGACGACGCGTCGACCAGCGCCTTGATCGCGGGCAACGTGGCGTTGACGATCGTCTGCAGGTCCGGCGTAGTGACGGTCGCGCCGACCGCGCACGCCTTGGCGATGGCCGGCTGAACGGTGTCGTTCAGCGTGACGGCCGCGCCGCCGGTGAACACACCGTCAGCCTTCAGGATGGCAATTTCGCCGTTCGCCGCGCCGCACGCGATCGCGAGCTGTTGCGGGAAGGTGAGCGCTGGCGCCGAACTGCAGCCGGCGAGGATGGAAACGGACGCGACAATGCCTGCCGCGAGCAGCATCGAAAAACGCTTCATGGGATTTCCTTACTTGAGGGTCTTGAGCGCCGTCACTGCGGCGGCCGTGGCCGCGCCGACGACATCGGATGCCGCGGACGCGGCGGTTGCTTGCCCTGCGAATGCTTCGACGCCGGTTTCGCGGAGCGAGATGGAATAGCTGTTGTCGGATTGGTGCACAAACGTCGCCTCGACGGTCGCCATCTGCTTACCGTTCCAGACGCGCAGCACGCAGCAGCCGGCCGGCGCGCCGGCAGCGTCGACGAGCGGCGATACCTCGTATCGGGCTATGCCCGCATATCGAAGCGAGTCGCAGCCAGCGAGCGCCAGACACGTGGATAGCGCGATCGCCGCGCGGATCACTGGATCGTCGGCGCCGGGGCCGCCTGCGGCATCGGCGACGCCGATACCGGCACCGCTGCTGCGTCCGCTGAAACGGAGCCAGTCACCGGCTGCGATGCAAACTTCTCCGGTTCGGTCGCGCCGAGTACTGCCGTCCCGGTCAGTCCGGTCACAATCGGCCCGACTGAGCCGGCCGTGGCGTGATAGACGCCGAGGCCGGCCAGCGTATAGCCGATCGCGTCCACCAACGACTGGGGTGGTACGTAATGCAGCAGGACCAGCGCGAGCCAGGCGCCGAACAGCAGGACGGCTGCGATGAACTTCATCCACGGGTTCATGTGGGTTTTCTCCTGAAAATGCCGCGGGCGCGGCGGGTTAAATTGCGATGCCGAGCGCGGCCCTGCAGGAATCCCAGAGCGCCAGGCGGTCGGCCATGCCGTTCGGCGTGCCCCTCGATCGTGGGTTGCCGATGTTGATGGCACGGCTGATCGAGAGGAAGTCGCCGGCATCGGCGAAAGCACTCAACGCGTTGTCGGCCCAGAATTGCGCCGAAACTTCGGCTGCGATGCTGGGCTGCGAAATCTGGTCCGGGTTGGCCTCAAGGTCGACGCAGATCTTCTGGCCCATCACGCGGAAGTTGTAGCGACCGGTGATGCCAATCAGGCCGCCAGCGCGAAACTTGAATCCATCACCGGGCTGCGTATTGCCCAGGGCCGTCGCTTTTGTGGATGGCGGCTCATAGGTGAGCTGTGTCGGCGTCGGCCCCCAGATCTCTCTCAGCCACTGGAAGCGGCCCGATTCATGCCCGCACTGGGCGAGAAAGGCAGCCTGCCGCGCGGGCGAGTCGATCGCATATAGCGCCATCACCGCCGACAGCGGATCGGCCCAAAGCGCCGCGCGAGAGAGCGGTATCTGTAGCGCGCTCGCGAGAATGTCAGGTGTCATCGTGTTGCCTCACGTATCAAGCAGGGCTTTCTTTCCCTTGTTCCTGATCAGGTAGAACGCCTGCAGCCCGATGTATGCGATCGTCGCAACAGCAACCCACCAGTTGATGTCGTGGCTCGTCAGCCACAACCAAAAATTTCCACCGACCGCCGGCGCAGCCTTTGCCGCACTCGTCGCGAGATCGTTCTTCATTCATCCCCCGGAAATGAAAAACCGCCCGTAGGCGGCTCGGCTTATAGGCGAAAAAAAACCGCCTGACGGCGGTTTCTCGCTGATTCAATACTTCTAGAACCTGAACAGTACTCCGTGATAGGAGCCTGGCGAATTCTTATACACATCCTTCGAAATGAAGTACTCGGCACTTCGCGCACCCAGACTCATTCCCATTTGCTTCATGCCCTCAACGCTGAAGTTGGTGATATGCACGTCATTATGCGCGAACACATCAGCGGGGTGCTTTTCGTCAAGCCGATCGGCGTTCCAGAGGAATTTCCACTGGTTCCGTTCAACAAACGGAACGCTGATGTAGATTGCACCGTCTCGATTGAGGTGCCTCCGCATCAGCGAAAAAAGCTCGCGCGGCATTTCAAGGTGCTCGAACACCTGAACCGCTGCAATTAGGTCATATCGCTGATCGTGACTCTCATCAAACATTCCAAGGCGACTATCTACCTTGAGGTGCTCGACGGCGAACTGGTGGCAATGCGGATTCACTTCGAAGCCCGTAGCCGTCAATCCGTAGTCGGCGCAGGCCTTGAGGAAAAATCCCGCTCCGTGGCCGATCTCCAGAACCGTCTGCACCCCCGGCACGAGAGTCGTGAGCTCTAGCACCAGCTGGCTCTGCAGCGCGTAGTGATTTTCCCTATCGGCAAACAGGAATTCGAAGTCTTTGAACTGCTGCCCCGAGTCCTCCACATATCCCGTCCTGTGGAAGAAGCTTCGGCAATCCATGCAGAACCATTGAGGGTAAGCTTTTCTGGTGCGGCGCCCGATGACGTCCTGGACGTGCAGCGTATATGCTGAATCACAAACCGGACAGGGAAAATCGGCTTTCAAGAAGCGCCTCCAAAATAGCTTTTCGGAAGCGCGATATTACCATTTGCTCAACGAGTGGACGCTGAATGCTCAATTCAGCTCATAGACCGCGACGATTCCGCCGCCGCCCGCGCCGCCGGTATTGCCCGAAGCTTGGCTTGCAGCGTTTGCGCACCCACTGCCGCCCGCGCCATACCCGGTTGCAGCCGTCCCCGTGACGGTGGTGGTGGTGACACGCGCCGTCGCGCCGGCTCCGAGGATGCTATACGTCCCCGGAAGTGACGACACAATAGCCGTCGATGCGACTGCCGTGGGCGAGCTTCCCCCTCCTGTGACATTCAGGATACTCCCGCCGGACGCGCTTCCACCCGCAGAACCTGCGACCGAGTACGGGACGCTGCTCGCGGCACCAGCTGCGCCGCCCGACCCGCCATTCGCAGTGACAAGCGAGCCAAACGAAGAGCCTCCCCCGTTACCGCCATTGCTCGATACCGCGCCTGCGGTACCAGCGGACCCTACCGTGACGGTGACGCCACTGTACCCGCTGGTGATGTAGCTTTCGGAATACCCGCCAGCGGCGCCAGGGCCGCCGACGGATGCCTGCGACGAGCTTGTCGGAGAACAGCCGCCTCCACCCCCACCAGCGCCCTGCACACGCACCAAGACCCTCGTCGTGCCAGTGGTCTGCGTGTAGGAGTAGCTACCCGGCGTGCTGAAAACCTGCACATTCAGCAGGCGTCCGGTTGCTGCCGTGATCGAGCTGTTGACGAACGCCGTCGTCGCGAGCTGCGTCGTGTTCGTGCCGGTGATCGCGGTCGGCGCCGTCGGCGTGCCGGTGAGCGACGGCGAGGCGAGCAGAGCATAGGATGCGGCCGCGGTACCACCGAGGCTCGCCGCATTGATGCTCGAGTTGCACGCAAATCCGCTGCCGCTCGCCCATTGCAGCGCGTTTGCCGAACTGCTGCAGCTCGGCATCGTGAATGCGGTCACGTTACCAGTCGAACTCGTCGCATTTGCGAGCACGGAGTTCGCGGCCTGCTGCGCGATCTGGCCGAGCGCAACACCATTCGTCGCAACCGATACGGTGACGTTGCCGGTGGCGCCGCTGACAGCGACCCCGGAGCCGGCCACAACCGAATCGACGATCGAGGACCAGGCCGGCGACGACGACGCCCCCGTCGATACGATCGCCTGACCGCTCGTTGACCCGAGCGGATTCAGCAACTGGACGGGAACGTACGTCGCGGCGGTAGAGGCAACGGAAATTGCCCCGGCAATAAGTGCGATGAGGAATCGTTTCATTTGCGATGTCACGAGATGAGGTTGTTGCTGACGAGCTTGCTACTTCCCGTTCCGCCGTCGAGCAGCGCACCGGTTGTGTTGCCGAGCAGGTTGTTGTCGGTGATCATGTAGGCGTTGCTCGCGCCGCCGATGACACGAGCTCCGTATCCGCCATTTGCACCCCGCCCGGAGCATGGGCCACCACGCGCGCCGATCAGCTGAAACTTCGTCGTGCCGTTGGTGAACCGGTAGCCGTCCAACGCGTTTCCGGCGGCCCACCCGCCATTCACGACGACGTTCATCACGTTCGGGCCCGAGACATCGAGCCCGCATGCCCCGTTGCTCGGAAACTCGCAGTTCGAAAGACCGACACCGTCCACGGTACCGCCTCCCGCGTCGGTGATCAGCAGGCCATCCTGATTGCCCAACCCGAACCAGCAATTGGAGAACTTTGCTCCCCAGACCCCGCCGCCCACCGGAGCTATCTGACCGGATGCCTGTCCGTATGCACTGTCGAAATCACTGTCCGAGAAAACTGCAGAAAAAATGTTCTGCCCGGCACTAGGATCCAGTAGGAGTGCTGCGCCGTGTTTGGTGAAGTTCACCCGCGTGGAAAATAGAGTGTCGCCATTTAGGACGCGCAATCCTCCAAACGGCTGAATCCCCGAAGCCGGGCCTGCGCCGATAACGTCCGCGATGAGCATGTTCCCAAAGTTCGCTGCGATGATTGCGCATCCACCCAGTGTCAATGACGGGTTAAACATGTTCCCGTCAGCTACTTTGGCCCCGACGACTTCCACCGAGGAAGTGCCGGCGATGATGCCGGTGTAATAGTTCGTCATCTGGAAGTCGCTGATCTCAGCGAGGTTGCCCATCAGAAGAACGAGCGCGCCACCGGTCATCGGCGTCGCCGAGCTGACCGTCATTTCACTGAGCTTCGACGAGTTTCCAACCTGAAAAACGCCACCGTTCAGAGTGCCAGTACCAGCGACATTGAGAGTCACCAGCCCCGAGCGATAGCGCCCCCGGCCGTAGATCCGGACACCATCCGGGACGACGAGATTTTTCAACGCGAAAAATCCGCCGGCGCCGAGATCGATTTCTCCGCCTCCGATCGCAGCAACAGCATTAACGAGCCGCTGCAGGTTGAATGTATTGTCGGTCCCGGACACTCCATTCCAGTCTGCGACGCACTCGTAATAGTCAGGCGTAAGTTGCGTGTTTTTGTTGATGTAGAAGATGCGGGATCCGTTCGCGAGCTGCTCATCCCCCACCGCGCCCGCGCCGATCGCGCCAACCGGCACCGTCAACGCTCCCTTGACAGTGATCTTCGAAACGTTCGGGATGCCTCCATTCGGAAAGCCGAGCACATTCCCAGTCAGCGTGCAGTCGAGCTGCGGCGCCCCTTCGGCGAAGACGTCAATGTTGTTGATCGAACCATAGCCATTCGCCAGGGTGATCGACGCGCCGCCAGGAAGAAACGTGCCGGGCGTCACGCCATCACCCGGAATGAACGTCTCAACGTTCTTGTTCTGGATGACCTTACCCTGCATGTAAGTCGCCAGCTGCGCAGCGGTCATCCTCTTCTCGAGGCCAGCCTGCGCCGAGAAGAAGATGTCCGAATCCGATGCGGCCGCCGCTGGGTCGAAATCTTTGAGCTGTTTGCCAACACCCGTCGTCATGGGAGGTCACATCCAAATCGATGGCGCTTGGCGCCGGAAACAAAAAAGCCGCCCGAGTGGGCGGCTCAACGCGAGGGGTCAACGAAAGCCGCTACTTGACCCGAACGCCGGAAAAGTATGTGAGCGTGGCGCCAGTGTCGAGCGTGTCCGCAACTGACGTCGAATAGACGACGCGTACGTTGTCACCAGCAGCAAGCTGCACGGGCCCCGATGAACCTGCGAGCGACGAGCTCAGCACAGACCCGTCAGCCTCCTGCATGCGCACACGTGGAACGTTGTTCACATACAGGTCAAGAATCCGATTCGCGGTTCCGTTGGACGTGCCGTGAATCGACGCATTGAAGCTGTAAAAGCCCGGATTTGTTGCAACGAATAACCCGCTTACGAGGCTGAACTCGCTCAGATCGTCGAACTGTTTGGCCTGAAAGTTAACGGTCGACGGAACGCCGGCGCTGAACGCCTGCGCCGTGAGCTGGTTAACAGAGAAACATGAGACCGCAGTCTGGGGAAGGCACAACTCACGCAAAGCCTGCAAGACCTGGGTGCTCGTTCCCTTGGTCGGAGTAAGACCGGCCGCTTCAACGACATTGATCAACTCCATCATGACTGCGTTGAACCAATCCGGGTCGAGGATAGTCGCGGGCGTCCCCGTCGCCGGATCGCCACCGGTGAAAAAACCGGGAGTCCCGGCCGGAGCGGGCGTCGGCAAAGAAGTCGCGGCGCCGGGGGCATCAATCTGATACATGCTTTACCTCAGGGTTAAGATCCCATAATCACGGAAGACCCATCGCCGAGAACAACAGGGCAT
This sequence comes from Burkholderia sp. AW49-1, assembly GCF_053427845.1. Taxonomy (NCBI): domain Bacteria; kingdom Pseudomonadati; phylum Pseudomonadota; class Betaproteobacteria; order Burkholderiales; family Burkholderiaceae; genus Burkholderia; species Burkholderia sp. AW49-1. The sequence continues at coordinate 153,047 of NZ_JBSAXF010000005.1, read as the reverse complement.
TCGTCGTGCGTTACTACGGAGTTATCGAAAATTTCCGTCTGGTATGAGAATTTGAGAATCGTATGGGCAGGGCTCAGCGCATTAAATTCACACTCGAGGACGCGATTACCCCAGGTAGTGAGCGGCTCGCCGGCCGCAGATTGTCCAGCACGCGCGCGTGTGATCGTGTTTGCCGGCACCACAACCAACCATGCATGCGCCCACGCCTCGGAATTACACGGATCGCCGCAACGCGATATGCCTGCACGGGCCGGCGCATTGTTCTCGATTGTGACGCTGTAGCCGAGACTCCTTGCGAAATCGACGAAGTACGCGATCGATTGGCCGCCACTATTCGCGAGACGCGCAACGACTTGAGCGCGTCTTTGCTGCAGTGTCGGCGCCGGGCCAGCGCATGGATCTGGAAGCCCGAGTGTCGCCTCCCACTCGGGAAGCAGTTCAAACGTTGTGGCGGGAAACGCGTCGACGAGAAGGTAATTGTTCGCGGCAACATGGCGCGACCAGACCGGCGACAACGACGCGATCACTTTCCCCATCACCGACTTCGGATCGCGCGGCCACGCCAAACCTCGAGGCATCAGCGCGTTCAACGCCGACTCGAAGTCGGACGCGGAATAGTTCGGCGCTCTCATCTACGGAAGCCATTGGATATTGCCGAGCACCGGCAGCTGACCGGTGGTACCGACGATGTTCTGCAACGGAGACGTGATCACGAAACCTTGCGTGCCGGTGATCGCAGCAATCGCCGAATCGATGTAGGACAGCTCGACCACACCATTCTGGTTCCCCGTGCCGACGGGCGACCCGTACAGCATGAAGATCCCCGAGATCGCGGTCGCGATAGCAGTCTTCTGGGCCGCAGTGAAATTAGCCGCGCCGGAGATCGTGAAATCGATCGGATCGGCGATCGGTGCGCACGAATACACCAGAGCCGTAACCGGTTGCAGCTGATAAATCCAGTTCGCGACCGTGAGCTGATCGCCGGTGGCAGCTACGCCGCGCCTCTCTCCCGCCGCAACACCATCCGAGCCGACCGGAAACCCATTGTTGCCAGACTCAGCCTGGTCGTACATCGAATAGACAACGACCGTGCCTGCCCCGAAGCCGACCGGATTGCACCACGCTCGCGTCACGCCAGGCACATCGCGCGCCCAGCCGACGTAGTCAGATCCTGAGCCACCCTGCGCGGGATTCCGGAACGCGAACAGCATGCGAGAACGCAGGCTGTCGTCCTTCTCGATGTCGGCGCCGCCGGTGAATGCCGCAGATACCTTGCCAGTCGAGTTGATGCCGGCGATCGACACGCCGAGCGTCATCGACGTGCCAACGGCACAATTCCCGAACGCGCCGGTTAAACCGGTCGGATCGGCATTCGCCACGGCGCTTACCGTGACCACGCCGTTCGCAGCGACGCCCTCGGTCGTTGTCGTATAGCCGACCCCGTCGCTCCGGCTGACCGCTGCCCCGACGGGAATCGTGTTCACCGTACCTGGGGCGGCCGTGAACTGGATCTGCCCCGGCGTCGCAGCACCGGCCTGCGTCGCCGGCTCGCGATAGACGCCCTTCAGCGCTGCCCACGCTTCCAGATACTCGTCTTCAGCCGTGAACGGGTTCGACTGCTTCGCAATGTAATCGGTGTAGCCGTACTGCAATTGCGCCAGGCCGCCAAGTGCGCGGCCAATAACACCGAGGCTCGAAAATCGCAGCAGCGGATCGGTTCCCGGCACACCGCTCTGGATGTCGGCCGCTACCTGCGCCTTGAGCTCGGAAAGTGTCGGACGAAGATACGGCATCAGTTATTTCCTTCCCAGGTCCACACATATCGACCGTCATGAAGCACGTCGCCGTTCTTGATGACGACGACCCGCGCGCCGAGCACCCCGCGGCGCACCCATTGCGTCGTGATCTCGATTCGACTGGCGACGCCGTCGTCGATCAACCACTGCAACGCCTCGGCGAGATAGTCGTAAGCCCGCTGAGCGGTCTGCGTGGTCTGCTTCGCTCGCTTCAGCAACCACATCCGCGAGCCGATCGGCACCTCGTCGTCGGCCCACCACCCGCGCCGGTCTGCCGAACCATCCGGAATTACGTCATCGGCGCTCGCCTCGCGGTCGGTGAAGACGCTGATCATCACGGCGCTCGCGAGATCGTCCCCACTGAGCAGATCGGCGCCAGCCAGCACCCAATCGGCGTGATTGGTCGAGCTATCCCATGAAAGCGTCAGGTCGGGCATGTCATGCAGGTAAAAAGAAACCCGCCGGAGCGGGTTGATTGTCTCGACGCGCGGCTGCGCTACATCTGCTGGTTCGGCCGCTGCGAGGTGATCGTCGCATCGCCGCCCTGAACTTCCCGCACGTCGTGCGTGTGCGCGTCGTACAGCTCGCGCATATCCTTCATCGTCTCGCTGTTCGTGCCGGTGTTGTCCAGCATGTCGCCCGTCGACGAAAGCATCGGCGTATCGAACTCGGACCCGCCAGGCGCAATCACGCTGAACTTCCCTCCTGCCACGATCTTGAAATCTCCACTGCAATTCCAGGTGACGTTCGCCGCGTCGTTCACGACGACGTCCTGACCTTTCGCCTCTACGACGATGCTGCCGTTCTTCAGGTAGACGCTCTTCCCATCCTGGCTGTACAGGATCGATTCGCCCGGCTCGAGCCCACGCGGCCGCGATTGCTGGTGATTTGTACCAACCACCGCGCCGGCCGACCTGTCACCGGCGACATGCAGGGCGAGCCCGTCAGAACCGATCGGCGGGTTCGACGAAAAGCCGAACTCCGGCACGCGGTACCGCCCTGCAGGAACCTCAAGGCCGTTCATTCGCAGCTGCACGATCTGCACCGGGCCCGAATCGTCCACGAACGTGATCCGACCGCGCCCGAACAGGCTACGAACGCGATTCAGCATGTCTCTCATTGCGCAACCTGCCTGAAATCCGGGGCGACTGGATTGAGAATGATCGGCTCTTGATAGAACGCTTGCGGCGGCATGATAGTCAGCTCGGCGGACGTCCCCTGCTCGCCCTTCTTGTAGGTCACGTCGGAGATCAACCAACGCTTCTTCGGCAGCTTCAGCGACGGGAGGTCGATGTCAACGAGCACATTCGGCTCATACAACGAGCCAGCCGAGTCACGCCAGGAATCCGTTACGAGTCGTACTTGGTACGAGCGTCCGAGCCGATAGGCCATCTCCCAGTTCGCACGCTGAAGGGCAATATCCTTGCCGCCGGTCACGTTCTCCGAAATTATCGCGCGGTACCGAAACCGCGGCACCGTCGCGTCGTAGACGTGAGCAATGATGTTGCCGCCGTCGCCGATGTCGCGCAGCGTATCGAGGCCCTGATAGGCGGCGTCATATTGCGAGAACCGGCCATCCATCGCCATCATCAGCGCCGCAGATGCGACATTGATTCCTTCCGTGAAGCCGCTCGACGCGACGCGCATGCCGATCGACGTGTTGCTGTTGTTCGCTGTAGGGCCGCCCGACGCAAATAGCAGGCTGCCATCGGGCATGTCGTACAGCAGCAGGCCCCGGAATCGGCACAGCAACTCGAGCACTGCATACGACGTTTCGCCCACCATCACATTGACCTGCTCGATGGGCGCGCCGACGTCGGTACCAGCTGCCACGCTCGACGCTATCCCATACGGTGCGCACAACGCTGCAGCGATCTTGTCGACCGTCATGTTGAGCATCTGGCCGCCGTCGATGAATGCTGCGCAGTCGACCAGATCCTGACACTTGCTCCGGCCGGTGATCCGCACCGTGTGCTGATTGCCACTGTACGACGGCATGTAGCGATCGACGAATCCGGTCAGAACCAGGTCGTCGCCGAGCACGACCTGCACCCAGTCTCCAGGCTGCGCCAGGATGTCGCCAACGCCCGGATATGGTTCCGTATAGCTCACCTCGAAACTTGACGGACAGCGCTCGATGCCGCGCGAGACGCTGACATCCGTCCACCCAGCAATCGAACGAGCATTCGACGTCGTGAAGGTCTCTTGCCCGAGCTTCGCCGATGGGTTGAACGTGCAGGTCGCAACCTTCAGAGTGACGTCATCGTTCATTTCGCAAGCGCTTGAAACGAAATCGGACAAAAAGCGGGGTGGATCGGGTCAACTTGCTGCAGCAGCTGCGGCTCGCGCTTCGAGTCGTTGTAGATGCGCCGCGCGAGCACCAGCGACGGCAACGTCGTGTTAAACGAAAACGTCGCGAGAGGCGCAAGGTCGGCACCACGCGCAGTCAAGTCAGCATAGACAGCTCGCCGCAGCTTTCGCAGCGCGACAAACGTATCGTCGTCACCAGCATCGCCCGCCACGTCAATCTCGGCGTCGTACAGATCGAGCGCGTCGGACAGAACGGTCACTGCATCCTGCTGCGATGACGGCTGATAACCAGAAAGCGTCATCGCGAGCTGCGCCAATGCGTACCGGCGCAGCAAAGCTGCCGTCGCGACCTGTACGACACGCATCGACGCGCCAATCTGGCCCGGCACGACGACATCTTGTGGCGAATACTCCACGAGCCCACTCACCAGCCGCACGGCGTCTGCGGGATCGTTCGCCGATGCGGCGACTGCGGCGACGAACGCATCGACGGCCGAGCCGAGCGTAACGCTGTCTGATGGGTTCGCCGCGGCCGCCTGCATCGCCGCACCGGCGGACGTTACAGCGGCGCGCCCCGCTGCCGACGCTGCAAGCAGATCGGCTGCAGTGGTACTGACCGACGCCTTTGCATTACTCGCCGAATAGCCGGAATTGCCGCCGCCGAACAGCCGGCCAAAATTGCCAGATAGGGTCGACACTGCGCCAATCACGCGCTTAACGTCGTTCACGGCCGTGACGCCCAGCTGGTACCAGGAAACCACCGTCGAAACTGCCTTCTGCACGACGGCCGCACCGTTCCGGATGTCTGCGGCGATGTCATTCGCATAGTCGAGCAGCGATTTCGATTTCAAATCGGCCGCTTGATCCGCACTGTCGTCGGCCGTCGAAACCTGCGTCGTCGGGAATTTCCGAGGCCCGGACTTGATCAGGGTCAGGCGAATTTCGAACACCGGCCCAAGATCGACGCGCTCGACAGTTTCAACGCCGAGGCAAGCGATGCTATCGATCGTGCCGAACGTCGGATGCACGAGCGTCGCCGTGCCCGGGCCTTCGCATACAGCCAGCAGGTTATCCCGCTGCTCAATCACCGAACCGGCGCCCGTCTTGAGATCGTTATCCAACAGGAAGCCGATCACTTCGAACGCGCGCGGCTTCTTGCCGAGCGGCTCGGCCCACCCATCGTCGCGAAATGGGTAAGTATGGACAGACCTGTTCTGGCCGGCTGAAGTGCGAATCTCGAAAACCCCGAACGGCACCCCCCCGAAGCTGGCCGGCTTCAGGTTCGAAGACCAGTCACCGGTCAGCAGTGAACCGAGGTTGTCAGCAGCCGACGCCAGCCCACCGATACTTCCGACAACGCTCAGGACGTCGGTTGTTGTCGATGCCACTGTGATTCCCCTCAGATTCCGTCGAGACGGTACTCGACGCGCGTTGGTAAATAGTTCCCGTCGGCCGTCTTCGCCTCGGCCCGCATACCTTGGGGAACATTCTTCATATCCAGGGTGATATTCATCGACTGCTGCTGCATGCCCCTGACGCGGGCGTCATGCGCATCCGCGGTCGCCCCCTCACCATTCGTCCCATTTGCATCGGGGGCTGCCACTTCTGGAGGCATGACTCCAGCGAGCGCATTCGCGAGCGATCCCCGCTTGTCCATTTCCAGTTCTACGTTCTTCGGACGCTCGTAGAACCTGGAAACCAGACGCCCCGCATCCTGAGCGTTCATCGCTCCATGAAGCCGCTGCCCCGCCGACCAGTACTTGCCGTTTCGCAATTCGTGATTCATAAAGCGAAGCTGTTCTTCCATGGTCGAGCCGCGTATGTCATGTCCCGCCCACGCCTTGAAATCTGCTTGGCGATCCGAATGCCATTGCCCAATCCCATAAGCAGCACCGTTATCGCCAACAACGCCGGGGTTGAGATTGCTCTCAATCCAGAGATTGGCGACCATTCCGGCCGCCTGCGCTTTCGACCACCCCATCGCCTGAAGTGACGCCATTGCGGCGGCCGTCTTTGGATCTTTCGTGGCGGCTTCAGCGACAGCCCGATGCTGTTTACCGACCGGATCTCCATCCCATCCCTCGCCGGCTTTTGCCTGATGCTTCGCGACCTCCGCATCCTCCCCCTCATTGAGGTTCTTCGAATGCAGCAACGCGAGAATCGCGGCCATTACCGGCGCGCTCGCGAGTCCAGCAAGCGCGCCCGCAGCGGCGGGAACAGTCACCGTTGTGAGAGTCACAAGGCTCGAAATGAGGCTCGCGACACTTGCAATGGGGCCGGCAAAGGACAGTGCCGTGATCGCGATCATTGCTCCCTTGATGCCACCCATGCCGTCCCACATTTTCTTGACGCTTTTCGAAACGCCGTCCCAATCGACTTTCGAAATCCAGTCGACGAAGCGCTGAACCGCAGCGGCAAGCTTGTCGGCAATTTCCGCGCGATGGGCGTCGAGCCACGCAGAAAAGTGCTTCACGACCGGTTCGAGAACCGGAATCAGGCTGGCTCCGATGGAATTCCCCAGGCCCGACACCGAGTCCTCTAGATCGTTGACTTCCTCCTTAAATTGCGTGGCCCGAGCTATTTCATCCGGAGTCGGGACCAGGCCCTTGCGAATTGCTCGGGCTTTGTCCTCGTTGTACGTTCCCTGCTGCAGCATCGGCAGCAAACCGCCCATGCCGACGGCGTCGGCCGCTGCGCGCTGCGTGACGGCGCTACGCTGGCCGGCGATCGCCTTCATCAGCTTCTGCTGGGTGGTGTAGTAGTCGACGGTGCCGTCCTTGTTGCGCTGGATCTGGACACCCATCTTCTGCATCAGCACGAGAGCGGCCGGATTTGCACCATTCGCCGCGTCGCGAATCGCCATCTGTGACGACGAAATCGCGGAATCGAATTCACTGGCGGATACGCCGGCACGCTTCGCCGCTACATGCCAAGCGGCGAGGTCCTGAGCATTCATGCCGAGCAACTTCGACGATTTGTTGAGCGCGAAACCGAAATTGCCGAAGCGGTTCGTCAGGCCAACGATCCCGGCCACTGTCCCGGCCGCGCCGAGCGCGGCAAGCCCCGGCACCAGTTCGACAACCTTGTCGACAAGCGTATGGGCAGCTCGGGAAGCCGACTCAAGACCTTTCGTCAACTTCTCGAAACTGCGCGTGCCGACAGCACCGATATTCGCGAAGCGCTTTTGCGCCTTGTCGACCGGCGCCGTCACCTTTCCGAGCGCAGCCTGAATCTTCTTTACCGTGGCCGTAGCAGCATCGTCTGCCCGGATCCGGATGACGAATTCTTCGGACATTGCCTCATTCCTTTTTCTTCTGTATCAGCGCATCGTGGTAGGCGTATTCACACACCTCGCTCCACGTCAGCTCTTTCGTTTCGCTAGGCTGCCAGCCCCACGAGCGCTCAACTACCTTGACCCGGTGCTCCCAATCTACTGGGAGCCACCCTCGTTTCCCTCGGGGTCGTCCTCGTCGGGCGGGGACAGGAAGAACGACAGATATTCCTGCGCCTTGTAGTAATCGCGCGCCGAGATCTTGTCGATTCCCAGGACGGGAATACCGGATTGCTCGCTGATCAGCACCTGAAACGCTTCGAGCGCACCTTTCGTGGGGACCATCTTCACGAACGCTTTGATCTGGCGGAGATTCGGCTCACGCAGATCCAGTTCCGTATGGACCGTGTCGCTGTCCTTCCCGGACAGCGTGATCGGCTCGGAAAGCTCGATCGTGATCGTCGCCGGCTGGATTTTCCGGGGCTTCTTTTCGTTCTCTTCCATCACTGGCCTCAGGCGGTTTGTTCGGTAACTTCCGGGCCTTCGAACGACACTTCGAAGGTCGCTTCTTCAGTGTCGACTTCCTCGGCCTCGACCGTGCCCATGTTGCGACCGGTGACGATCTTGCCGTTCGCCAGCTCCAGCACCACGGTGGAATTGCGCATCGCGTTGAAGTCGGCGATCGACAAGCCGCCCGCATCTCGGAGCGACATCTTGATGGATCCCGCGCGCGGCATTTCCTTGAAGCCGTGCCAGCCATCCTGGCCGAGGAGCGAGTCTCGCTTCACCTTGGCAACGCTGTAGCGCGCCTTGCCCTCGAGCTGGTAGGTAACGCCGTCGATCTTGGCGTTGGTGATCCCGGCGAGCAGTTGACTACCCGACATGTGCTTCTCCTAAAAATGAAAAAGCCACCCGAAGGTGGCGATCTCCGACCGTCGAGCAGCGTTACTGCAGGCGGAACTGAATGAGCGTCGCGAACGTACGCATCTGGTTGACCGGCACGCCGGGCCAGAGGATGTCCACGCGATTCGGGTTGACCGTATTCTTCTGCACCACGAGTGCTGCCGCGAAGGCCGCTTTACCCTGCACGTAGCCCGCGTCGACTCGCTCGTTATAGAGCGCAATGATGTCTGACGCGATCGTGCTCGGCGTAACTAGGTTCGACCCAGCCGCCGGCCGCGAGCCGTCGTCGGCGAGCTTGCAGCGCGCGTATTTCGACGAAAGCATCGCCAGGAGCGTGCGGATTTCCAGCACCAGCTGGTACATCGTTTCGACTTCGAGATAGCTGTCGTCGTCGACGCCCTGCGCGTTCGTCTGGTAGGTCGTGATGATGTTCTCGGTCATCACGGTGCCGTCGTTCGCCACGGTGAACGTCGACATGCCGTCGAACAGCAGCGTGTTGCGCATCGACGGTTGCCAGCGTTTCTCGACCGCCGGCGGCAACACGCCGTTGAGCGGCAGCGATTGCAGCGGCACGCCCGGATCGGCGCGAACGCTCACCGCCGCCTGCCCCGCAAGCGCCGAAGCCCACAGCCACGACGGAGTCGGGCTGCTGTCGGCCGGTAGGATGGTTTCGTGCTGATTGTTTCGCGTATTGCCGAGCGTCGTCGCTTGCGAGTACGTGGCCGCGAGACCGCCGAACGAATGGCCGTAGAGCTGCTCGAGATAGCTCCAACGGCCGTTCTGGTCGTTGAGCAGCGCCTTGACAGCGTCGAGCGAGGTGGCATCGTTGTACGGATTGACGATGAAATCGAACGATTCCGTCCCGAGATTGCCGAGCGCGGTCGCGAGCGACGGATTCGTCGCGCCGCCCGTCATCGCTGTAATCGAATACGCGAGTCCGGCCGGCAGCACTTCTCCGCTCGCGGTACCGCGGTAGTTGAAGCGAATATCGATCTCGTTTCCGCTCAGGCCCTTATGGACGGCAGTGAGGGTTACGACGCCGGCCTCACTCGATGCAGTAACCGGGAGCGTGGAGACGGCATTGATGGCGGCAGCCACCGCCGTCGCCACGTCAGCGACAACCTGCCCGGCCGTCACCGGCACCGTGACCAATTCACCCGCGATGTACAGCGACAGCGTGCCGTTTGCCGAGGGCGCCGCGGTGAAAGTCATGGCGCCAGCGGCAGCCGTTGCACCCGCAGCGTCAGCGATCGGCAAGACCCACAATTCGCCGAACGTATCGTTGAGTCGATACTTGGCGACCATGTTCGCCAGCATCGAGTTCACACCGCCCTTTGCTTGTGCGTCGCCTTTACCGCCGCAGATGACGGGCACGTTCGGCGTCGCGGTGCCGGCCGCCGTAATCTGGCCGATGATCAGCGCGCGCTGCGTCGTTGCGCCGGTGTTCGCCTGCGAATTGTCCAGCTCGAACAGCGCGCCCGGCAGACGGTAGTTTTGCGGGATGACCCGGAACGGAATCGTGCTCATGCATTTTCACCTTCGGTTGCAGCGCGGGCGCTGGTCAGCTTGGCCGTCGCCGGCTGCTCGACGCGCACGACATCGCCGTCGTTGAGGATCCTGTTCCAGACAGGGCTGTCGTCGGGCACGTCGATGCCGTCGTCCGGCAGAAGCTTTTTCGTATGCGGGTCACGCACTTTCAGACCCGGGGCAGGTTTCACGCGCATTCGGCGCTCCTACGAAATGGATGGTGGAAACGGAATCGAAAACGTCGGCTGCACGGTGCCCTCGGGCATCATGATCGAACCGCCGATAGCCTCGAGAGACGGTGAGTTGGATTGCCGGAAGTCGCTCGCGTCCTGCACGAACTCGAGGCCGATCTCGATCTCGACACCACCGACGTGCTCGCCCGCGTCACCGGGGCCCGGCTTGCCTCGGACCTTGAAGAACGCGTATTGCTGGATCTGGCTCATCAGCGGGCCGTAATTGATGACCGCGCGCTTGACCTGGTCGCGCAGTGCCTCGAGCTGGCCGACGAGATCCAGCGCGCCGCCGTCATCCGGGGTCGCCAACGCGCTCGCGCGCGCTTCGACGATCAGGCTGCAGGTCACGGTGAAGGCCGGCGCGCCGTTGCGCCCGAACGACTCTCCGTCCTCGTCGAGCGGCATCGATACGAACAGCACCGGATATTCGTCGTCCCACGTCGACGCGTCGCGCGCGCCGTACACTCGCGCGCCGGCGTCCGTCTGCCCGATCAACCCCTGCATCGCGGCCGCGAGCAAATCGGTTTTCGTGGTCATTTCGCAACCTTGAGGATCAGGTTCAGCCAGCCGATGCCGTCGCTGTGGACGTCGAGCACCATGAAACGGTCACCCGTCTTCAGTCGCGTCAGCACATCGTTCTTCACAGGTTTCGCGGGGAAATCAGCGAGCCGCACGCCGATCGCCGGCGCCGTGGTCGTGTACCCGACCGAGCCGTCGTCCTTGTAGTAAGGCGTTCGGAACGAATCGACGACGACTCCGGTGACGGAAAAGGGCGCGCCGCCGGCGGCCGGCTGGTACGACACCGACTCGCCGAACACGCCGTTGATCGAGGCATTCAGCTGGTCGAAGTCGTACACGTCAGCCTCGCTTGATCTGGACGGTCGATTTCGTCACGACGCGCGGGCCGACCGTGTCGCCATCGTTGCGCGGCACTTCCGGCCCTTTCGGATCAACTAGGAATCCGGTTTTTCGCAGTCGAGCGGCCTCAGACGCAGGCAGCACGACCTCGCCGCCAGCTGCGACGGGCTTGCCGTCGCCATTCATCACCGTATGGCCGCGAGCCACGACAGCGGTTACGGTGCGGGGCGGTTTCCCGCCGGCCTCGGGCCCATTCGGCGTCGACATTACTCGAGCACCGGATCGCAGACGCTCGCGCCGAAGCTTGCGTTCACCCGGCTCGGGATCACGATCGGCGACGATTGCATCATCAGGAAGCGTTGCGCCGGGTCTTCCTTGACCCAGGTCTTCGGCGCATACGGCAGCGCTTCGTAGTTGAAGGCCGGATCCATGATCTGACCGAACGCGCGCGTGCCCATCAGATTCGGGCCGCTCATCGCGATCTCGCCGTCGGGGATCATCGGACGCTCGACGCCGTTCTCGTCGATGAACCAGTCGTTATAGACCCACAGGTCATACTGGCCCCACTTGCCCTTGTAAACCGCGCCCTGCTCGATCTGTGCGCCGGGATTGATCACGTTCCCGCTTTGCGCCAGAGCCGGATAGAGGATCGCGCCCTTGAGCTTCGGATCTGCGCTGAAGCCGGTCCACGCCGACGTGGTGAAGACGATGTCCGTCACCTTGGCGCCGGACTTCTTCAGGATCTGATGCTGCCAGGCCTCGATGTTGTCGCACGGCGTCGCCGTCCCGGCCGCCACGTTCGCCTCGGTCCATTTCTGGGCGCCGGTGAGCGCGACCGTCAACGACGGATCCCGGCCAAAATCGATGTCGACGGTCTCGAAGCCTTCGCCTTCGATACGGACGATCGCTTTGCGCAAGGCATTCGCGGCCATCCATTCGAGACGACGATTGAGCACGTCGACTTGATCCGTCATTTCGGCTTCGAGGTTCGCCATCTCGCGCTGGATGCCTTTCAGGTCGCCGCCGATGCGCTCGCCGATCATCCGACGCACGGGCTTGCGCAGATCCGGCGCGCGCTTGTCCTTGATGTAAGCCGGCTTGAACTCGTTCGTCTGGTAACGGCGTTGCTCGACGAGCTTGCCTTCGACCAGCGGCGAAACGAACGGCGCCATCCGGCGCAGACCGACATCGACGTCGATCGAAACCTTCTCCGAGTCCGCCATGACGACGTTCGGGAAGAATTTGTCGAGCAGGAACTGCTGCGCCAGCTTCAGGTTCGGAACCACCTGAATCAGCGTGTTGGTGTCGTACACCAACGATCCTTGGGGCGTGGTCATCCCTCAATCTCCTTGATACGAATTGGCCCGCTGAAAACAAAAAACCCCGCCGAAGCGGGGTTTCTCGAAGCGGAGTCGGGTTTAAGTCGGGTCGGCAGCGGAGACCGAGGACTTGACGAAAATCGTGTATTGCCGCAGCGCTGCACGCAGCGAGGCGATGTCCCACGACGGATCGAAATTCAGCGCACGCGCATTGACTTCGGCGGCGACGTACGCGCCGGCCGTCACGGGCCCGGCGCTCGCGTCGGCGTAGTCTGCCAGAATGGCCGACGGGACCTGGCTGCCGTCCGACGCCGTCTTCACCGACAGCTTGTAGGTACCGACCGCATCCTCGATTTCGACCGTGAACGTGTCGCCAGCCACGAAGGCCGTCGCACCAGCCGTCAGCGTGAAGCCGATACCGGATTGCGAATACGCGGTCCCGACGGTAGCCGGCGGCAGCGCATTGCCCTCCGGGTCGGTCACCGAGAACGTCGTTGCTGCGGTGGCCGTGAGCACGTAGGCACCGGCCAGCGCGCCGTTTGCGCTGACGCTGCCGATCGTGCCATTGCCGGTGTTCGAGGCGCCCGGCTCGGCGATCGCGTTCAGCGAACTCACCATGCCAAGCACCGAGCCGCGCGGCAGCGTGCCGGAAGCCAGGATGATCGGCTGCGAGACGATTTGCAGCGCGCCCGCGATCAGCTGATCGGGAATGTAGGTTTCGGCCTGGATACCCGGCTGCTGCGGGTTATCGCCGATCGTGTTGACGGGAAGCGTCATGACTTCTCCTTACTCGTGTCAGATTGAACGGCCGATCAAGCTTCGCCGCGACGGATCTTTCCCGCCTGGACGATCTGCTCGGCCAGGTTCGGGGCTTTCGGCGTCGCGCCGCCCGCACCCGCCGCCGGAATGACGGTCGACGCCATGCGGCTCGACAGGCTGGATGCGCGCCGCGGCTGCGCAGGCGCATCTTCGACGCCGGCGTTGAGCGCCGCGATCGCTGCGCGCGAGGACATCTTCGTGTCGAATGCGAAGACGCCAGCTTGGCGCGCCCGACCGAGCTTGATGCCGTGCGCCATGATGCGGGCACAGCGCACGCGCTCGCGCTGACGCGCTGCACTTGCCGTTGCGTCGTCGCCGTCACCGTCGTCGTCCTCGGAGTCGTCGTCGCCTTCTGCCGCGGCGCGCTTCGCGTCCTCTTCCTTCTTGCGTTCTTCCTCGGCGCGGCGAGCGTCTTCCTGCTTGTTGCGCTCCTCTTCCTCGGCGCGTTCCTTCTCGTCGAGCTCTTCCATGCGCTTCGCGTAGTCCTCGTCGGACTCGCCCTCGCGCTGCTTGCGCTCGTCGTCTTCACCGCCGCCGTCTTCGATTCGAGCGCCGGCCGCACGCGGAGCATTGCTCAGAAAGCTGGCGAACGGAGCCAAGATTTTCGATTTCATGTCTTTCCTTTCAATGGTTGTCAGCCAAGCTCTGCGAGCAGGGCGAGAAGCGCCTCATCGGGCGCCATCACGGCATCGGCCAATCCGATGCTCACGCCGGCATCGCCCATGTAGCAGGCGGCCTCCGTCTCGCGGACGACGTCCGCCGACAGGCCGCGATTACGCGCGACCGTCGCGACGAACAGCTCGCCCATCGTATTGATGTCGGTCTGCGCTGCCTGGTAGGCCTCTTTCGAGAGCGGGATCTCCGGGTGGAAATCCGCCTTGCGCTCGCCGTAGGTGATGAACGTCACAGCCATCCCGGCATTCGTCAGCGCCTTCGACCAGTCGACGTGCATCACGATCACGCCAACCGACCCGACGCCGCCGGTCCGCGGCACGATCACGCGGTCAGCCGCACTGGCAATCGCATAACCGGCCGAATACGCCGACTCGGTTAGGATCGACCACATCGGCTTGTTGCCGCGCTGCGCATAGATCATGTCGACAAGGTCAAAACATCCGGCCACCTCGCCGCCGGGCGAATCCACGTCAAGCACGATCGCCTTGACCTTCGGGTCGGAGTGCGCGCGCAAGATCGCCTCGCGCAGACCGTCGTAACCCGTCATCCCGGACCACGGACGCAATGTGCCGAGCTTCTGCACGAGCGTGCCCTGTACCGCGATCAGCGCCACGCCGGTATCGGCGATCATGTCGTAGCCGGGATCCGGTACGCGCCCCTCTCGGGAGAAGCTGTCGTAATCGTCGTCCCAGTCGTCGTAGGCCATCGGCTTCAGCCGGCCGCCTTCGAGGCGCGCGATCTGCGATACGCCAAGCCGATCCATCAGCGCGGCCATGATCACCTCGGCCTTTTCGCGGCGGATCGCGAGCGGCACGTTGAACAGCCGCTGCGCCATGTGCGCGAATTTCATCAGACTTCCTCCGGAATTGCGCTCGCTTCCTTGACGCTGTCGCCGACGAGGGTGGCCGGCGGCCGCAGGCCGAGATTGCGGTAATAGGACTCTTCGACGGCTCGCCGCTGCGCGACTTCGCGCCAATCGGTGCCGCCCGTCTCGGCGCACTCGTCCTCGAGCGACGAAAAGCCGCCCGCGACGCCCATCGACGCGCCTTGCCGCTCCTTGACGATGTCGACCAGACCACGCCCCGGACCGAGCCATTTCGCCCGCGAATATGCGGCGCGCGCTTCGATGAAGTCGGGCACGTCGCCGAGCGGCATCGGGTAATCGTCGACCTCCATCGATTCCTCGAGCCAGCCCGTGTAGATCGGCTGCGTATACGTCGCGGCGAAGCCGAGACGGCGCCGGTGAAACGTCTTCCATGCCTCCAGCATCGCTGATCGGTATGCGCTGTAATTGACCTCGGCCCAGTTCTGGCTGATCTGCTGCGCGGCCAGCCCGGTCGATGCCGAGAAACTGCGCAGGAACGCGCTGTTGAACGCCGCGTAGTTCGCGCTCGGCCGATTCGCCATCACCGAGCCGATCGTCTCGCCCGGGAATAGATGCGTCATCCCGACGTTGCCGAGCCGGGTTTTGCGCTCCGCGTGAAACGCAGCGCGTTCCTCCTGATACTTGTTGAGGCGGTCAGGGCTCTGGAGCGCTTCCTCGACCAGATCTCCATCGAACGGGCTCTGGATGTATGCCGCGAAAAACGCGTTGATGATCGCCGCGTCGAGCTCTGTCTCGTCGTACTTGATGAGCATCTTGAAGCGCTGCAGCACGGGCGTCAGAAAGCCAATGCCACGGTGCTGCGATGCTCGATCATGCTCGTACGAATGGATGATGATCTGGCGGCCCCAGTCCGTCTCGCGGGGAATGCGCTTCCAGCGCACCGACTTCGCTGCGCTGAACCAGTCGCCCTGGTGCGCCTCACGAATGTGATACCAGGTCGGTGCGCCGAACTCGTCGACCTCGACGCCGCCGCGCAACGCCTGTTGGTCGAACTGCAGCTGCGGATTCGACAGGCGATCGGGATCGAGCACCTGTAATGCGGTCGCATAGCGCGCACGGCCGACATCAACTCGCTGCGGCAGGTAGTGAAGCTGGCCCAGTCCGTCACCGTCGACAATCTTGTGCCGGAATGCGACTTGAAACAGCCCGGGCAGCGGCAGCATCCGTTCGACGTCGCAATAGAAGCCGGGATCGTGCGCCCACGCACGATAGTTCGCCTCAACCTGCTGACCGAATTCATCGGCCCAAACGTGATCGAATGCCTTGTTTCCGGTCAGCGCACGCAGCGCAACGTGGTCCGGCTTCGAAATCGGCCGGAAATCCGGGCCGATGACGTTGTCGAGCGTCCGCATCACTGCGGCCGTCGCCCATCCATCGTTTCGGACCAGATCACGCGCGCGGGCAGTGATCCGGTCGTGGTACATGTTGATCTCCCCATCGGGAGACCACAGGTACGGATTCCAGTCCTCGACGTGCGCACCGTACAGGTTCGCAGCGTCGTAGGGGGTCTGGCTCGCTCCGGACAGCATCGACGCACGCCCCTGACGCGGGGGCAACGGCTTGCCGTCCACGCCGAGAATTTGCACGGGATTGTCCATTAGCGATACACGAATCGAATTTGCCTGCGCGCTCGGCGCACGATGCCGAGCTGCTCTTGAAGTTTCGAGATCAGCCCGTCGAGAAGACCGAGATCCGTTTGACGGAAGGTGACCGAGCGCGAGCCGTCGCTCTGCGAGTAGCTCGCGCTCGCGACCGATTGGCCCGCGGCCAACTGATCGTAGGCCTTCAGCAGCGCGGTCAGCTGCGCCTGCAGGTCGGCCCTGCTACGTCCATCGTATGCACCCATCACCACTCCGTTATGCGAGGCGGCTCGCGCGCGATTTGCCGCTGCCGCTCGACGCGCCTACCTTCTTCACCATCGGCCCGCGCGCCACCGCTACGACTGGTGGCGCCGCCGGCTGCTCGATCGCCTCGTCCTGCTCGCCGCCTTCCGCGACGGCCGCGGGCTTCGGTTCGATGTATGGCTTCGCCGTAAACGCTGCCCCGACTTCGTCCGCCAGGCGGTTGAGCTGCAGCCCCTTATGGAACAGCGCGCATAGAGCCGCATATGCATATACGCGGCAGTCGAGCGCCTCGTTATGCTTCCCGTTCGGCAGTTCCCACACCGTGAACCGGCGGTTTGCGATCGTCTTCTGCACACGCCGCTCGGCGGTGAGCTGCGCGTAATAGTTCAGGTCGCGGTCGGCCGGGAAGTGCATATATCCCGGACCCGGCGTTTCGCGCTCAAGGCGCCGGTAGATCACGTCCTTCGCGGTGTTGACGCCGACGATCACCGGGCGATAGTTCGATTTCGTGCGCCGCGTCGGCTTCTTGGTCGGCCAAACCGGCGAGCGTGCGCCGTTCTTCGCCGACTCGCCCTTGATGCCGAAAATGTTCCGACCGAGCCGGGCCTTCGTGAACTCGTAGGCCTTCTGCGTGTTGGAGCCGCCGGTATCGACACACACAGCGTCGATCACGAACTCGCGACCATCAGCGCGACGAAACCTCGACATGAGGTAGGCGTCGAGCGTGGCCCACACTTCGGGCTCGTTCGGATCGCCTTCGAATACGCGATAGTCGATCGACCAGCTTTCCTCGTCGCGTCCCCACCCGACCACTTCCACCTCGAGCCGATCGGGCTGCGTGTCGACGCCGGCAGTGAGCAGCGCGATGCCGGCAGGCACCTGTGCGGGCCAGACCTCCCCGCGCTTCGCAAGCGCTTCGAGGTCGAGGTTCTTCCCCGAATGCGCGCGGTACGGCAGGCCGGCCTGCGTGTTCCACCAGGTCTGTTTCTTCGTCTCGTCCTGCTGCGCGTCGACCCATTTCTTGGCGACCAGGTGCGGCCGGTCCTTCGGCCACGGGCTGTACAGCTTCGACGCCTGGAAACCCGCGTGCTCGTTGTCGATGCCCCAGGTTCCGCATTTCGGGCATTTCGCACGGTAAACGGCGTGCCGGTCCGAACTCCACCAATCCCAAACCGCCGTAACAGCCGCGTCCGGATCACCGGTCTGGCCGCCGTCGCGCCACGCCTGCTCGTACGATTCGAGCGGTAAATGACGCTCGCCACAGCATTCAAAAGGCTTCGTCTGGTGCCAGCGCGCCGTCTGTAGCGCGCGCAAGCGCTCGCCTTCGGACCAGCCGGCACCGCAGCACTCGCAGTAGATCCGGGCGGTCTTCGTGTTGTGCGAGACGACGTTGCCCTGTGCGTCCTTCTTCTTTTCCCACTCAACGTGGCGAAAGAAGTCGAGAAACTGACGGTGGCCGCAGTGCGGGCATTCGACGCTCGCGCGCCGCATGTCCGATTCCTTGTAGCTGTCCTCGATGCGGCTCTCATCCTGCACCGTCGGCGAACAGGCGCGGATCGACAGCCAGTTTCCGAACGTCGCCGTCCGCTCTTCCGCCAGGCTGATCGGATCACCTTCGCGGGTGATCGGATACTTGTCGACCTCGTCGGCGAGGATCACGCGCACCGGCCGGCGCGCGAGGTTGTCCGGGCTGCCGGCGCCAGCGAGCGCGAGAAAGCCGCCCGGGAACGATTTGAACAGCAACGTCTCATCGGCGTTGCGCATCTTCGACGTGCCGACCAGCTCGCGCAGCACCGGGGTCACGCGAATCAGCGGCGCGATGCGTTCCTTGCTGAACTGCTCGGCCGCGTCTTCCTTCGGCTGCAACAGCAGCATCGGACTCGGATCGAGGTGCGCGAAATAGCCGAAGGTGTTTTCGAGCAGCGCGGTCTTCAGCATCTGCGTGCTGACCATCGCTGTGATGATGTGCACGCCCGGCTCAGTCACAGCCAGCATCGGCCCGCGCGCCACCTCCACCGTCGCCGTCGACCAGTCGCCCGATGTGCTGCCGGCCTCCTTCGCCAGCTTGCGGAATTTGTCGGCCCAATCGGGCACGCTGATCCGCGGCGGTGGCGTGAAGCCCTTGCGACCGTTCAGCCGCAGTACATCAGCCTTTCCGCTTGACGAGCTCCGAGTCGTCGGGTTCTCCGAGTTCAGAGAGTTGCTTGTGGACATAGGCGGTCAGCACGTCGGGTAGCCGATCCGATTCGATGCCCAGGTCAGCCGCAATGAGCGGCGCATATTTCACCGGCCAGTTAAGCCACGCGTCGCGCGCGGCACGGAAGACATCGAACATGACCGATTTCGCAAGGTCGAGGTCGATGACCATCTGCGACTTCTGTTCGTATTCGAGCCGATTGAGCAGCGCGAGGTAAACCTCCTTGATGCGCTTCGCTTCCTCGATCGGCATGTTCAGGTCGACGGTCAACCCCGCCGTTAGCCGCTCGGCCGCGTCCTCGGACGACTCGCCGGGCAGCAGCGTGATCACTTCGTCGACGACAATGCGCTCACCTTGGCGATCCGCCTGCGGCTTTTTGCCGGGCGCCTCCGCACCTGAGGTTTCAGTTTCATCGCTGGTTTCAGGTTTCATCTCGGATGAAACCTTGCCGCGCGAGCGCGCAGCGCGCCCGTCGGTCGAATCCCGATATTGCTTCAGCTTCTCGTTCGATGCCTCGACATCGACCTTGGAGCCTTGCAGGACAAGCCATCCAGCCTTTTGCCACTTCGCGACGGCCGTGTGTGAAACGCCGTGCATCCGGGCGAATTCGGCTTTCGAGACGAGCATGGGATGAAACCTAGAAATGAAACCTGAAACCAAATTTCAGGCCTTGTCGCTAGTCGAAACACGCGGCGCGCAATTGCCCGTGACCCTCCCCCCTCCGGAGGGGACCCGTTGGCCTCACCGCGCCGACGCGAGCGCCTTCGTCATCGCTGCGTCCAGTTCCCGCCGGAACACCGCGGCGACGACTCGCTTGCCGACGCCGCGGTAATCGAGGTGCTGGCGCACGTCGTGCGCGTCCTCGAACTTCATCAGCAGCTTCAGGCCGGCAGCTTTGCCGCGCGTCTTCTTCGTGCGATGCCACACGCCATCGACAACGCCGCCTTTCGTCTGCACCTTGCCGATGAAGACGTTCGGCTTTCCCTTGAGTCGAGCCAACGACGAGCGCGGCAGGTTCCCATACTGGTTGACCTTCTGCGCGACCGGCTTGATCAGCGCCCGGCTGTTCAGCTTGTTCTTACCGCCTACCTCGTAGGGCAGCAGGTATTTCACCGCGATCGGCTTCACATATACGAGCGCGACCGGGTTCGACTTCGTGGCCCGCTTGATCGCGATGGCATTCAGCGTGAAGGGCGTCGGCTTGTCGAGCACCTTCTTCCATGTCTCGATCTCTGCGGCACGCACCTGCTCGGCCGTCGCGTTGATCGCCTGAGCTGTCGCGAACGGCAGTTGCTTGCGCGCGAGTGCGTCGAGCCTCTTCGCGAGCGCGCGGACATCAGCCTTCACGGAGAGTGTGAGCATCGCGGACCGGATTCGGAAATGAAAAAGCCCGCGAACCTTTCGGCTTGCGGGCTTTTGGAAGACGCATCTTCCCGGGACTGAAATATACGCAGAAAATTTACGCGCTGCAAGAATAATTTCGTCGGATCCAGTCGGGATCAGTCGGTTTCAGGCAGCGACACGTCGCCCACCTCGTCACCGAACTTCGAAGTGACATAGGCACGCATGGCGGCGATCAGTTGTGTCGGTCCGTCCGCATTGAAGTCGCCATCAAGACCTATCACGGTACCTCGCGCATTGACGTAGGCGGTCCAGCCGCCGGGCGACCCGCGGAAAGCCATCTGCGCAAATCCAATGTTCTCGCGCCCGATGATAGCGCCGCCCTGCGCCCAATCTGTCGACGGGCGAAACGGCAGCGCACCGATCAGGTGTTTTATTTGCTCCATCACTTCGAGCGTCAGTTGCTGCCCCTCAAACTGAGCAAGCAGCGCGCGACAAACCCAGTAGTCGAGCGCCATGTCGGAAAGTTCGGCGACTTTCACGCCACCTCCCCGACCTTGATCAGATCCTTCGCGATGAACATTGGAAGCAATGCTGCCTTCCCCGCCTGGTAGCTCGCGTGCTGATCACCGGCTCGCCCGTTGCTCCAGACGCTGTAGCCGCATTCCTTATTACGCATGCTGACGGAAATCGCCGCGCGCTGCACAACCGGTAACAGGTCAACGCAAAGCTGAACCTGCTCGGCGATCTGGTCATCGACCCAGCCTTCGGCACGTTCGTCGATCTCGACCTCGTTCATTGGCGTTTCGTACTCGCGGCATGTCCGATCGTCTGCGCGGTACCAGTGCGCACGGCGCTCAGCGTCCGATTGCCGTATCTGCCACCGATACCAGGTCAGCAAGAGTTCTTCGATTTGTTGGCTCTGATCGGGCGTCATGGTCATCCTGTCGTCGAATTTGATTTTCACCGCAGACCCGCTGCGGCTCGGTGCTTGGAATACGGCCCACGGATGTACTGATCGAATCGGGATTTCGCGGCGCGGTCGTGATCCAGAAACGCACGACTCTCGACACAGCAGCGCGCCCGGATGAATTCGGCCGCGTCGGCCGGCGTGTTGGCCGGCTGCCCGATCGACTGCATCCATTCGAGGAAAGCCGGCTCGTTGGCCCAGAGGCCAGCGAGTCGCGCCACCGGACCGCCCTTGGGATGTTGTGCCGCCGCCATCACGGCATCACCCGGAAAGGGATGCCCCAGTACAGCATCCAGTCGATAAGCGATTCGCGGAGGTCAACGCCACGGGGAAACGAAAATTCGATTTCCCCGTTGTCGACTTCCCGCCCAACGATCGGGCAGCCGGCGAACGAGACAAAGCGATCGCCGGACGCATCGTCGACCCGCGCCGCCGCGATCGCCCGCAGCGGCACGGGCACCGATGACAGTTCGATGCATGCGATTTCGCTCATGCCAGGCTCTTCAGGATGGATTGGAATTGCCGCAGCTTTTCGAGGCTGGCCGCGTTTTCAGCGTTGCCCTGCTCGATCGTGAGCGCGGCCGTCTCGATGTCCGACGCGAGCATCACGAGCTCCGTTGCGACAGCCCGCGCGCGCTCGGCCAGCTTTGACAGGATCTCGATCGGGAGAATCGATTGCTCGACGGACGCGTTGACCGCCTCTTCGGGTTTCTGGACCGGCACTTTCAATACCTCCCTCTCTCTGACCTCGACACGTTGATAGCGGCCGCGGCTCGGCTCGCGAATCAGTCCTGAATCCTTCAGCCTGCCGAGACACCCGTCGATTACCGCGGCGTCCGGCGAGCTCTTCGTTACCCGCAAGAGATGGCTGGCAATTTCGGAGCGCGACCAAGCCTCCTGAATCGGGACCATCTCGAGGACCTTCTTCGCGATCGCAGATAGCCCGCTCAGGGCGGCTTGATATTTCGCCGGCGTCATCCCTGATCCTCCAAATTGCGCACGAGTTCGCCGCTCTCGATGAATTGCCCGAGCTCGCGCGACTTCTGGTTTCGATAGACGTATGCCCTCGTGCGGAATACCCCTGGCGACACCCACCGGGGATCACCCTTCGGAATGCGCCCACGATGCATTTCCGGAATGAACGCATCGACCTCAACCGCCGTGATCAGCTGGCGCTTGACGGTCGCGATGCGGGCGATTCGAAATACCGTCGCATCGATCTCACGTGTTTGCTCGACGAAGACCGTTCCGCCAGCACCGCGGCGTCTCGGAGCGGCATATACGCCGTCTGGAATCTCAACCCACAATCTCACTGGCAATTTGCCTCTCCCATCTTCCGGGCGCGCACCGGCGCCCATTCCTCGTATGCTCGATCCCAAGCATCGAACTTGACCTGCTTCGGAGTACCGACGCGGTTCTGATCGAGCCACGCATGACACGCGCCGCAGCCCGGAACCGTGAATTCGTTTTTCGCCTTCATCGCGCCGGCCTTCCCATGACGCGCCTGGTTGGAGTGGCACGGCACCACCGTGTCATCGAGCGGATTGAGCCGGCAGACACCTGGCACGCGCAGGTAACACTGCTCGCCGCGGCAGGCCGCCAGATACTTCGCGCCGTCGGCGACTGTCGGCCGCTGTGCTCGACGCTTCATCGCGGTCTTTCGGGGTGCTTGTTCCGGCAGCGGTGAGCTTTTCCGGGACCACGACCCTCGCGACATCGGTTTCTTGCCCGGCTTGAATCCTGATCGCTTCATGCTGCAGCTCGTCCTGCGTCCACCATCGCTCGGATCGCCCTCCCTGCCCACGCAGCTGATTCGGCCAGTCGCTGCTCTCTCTCGATCTGAGCCGTGATCCGCTCTTGGATCAGCTGCGAACGTCTCGAGATGCCACCTTCGTTGAACCCCTCGAAGGGCTTGCCGGTGTATTTGAGCGGCAGAGCCGTGTGAAACAGACCGTGCGGAACACCCTCCACTTCGATTCGGGAGAGGTAGCCATCGGAAATCAGCTTCCGGACGGTCGCACGCATGCCTCCCCCTTGGTTTAGACCCAAGACCCGCGCGACTTGAGCAGCATGGATTCCCGGATTCGCCTGCACGCACTCGATAATTTTTTTCGAAACCGGCCCCACCTTCCCCTCAGCCATCAAAATTCCTCCGTTTGCCAGTCGCCGCCGGTCTTCGCGCGTCCGGCTGTCACTGCAATGAACCGCACCGGATATTGGTCCGCCGCTACCTTGACCTTCACCCGCGCGTCGTCTTGCCAGTGCCCCTTGACTTCGTGCGCTTCGAGCTGGCCATTCGCCAGCATCACGGCGAAGTCGGGCGTGTAGAACGTGTTGTCGGCGAGCCGGAACTTGATGCCCTCGAAGCGATACCAGACGACCTCGCCCTCCTGCTTCCGCGCCTCAAGGTGATCCGCGTACCGCTGCTCGGTCTTGTTCATCTCACCGGTCTTCATGCGCCCGAGCGCTTGCATGCGCGCCTTAGCGTCGGGCTGGCGGTATGCCGGCGTCAGCACTGGCGGCGCATCGATCCCGTCGCTGATTTCGTCGAAACCTGCGTCGACCTGTGGCCGATTGCCGGTCGCATCGAACACGGCCCTCTGCGCAGCGGTCATCTTCGGTCGCGAGTCGTCGCGTACGTGCGCAGTGCCGACCTTCCTAGTACCGGCGTCGACGCGCATCGGCCATGTGGTTCGTTTCGTCATGCATCCACCTGTTGTGCGCCCTGATCTCGTGGAATGTCGTTGAAGTAGGCGTACAGCGCCTCGTAGCGCTCTTCGCTTTCTCGGCTCACCGTACGCAACATGTCCTCCATCCATTCGCCCGGGCCGGCCGCCTTGAAGACTTTCGCCTTGAACCGGTAGAACACTTGTCCGGCCTTTTCTTCGATGCCCAGCTGCTTGCCGCGCTCGCGAATGCCCGGAGCTGATTTCCACCAGTCCGGCGCGACAGTGGTTCCGGCACCCGACGACGTAGCGGTCACGTCGCCTTTCAGCGGAAAGAGGCCTGTCCAGCCCCGCAGCACGGCTTCTTCGATGCAGGTCCTCGGGTCTTGCCCCAGCGATCGCAACTTCGTCAGCTTGCGGATCGAGACGACCGCCGCCGGGCGCGTCCATGGCGCGTCCTTGTGCTTCGCCTCGCGGTGTTCGCACCACATGTCCCAGTCCTCGAACGCCAGCCAGTCCGGCAGTTCGATCGACTGCAGCTCGCCGTGAGCCGCAACTTTCGGCGCACGCCGTGCGCCTTGGTGGTTCTCTGATGGTTCCTGTGGTGGTTCATGGTGAATCGGGTGCAACCCATTGCACCCTTTTGCGAAACCCATTGCACCCTTTTCGTCGTCCGTTGCACCCTTTTTGCTTCTCGTTGCACCCTTTCCGATGGGTGCATCCGTTGCACCCTTTGAGCCAGCGGAAATGGGTGCAATCTCTGCACCGTTTATCCAGGCGGGATTGATGCGGTACTCGCACGCACGACCACGACCGCCGGCCGCATTGGCGACGAGGATCAGCCAACCGCGCTCGACCATGCTCTTGATCTGGTACTGCACGGCCCGCACGGAACGACGCGTCTTTTCGGCCAGCGTTTCGATGCTCGGGAAAATGTGCTCGCCGTTGTCGTCGCAGAAGTCGGCCAGCTTCAACGCGAGCAACAACTCATGGTCCTCGCCCGGAAAGCGGTCCCAGACCATCGTTTGGACCTTGATGCTCATGCTGCCTCGTCAGTCGATGCCTGACGCTGATCGGCATTCGGAGGCGTCTCGCTATCGGCGAGACCCAGAACCCAACGAAGCGCTTCTGCGCGCTCACCGGTAGCGTTCGCCAGTTCGGCCATGATCTGCTTGCGAGTCTTCTGCCGCGGCGCGCCGCCGTCCATCACTGCACGTTGCGCGCGGGAGCGCTCGTGGCCGGTCTTCCCGGCGCCAGCATTCACCAGCTCGCGCACCTTCACGCGCTGCTCGGCCGGCGACAGCTTGGACAGCATCACCGCGTGGGTGACGCTCACCGCGCCGCCCTCCACCGCTTTCTGCACGTCGGCGCAGCAGTCGAGCAGTGCCAGCGTCGAGCGCACCGTGGCCGGGTTGCAGCCGAAGATCGTCGCGAGATCGTCTTCGCTCCGGCCAAACGTCAGCTGCAGCGCCATCTTCTCGGCGCGCGAGATTGGGGTTTCCTGCTGGCGAATGGCGTTCTCGCTCGCCGTCGTTGCCGACAAGATCTGATTGCGGAGCTTCGGCGGCAAACGGCGAACGAAACCCGGCACAAGCCGAATCGGCTCACCACGGTCGCGCCGCCGGCGATTCGCCTCGATTGCGTTCTTCACCCGCTGCCGGCCGGTCACAACCTCGATGGCGCCCGTTTCGGGATTCTTCGTGACTTCGATAGGCTGGATGACGCCCTGGAAGTCGATGTTCCGCACCATTGCCTCGTCGAGCGGGAGGTGCACACGCGAGTCGTAAAGCGGGTGCGTCTTGTCTTCGACGAGCACCAGGTCTTCCGGATCGAACTCCAGCAAGTTGCCCTTGCCTTTCGCTCCGTACGCATCGATGGAATTTTTTGCCACGTTTCCTCCAGGGAGAATTCAAGCCGCTATCTCGATAGGCAGCGGATCGCAATCGGGTCGTGTCAGGCGACCGGCAGGCCGAGCAGCTCTTGCGACTTGCCCGTCGCGGTGCATTCGCGCTTGCCGCGCTTCGCGAGGCGTTCAGCGTCGAGCAGCTCACGCGCTCGACCGCACACACTGGAAAGTTTGAGATTCGTCCGCGCCGAAATGTCCTCGCGGGTGAGCAAGGTCTCGAGCGAATCGAAGCAGTCCATCACCATCTGCTGTTTGGCCGAGAGCTCGGCCACGGGAATGGCGTGGAAACTGTCTTGCTGCGTCTCGGAGACGCGATGGCCCGTACGGGCGCTGAAAAAATCATCCATGCGGCTCTCCTGCGGCCGTCAGCCGCTTAGGACTACGAAACCCAGACAGAAGGACTCTCCGGAGAAAGCGCTTGTGACGGGGTTCCTGCCGCTAGATCACCGGCCGCCGCACTCCCCGAACCCTTCGCGCGCACACCGGCAGTTGCTGCCGATCACGTTCCCCTGCGCGAGATAGTCCATATAGCCCTTGGTCGTGACGACCAGGCCGAGCGAGGTGAAAACGGTATTGAGGTGCTCGAGCGTGATGCCGGCGCCGTTGCTCAGGATCTTGGACGGCATCGAAGCGTCCCAGCCTGTGGCTTCGAGGACTGCGGCCTTTGCCTTCGGATCGGCCATCGCTTCGCGCAAGAGGCGCTCGACGATCGGCGTGGTCCGCGCGCCCGTGAAAGAAATAGGTTGTGCCACTGCGTTCATTGTTGTTCCCCGACATTCAAAAATCCGGGAATGCCCCGGAATACTGCTTTCTCTAGACTGCTTACGTCACAACTGGATGTGGATCACTCGGAAGGTCGGTCAGGTTCCGAGTAGACGTCCTCGAGCTGCCAGACGACGCCCCGTGAGGCCGCATACGAGATCAGCCTGCGTGCGGTCGCTACCAACGGGTCGCAAGCGCCGTTCTCGTAATGAGAAAGCGCCGACTGCGTGATGCCGATGCTCTTGGCCAGTTCGGCTTGGGAAAGCTGAAGGGCAAGACGAAGAGTGCGGACGTTGTTCATGCGCAAATATTAGAACTTCTC
Source organism: Burkholderia sp. AW49-1 (assembly GCF_053427845.1). Lineage (NCBI taxonomy): Bacteria > Pseudomonadati > Pseudomonadota > Betaproteobacteria > Burkholderiales > Burkholderiaceae > Burkholderia > Burkholderia sp. AW49-1. The sequence goes on along the minus strand of NZ_JBSAXF010000005.1, from coordinate 126,442 downwards.
TCGTCTGAGGTCAAGAGAAGTTCTAATCACGTCGCACGGCAAATATTAGTGCGGCTATTTACCATTGGACTTATGGCTACCGTCGAGAAACGCCCCCTCACTGAGGAAGAAATTGCCGAGCGCGACCGCCTGGTCGACGCATGGAATCGCTATAAAGCGACACACCCAGGCGCATCTCAGATTTGGCTCGCCGAAGCAACCGGCCTCGGCACGCAAGGACTCATTAGCCAATATCTGCGCGGAATCATTCCACTGAATGTACGCGCCCTTCTCGCGATCTGCGCGCAGATCGGCGCCAATCCAGCAGATGTAAGCCCCCGGCTAGCGAAAGACGTTCAGTCCATCCAGGACTCGGTCGGGTTGGAAGGGGTAAGCGAGGCGGCCCGCAAGGTGATCGACGCCGTGATCCGCGCCGACAAAGCTGGCGAGCCCGCCGAGACGTTCAAATATATCCTGCGACTACTTCCCGCTGAGGGTGAGCAGCTCGGACGCCTGAACAAATAAGCTCCCGCTCACTGTCACGCGCGTCTATCCCTACGAGCGGCTCGAGCGCCCAGTCATCTGCGATGATCGATCGCGCTGCAATAATGCGCGCGCCGTCTTCACTCGGAACAAGTGCCGGCTCCCCCAACAAGTTGATCACCCATTCGCATTCGCTATAGGCCCTTCGCACGAACGCAGAGCGTCCTACCAGAAGGGAATTCCACGATGACTTGATCCGAACCAAGTCTCCCGGCCTGCATCGCAGGCGATTCTTTCCTTCATTTTCCATTGGCCGCCCTCGTCATCATCAGCACCGCAATACTGTACGCATGTACAGTAGTTTAGCGCCGGAACCAGACCGCTTTCAACTGACTTCGGCAACTGCTGACAACTTCCCCGTCAGCAGGACCGCGCTGCTGCCATTCCTTAGTTAGCGCCGGCTGCATGTTCAGCCTATTTCTCGTAGCGGCTCCTCATCAAGCAGAAATATTAGAACTTCTCTTGACACTGAAAAAGAGAACTTCTAATATTCGATCCAACGCAGCACAGATCGCTGCGCCACCGCCCCGCGAAAGGCCAGCCACCAACCCGAAGGAAACGAGATGGGATTCAAGTTCAGTTTGGGCGACGAGGTCACGATCGCCGCCAGCGGCGAAACCGGTGAAGTAATCGGACGCGCCGAATACGCCGACACCTCGAATCAGTATTTCATCCGCTACAAGGCCGGCGACGGCCGAGCAACCGAATCGTGGTGGAGCGAAAGCGCCCTCACCGCGTAACAGGTCGAAACGGCGGGAGGAAGGGGGAGTAACGGCCCGCTGTATGCACGTGATGCGTGCACTGATGATGACCGCGCCATCGGGCGCAACCGCTTCGGCGGACGTTCTTTAACCTGACTGATGGGATAAAAGTTGCCCGGGCTTCGCCCTGTCGCATACATGCCCCGCCCACCCGCCGCATGACAGATTCTCAAAGTGCGGGAGACACAGCTTTCAAGAGCGCGCATTCTGTCGCGGATCCTCCGCATCAACCTACCGACGCAGTGCAAGCACCACACCGAGTGCGCGCCCTTGAGGGTTTCCGACTGCGCTGATCGAAGGGCATTGACCTCCAGTGCCCTTCTTTGAGCGCGGTCCCGGACGTCGCGTTTTCAGTGTTTCTGCACTCATTTAGGAATCCTCACATGGAAAAGATTCTGATCGGCGTGGTAGCCGTCGTCGTCGTGCTTGGTATCGCGCTTGTTCGCGGGATCAAGCGCATGAACGACGACGACCTCCACCGGCACTGACCAACCGCGGAGAACAATATGAACAGCCTCCAGCTTGTATTTCGGAAATACAAACAATCGCCTGTATTTAGCAAAAAGCGCGATTGGGCGCCGCTCGTCGCGCTGGCGGCGTTCTACCTGCTCGCCGGCGCCGTCGCGCCCCCGCTCGAGCGTCTGATGGGGGTGTGGGCATGAAGGGCTTCCTTCTCTACATCGCCAGTTCCGTCGTCGCGCTCGGTGCCGCCATCGTGTTGCTCGCCACAGTGCAGCAGTGGGACGAGGACACGATGCCGGCCGCGCGCGTCGTCACGGCCGCGAGGAGCATCTGACATGGTCCTCTCCTTTGGTTCACGCGGGCAGTTGTTCGTCCTTCAGACCATCCTCGTCGACGATTTCGGCAACAGCATTTCGCTGGTCGACGTTGCCGGTGCAAACGGTGACCGCCTCCTCGAATTGATGGGCGCGACTGACGCGTACATCAAAAGTGGCGAGGTGCACTGACCATGCTGCCGACCCTCTGGCAAATCATCGAAGACCTCGCGAACGGCAGCATCACGCGCCGCCAGGCCTTCGCCATGCTCAAAGCGCGCCTGCGCGCTGCCGCGCGGAGACGCTGATCATGCCCGGCCCGCTTCCCGTCACCGACGCCATGATCGCGCGCGAGTTCCGCCTGCAGCGCTGCCGCGGCTCGGCCGTCGACGCGATCACGAATCCGCTGATCCGCCGCTGCCTCGCGCTCGGCGCGGAAGCGCGTGCCGAGCGCGAGGCGCGCGAAGCGGCCGCCGCCCCGTTCCATCCCATCCGCGACGCGAAGTCTCGCGCCGCCAACGACAACGACTGACCCACCCTCACCTACGGAGATCTCATGAGCGTCAGACCTATCACCGACACGCTGCGCCACATCGGTGGCGGCATCTTCATCGACCAGGCAAGCGACAAGCTCGCGGAGCTGGTGAACGCCGTCGACGCCAGCGGCAAGGCCGGCACGATGACCATCACGATCGCCGTCAAGAAAGCAACGCGCGGCGGCGCCATGCATATCGGCGCCAAGGTCACGTTGAAGAAGCCGGCCGAGGAACCGATGGAAGCGATGCTGTTCGCGACGCCCGAGGGCAACCTCATCGCGGACGATCCCCGCCAACAGAAGCTGGACCTGAAGCGCGTCGACGGCGCTTCGGATGCGCCGCCGTCCGCGCTCAAGACGGCATAACCACCTCCCTCCACCAAGGACTCTGCAGAAACCATGGACGACCTCAATCAGAACCTCGCCGAGACGCTCGCGCGCGAAATGAAGCAGCCGATCGAAATCGGCTCGAACACCTCGGCCGCGGTGCGCCGTCTCGCACTTCCGCCGGACTGGCAGTTCGTCGAGAAGGATGAATCGAAGCTGCTGCCGAAGCCGCTGCGCAAGATCGCCCAGGTGCGCGTGCGCGACGTCGACAGCTTCATCGAATACGTGAAGCGTCACGGCTCGCTGACCGACTGCACGATCTGGTGCCTCGCCAACTACGTGGAGGGCAAGATCTCGTTCACGGGGATCATCAACGACCACGGCGCGGACGAGAATGCGCCGGCCTGGCGCGATCACCGCGCGCTGTTCTCGCCCGAGTTCAGCGAGGAGTGGCGCCGCTGGACGGGCGTCAATCGGAAGCAGATGAGCCAGACGGAATTCGCTGCGTTCATCGAGGACAACCTGAAGGACATCGCGAGCCCGGACGGTGCCGGGCTGCCGAGCGGCTCGGCGATGCTCGAAATGGCCCTGTCGTTCGAAGCGACGCAGGACATGCGGTTCAAGAGCGCGGTCCGTCTGTCGAACGGCGGCGTCAACCTGTCGTTCGTCCAGGACGACGATGCGCAGACGCTGCAGAAGATGTCCGTATTCGAGCGCTTCGCGATCGGCGTGCCGGTGTTCTGGAACGGCGACGCCTACCAGATCGACGCGCGCCTGCGCTACCGCGTGCGCGACGGCAAGCTCGCGTTCTGGTTCGAGTTGATCCGCGCCGACAAGGTGCTCGAGGCGGCCGCCACGACCATCGTCAACACGATCAAGGAAAAAACCGGGAATCCGTTCTTCTTCGGCACGCCGTTCGCCGGCGAGTAAGCCTCCCTACGCGGCGGCCGCGCGCCGCCGCGCCACCGGCCCATGAAGCCTGACCATCAAACGGAGATCTCGCGTGAAGCGTGACCTGATGACTCTGCCGCTCGACCTCGGCAGCGAACTGATCGTCGACAACTTCGCCGGCGGCGGTGGCGCCAGCACCGGCCTTGAACGCGCATTCGGGCGCCCGGTCGACATCGCAATCAACCACGACGCGGAAGCGATCGCAATGCACCTCGCGAACCACCCGCAAACGGCGCACTACTGCGAAAGCGTGTTTGACGTCGATCCCGCGGCGATTACCAGAAACCAGCCGGTCGGCCTCGTTTGGCTGTCGCCGGACTGCAAGCACTTCAGCAAGGCGAAGGGTGGCAAGCCCGTGTCGAAGAAGATCCGCGGGCTCGCGTGGATCGCGTTGCGCTGGGCCGCGACGGTGAAGCCGCGCGTGATCATGCTCGAGAACGTCGAAGAATTCGTGACGTGGGGGCCGCTCGGCACCGACGGCCGGCCATGCCCGAAGAATCGCGGCCGCACGTTCCGTTCGTTCGTGAACGCGCTGGCGCGCCACGGCTACCGCGTCGAACACCGCGAGCTGCGCGCGTGCGACTTCGGCGCGCCGACCATCCGGAAGCGCCTGTTCCTCGTCGCGCGCTGCGATGGGCTGCCGATCGTATGGCCGACGCCAACGCACGGTGACCCGAAAAGTACCGCCGTGCGCGCCGGCGCGTTGCAGCCGTGGCGTACAGCAGGAACGGACGTCATCGACTGGTCGATCCCCTGCCCGTCGATCTTCGAGCGCGAGCGGCCGCTGAAGGATGCGACGCTGCGCCGTATCGCGCGCGGCATCATGAAGTTCGTCGTGAACAGCGCTGACCCTTTCGTGATTCACCTGACGCACCACGGCGCAGACCGCGCGGCCAGCATCAACGCACCGCTCGCCACCGTCACCGGCGCGAACCGCGGCGAACAGGCTCTCGTCGCCGCGCACATCACGAAGTTCCGCGCGAACAGCACCGGGAGCGCCGCAGACACGCCGCTGCATACCGTAACCGCCGGCGGCGACTGCGCGCGCCCGGCTGGCGCTGCGCATGCCATGGGCGTCGTCGCGGCGACGTTGATCCAGACGAGCTACGGCGAGCGGCCCGGCCAAGCGCCCCGCGTTCCTGGCCTCAACAAGCCGCTCGGCACCGTCGTCGCGCAGGGCGTGAAGCATGCCGCGGTGACCGCGTTTCTCGCGAAGCACTACGGCGGCCACGAATCGCCGGGCGCGTCGCTCAATGCGGCGATCAGCACGATCACGACGCAGGACCACCATCACCTGGTGACGTCGAACCTCGTGAAGCTCCGCGGAACGAGCCGCGACGGCCAGCGCACCGACGAGCCGCTGCACACGATCAGCGCCGGCGGCACGCACCACGCCGAGGTGCGAGCGTTCCTGATCAAGTACTACGGCGAGGGCGGTCAGTGGCAGGACGCGCGCGAGCCGTTGCACACGATCCCGACGCGCGACCGCATGGGCCTGGTGACGATCCATGGCGAGGACTACGCCATCGTCGACATCGGTATGCGCATGCTCACGCCGCGCGAGCTCGCGCGCGCGCAGGGCTTCCCGGACAGCTATGTGCTCGACCCGATCGTCAACGGCAAGCCGCTGTCGAAGTCGGCGCAGGTTCGCATGATCGGCAACAGCGTTTGCCCCGACGTCGCGACCGCACTGATCCGCGCGAACTTCTCCCACGAACAGCAGCTCGCGCACGTCGCGGCGTAACCGAGGACCACACCATGACCACTATCGACATCACCACGCTCACGAAGGTCGAGCGCAGCATCATCCTCTATGCGGAATCCTGCAGCGTGGACTACGGCGGCCTGCTCGAAGGCCGGCGCATGAACAACGACGATCTGGTCGCCCTCCGGAAGTTCACAGAGGCCGGCCTGCTGACTTTCGGCCGCATTCCCTCGGAGCTGCTCGCCCCGTTGTCGGACTATGGCCGCGCGCCGACGCACTGGATCACGTTCACAGATGCCGCGTGGCAGCTCGCGCATGCCCTGCGCCGCGAGCGCGCTGCACGCGGATCGGCGTCGCGCACGAAAGTCGATGCGGCGCTCGCCGCGCGCGCGACGGAGGCAGCATGACCACCGAAAATAGCCGCGCTGATGCGCTGACGGACGGCCAGCTTTGCGCCGTTCAATACGCTACTGAAGCGTTGCGCGCGATCGCCGAGCGCCGCGAACAGGTCGACGACGTAATCCGGCCGCTCAACGATATTCGGACGGCGTCCCGACGTGCTGCTGCGGCACTGAAGCGGTTCGAGCCCGTCGCCAACGCTCTACTCGCCGCATCCACAGTCGAGCAGCCCGCAGCAGCGCCGATCGAATACCGCTACGAAGGTGGCACGCACTGGTGCGACCTTGGGCCGGCCGAACGCATGCGACCGGATTTCAAGGGCGTCTATCGCCTTAAGGCTGGCACGTTCCCGGTATGGGCTGGCGAACCCGCACCCTCGCCGGCGGACGAGCGGGCGGCGTTCGAGGCCAATGCAAGAAAACTCGGGATGCCGCTCGATAGCAATGGAGGGCACTACTCCAACATTCGAACGCGCAATCGCTGGCTCGGCTGGCAAGCCCGTGCCGCATCTGCCAACGAGACGGGGGCGGAAGGGGTGCTCGGTTACGCACAACGACTTGCCACGGGCCTGTGGGAGAAGCACTGGCGAGACTCGGCGCCGCAGTGGAAAGTGCTAGACGATACGCTCGGCGTGCTGACGCAGATCGACAACATGGTGTGCGGCCTTTCCCGCTCGCCCGCTATGGCGGCGGAACAGGTGGCGATCCCGGCCGGATGGAAGGCCATGCCGCCGTCAGCAACGACGGCGATGCGGATGGCGATGGCCAAAGCCGCAGCTGACTACATGCAGCATACGGGCGGCAACAGCCCGGATGCGATCTATGAAGCCGCGTTCGCTGCCGCCCCGCAGCCCGCGCAGGCGGACGCTCGGGCCGGGCTGACCGATGCAATCGTGGCCGCCGCGAAGACGGTCGTGCGCGAAGAGCTCGACTCTGTGTCGGTGCATCCATGCGACGAGCACGACGACGAAGTGCGGGCACGCCAGCTACCCGACCACATGCAGAAACTGTACCGCGCCCTTCTCGCGACGCCGCCCGCACCGGAGCCTCATCATGAAAGAGCCGATTCTCAGCGCCGACGAACTTACGCATGCAGCGCGTGCGCTTCTCATGGCGGTTCTCGGTGCTCCCCATGACATCGAACGCGCCTCGGTGACCGTGCATTTCGACGAAAGCAAGCAGGGGCATAACGCGCTCAACCAGATGTCGCGAAGCCAGACCACCCCGACTGGGTCGAATGGAAGCTCACCGACCAGAGCTGGCAGCAATGGCGAAATGAAAACCAAAGCGCTATCGAGAATATGAAGGCGGAGCTATCTGCACATGCAATAGAAAGCCGATGACGCGGATGAATCTCAAAAGTCGGTGCGCATGATGAAGATAGGCGAGGAGGCTCCTGCACGCGCCTTCTGCGTTGCGACTTGCCCAATTTGCGCCAAATTTTCCGATAGCGCCTTTTCATCCCCCTCTCTCGTGCCGTCCGAACCGAACACGTCTCCGAGACATTCGTGGGTAACTTGAACCTGAAAGGTCTTATCGCCGACCAGGTGGTTGAAAACCAAATCATTGTCTCGATGAAGGAATGTCTGACCGAAAGGGTTTGTCATGACAGAGCGCCCCATTTACGCCGAAATTGGCAAAGGAATCCTAGCATGACCGAACGCCCTATCCTTTTCAGCGGCCCGATGGTGCGCGCCATCCTCGAAGGCCGCAAGACGCAGACGCGCCGCATCATCAAACTGCCGCACAACAACCCGCTTGGTGCGTGGGAACCGACGACGGCCGGCGGCGGCTCTGTGAAGTATGCCGGCGGGACGCCTGCGCCGGAACTCGCCGCGATCTGGCACACGCGTACCGGCAACTGCTACGTCTACCCGCATGGCGACGTCGGCGACCGCCTGTGGGTGCGCGAGACGCACGAGGTGCGCCGCATCGGCACCGAGACGTTCGAAGGTGCGCGCCCGACGCGACGCTACGCCGGCATCGCCTACCAGGCCGACGACGGCCGCACCGAAGTCGACATCAACCTCGACACGTTCCAGGCGCTCGACGCCAAGGAATCGCGCGGCTGGACGCCTTCCATCCACATGCCGCGCTGGGCGTCGCGTATCGCGCTCGAGATCACCGGCGTACGCGCCGAGCGACTGCAGTCCATCAGCGAGTCCGACGCGCGCGCCGAAGGCGTGACGATCGAAGAACACCACATGCGCGGTTACTGCGCCGGCGCATACCGGCCGCCCAGCATCCGCGCCTTTCATGACCTGTGGGACAGCCTGAACGCGGCGCGTGGGCATGGCTGGGACACCAATCCCTGGGTCTGGGTCGTTGAATTTCGCAGGATCTCACCATGAGCATCTACCTCACCACGCCAGAGCTGGCCGAGCTGGTGGGCTGCAAGCCGCGCAGCCACGCCTGCATGAAACGCTGGCTCGAGCGCAATCACTGGCCGTTCGCGGTCAACATCGCCGGCGTGCCGCTCGTCGCGCGTGAGTACTACGATGCACGCATGACCGGCACGGCCCCGCCGGCCGCGCCGGCCGCGCACCCGCGCCACTCCCGCGCGGCCGCAGAACAAGAACCGAATTTCGACGCACTCGCAGCATGATCGGACGACGCAAGCGACCGGACGGATTGCCGTTCCGGCTCTACGCCCACTACGGGAAGCACAAGGTCAGCTTCGGCTACAAGCTGCCCAATGGCCGCTGGGCGTTCCGCCTGTCGGCGCCGGCCCACAACAAGGAAGCGCTCGCCGAGATCCGCAAGCAGGCGATCGAGCGCGCGGAGGCGCTCAACGGGAACGCGATCGAACCCGGCACGGTCGAGGCGCTCGTCGCGCGGTACTTCGAATGGCAGGACGGATTGCCGCACACCGACGAGCGCCGCAAGGCACAGTCGACCCTCGATGAGAACCGAGTTGAATCGAAGCGGCTGATCAAGGTCTTCGGAAAGATGGCGCCGGCTGCCATTAAGCCCAAGCACGTGTACGGCTATCTCGACAAGCGCGCGCAGCTCGGAGCGCCGGCGAAGGCGAACAAGGAAATCGCCCTCCTGTCCGCGATCCTGGAATACGGCCGGCGCCGCGGCGAGCTTGAAACGAACCCGTGTCGCGGCATCGAATACAACCCGACGCGGCCGCGCCAGCGGTATGTCACGCAGGACGAGATCGAGCTCGCCGTGGAAGTCGCGCGGTCGCGCCGAAGCGTCGGCGACCAGCATCCGAGTTCCGCGTACCTCATCCTCGCGCTATGCGTGAAGGCCGCCTACCTGACCGTTAGCCGGCCGACGGAGATGCGGGAGTTGCACCGCCAGAGTATCCGGCCAGAAGGCGTCGAGGTGCCGATCAGCAAACGCAAGGCCGGCGAGCAGCAGCGCGCGAAGCTCGTGCTGTGGTCACCGGAGCTGAAGGCGGTGATCGACGAGGTGCTCGCGCTGCAGCGGACCACCAGTGTCCACGTCTTCGGCAACACGGCCGGCCAGGTCTACACGCGCAGCGGATGGAACACGAACTGGTCGCGCCTGATGGGCTATTGCGAAAAGGAAGCGAAGGAGCGCGGCGTGCCGTTCGAGCGGTTCGCGCTGCGCGATATGCGGCCGGCAGCCGTGACCGATCGGCAGGAGGAAGGTGACGATCGGATCATAGACGCGACCGGCCATGCAGATGAGCGCATGATCCGGAAGACATACGACCGTCGCCGTCAGAGGAAAGTCCGCGCCACCAAATAAAAAGGAACGGCGCGGAAACCGCGTGAAATTGTCACGCGCTTACTTCTTTCTCGAAAGCTTGCTGCTGCGTAGGGCCGACGCCTTCTCTGGAATTTCGTACAGGTGTTCGAACATGTGCTCGACAATTTCGATTGCGAGCCGGAGTTCATCGAGCGGTGGCCGGTCCAGATCATGAACGGCGTCATTCCCCATAAACCGTAGTTCATGGAGCGTCGCTGCACTGCCCTGAGTAAGGAAACCCTTTTCGGCGAGGCCGGAGATTTTCCCTTCGAGGTTGTTCTTCCTAACGATCTGAGTGCCCCCGCCCTTGGCAGGCACCTCAACAGGTCCATCTGCGATACCTTGCGCTGCACAGATTCCTTCAACAATTGCCCGTAATCCTGCGGCACACAGTGTGGGGCTTTCATTGTTGAAGGCATCAATCATTTCACGATAGATGCGTCGCAAACTGACCGGCACGTTATAAAAATCGCCTGCGGACAATGTGTTTACGCCACGCTTGGGATACAGCAGCGCGCGATCATCGGGCGTCTCTCCAACGTCATAATCATCTTCGGAGAACCATTGCACATGCCTGAATGAGACGCTCTCACACCCCTTACATTGCACGATCTGATAGTTATCTGCCCAATTTACGCTCCATCCCTCGTCACGATCCCAAGCCTCACCATCCACATCGAACGACGACATGATCGAATGCTTGGTAGCGCGCTTGCATTGCGTGCAGGCTACAGCGATGTCCGCTCCCGCGGTCTTATCCTTCTCAAATTTGGTAGCCGTTTCCGACGCCATAGCGGTCCCCTTTGTCACTTTACTTATTTGAGAAAACGCAAAAAAGCCCGCGCATCCGCACGGGCTTTTTCTCGTCATCTTCCAAATTTTGGAATCTCATCTTCCAAAACTTGCAACACGTCAGCTAGATTCTGCTGCAAGTGCTTGAATTTGTTGGGGTGGCTGATGGGACTCGAACCCACGACAACAGGAATCACAATCCTGGACTCTACCAACTGAGCTACAGCCACCACTGATACCGCTTTGTTTCTTCGCCGTTTCGTTTCGTTTCGTGTTCAGCAGCGAAGAACAAGATTATACGAAGACTTTTCCGTCTTGCAAAGCATTTTTTTCAAAATTTTCGAGAGCATCGTTCAGATGCGTGCGCGCCTCGTCGAACACGGCCAGATCGCCGCGCGCGAGCTTCTTGTTGTCCGACAGCACGCGACGCCAGCCGCGTGCACCCGCCACGCCGCGATACAGCCCGAGTGCGTGCCGGACGATCGCACCGAGATACGTGCCGCGCTTCAGTTCCGCCGCACAGTATTCGATCAGTTTCGCCTCGGCCTCCTCGCGCGTCGGCATCGCCGCAGTCGCCCCATAGAAGCGCGCATCGACACCCGCGAGCACATACGGGTTGTGATACGCCTCGCGGCCGAGCATCACGCCGTCCACATGCTCGAGATGCTGCGCCACTTCGTCGAGCGTCTTGATCCCGCCGTTGATCACGATCTCCAGCGACGGGAAATCGCGCTTCAGCTGATACGCATAGTCGTACTTGAGCGGCGGGATCTCGCGGTTCTCCTTCGGCGACAGCCCCTTCAGGATCGCGTTGCGCGCGTGCACGACGAACGTCTCGCAACCCGCCTCGGCCACCGTGCCGACGAAATCCCGCACGAACGCATAGTCCTCGACCGCGTCGACCCCGATCCGATGCTTGACCGTGACCGGCACCGACACCACATCGCGCATCGCTTTCACGCAATCGGCAACGAGTTGCGGCTCGTTCATCAGGCACGCGCCGAATGCACCGCGCTGCACGCGCTCGGACGGACAGCCGCAATTCAGGTTGATCTCGTCATAGCCCCATTGCTCGCCGAGTTTCGCAGCGCGCGCGAGATCGTCCCGTTCGCTGCCGCCCAACTGCAGCGCGACCGGCGATTCGTTCGGCGTGAACGCGAGATGCCGCTGGGCATCGCCGAACAGCAGCGCGCCCGTCGTGATCATTTCCGTATACAGCCACGTGTCGCGCGTCAGCGTGCGATGAAACGACCGGCAATGACGGTCGGTCCAGTCGAGCATGGGCGCCACGGAAACGCGGCGGGGAGGAAGCGAGGACGAAGCGGACATGGAATTCGGGGCAGCAAGCGGCGCGGGAAACAACCCGGCATTTTACCGCAACGCGACCAGGCCGGCCCGGCAGCCTGACTAGACCGGCCCGCCCTCGCCCAGTTCGGCGTCGACGGCCCGCCGCGCCTCCTCGAGTACGCGCTCGATCACGCGGCGTTCGGTCAGCAGCATACCGTCGACTTTCACGAGCCGCCAGTCAATCCGCACGGCCGCGCCCTGCAGCACGCGGTAGTGCGCATGCTCGCCGTCCCACACCTGCTCGGTCTTCACTTCGATCTCGTAGCCGCGGTACGGCTCGCTGAAATCGCCGAGATCACTGCCTCTCGGTTCCATCGCTCGCTCCGTGGCGACGCACGCCGGGCCGCGCCGGCGGCCGGCGCCGTGCGCTCAGTCGTATTCGTTAGACAAGACGGATTTGCCGTCGGCGGTCAGGTCGACGCGGTCGGCCGCCGCCTGATAGATCAGCCCTTCGTTCAGCAACGCATAGACGACGTCGTCGAACGCGGCAGGGACCGGCCGGGTGTCGCCGAACTGGTCGATCCACTTCAGCGCCTCGATGGCTTCGGGAGAAAGGATGGGGGTCATGCGTTGGCCTCCGGCGTCGGTGTCGTTCCATCCTAGCACTTCGTCCGGATGGCGAATACCGAGGCAAACGCGCGACGAAAATGCCGGGCGCGACGGATGGCTGTATGGCCCGTCCGCGGCGCCCGGCATCGGAGACACGCTCAGAGGCGCGCGATCGACACTTCGGTGGATTTCACGAGCGCGACGACTTCCGCGCCCACCTTCAGTTCAAGTTCGTCGACCGAGCGCGTCGTGATCACCGACGTGACGATGCCGAACGGCGTCTCGACGTCGACCTCGGAGACCACGGGCCCGCGAATGATCTCCTTCACCTTGCCTTTGAACTGGTTACGCACGTTGATTGCAGTGATGCTCATCGGGTTGATCGCTCCGAAGAAAAAAGTCTGAGAGCGGGCGGCCGGTGCCGCCCGGATTTAAACGGCCCAGCGAATTTGCCCGACCGGTCGTACGGGATCGACCTCATGTGCCGCGCCCTGCTCGGCCACACCTTGCCCGCCGGCGAGCACGCGTTGCAGTACGCGATCTTCGAGCGCCGCGAACGCGGCCGACGCGCGTGCACGTGGCCGGTCGAGCGGCACCGGCTGATCGAGAGCGACGCGACCTTGCTCGATCAACAGGATCCGGTCGCCGAGGGCGACGGCCTCCTGCACGTCGTGCGTGACGAGCAGCGCGGTAAACCGGTGCTCGCGCCACAAGCGCTCGATCAGCGCATGCATCTCGATGCGGGTCAGCGCGTCGAGCGCGCCGAGCGGCTCGTCGAGCAGCAGCAGTTGCGGTCGGTGCACGAGCGCTCGGGCGAGCGCGACGCGCTGCCGCTGGCCGCCCGACAACTGCGCGGGCCAGTCGTTCGCGCGCTCGAGGAGCCCGACTTCGTCGAGCACCGCGCGCGCCCGATCGCGCGCCCCGCGCCCCAGGCCCAGCATCACGTTCTGCAGCACGGTCTTCCACGGCAGCAATCGCGCATCCTGGTACATGATTCGCGTGTCGAGCGTGCCGCCCCCCTCGCCGCGCGTCACGAGGGCACCGCTGGTCGGCGCTTCGAGTCCCGCGACGAGGCGCAGCAGCGTGGATTTCCCGCAGCCACTGCGGCCGACGATCGCGACGAAGCTGCCGCGCGCGATGCCGAGTTCGACGTTGTCGAGCACGGTGCGCGTGCCGAAGCGCTTGCTGACGCCCGACAGCGTCACTGCGTCGTCCTGTGACGGGCCGCCCGCGCGCCGCCGCGCAAGCGGAACGACGGATGCGCCGCCGTCCCGATCGACGATCGCCGCATGGCGTGCGTCGTCGTCCGCCACGCGTGCCTGCGCCAGTTCGGCCTCGAGGTCTGCGCCGGCGAGCGGGCCGTAGCCGGCCGCCGAAGTCGTCGCATTCATGCTTTTGCTCCAGATTGATAGGCGGGGTGCCAGCGCAGCGTCACGCGCTCGATCCATTTCGCCAGCACGTCGGCCAGCTTGCCGAGCACCGCATACAGCAGGATGCCGACCACCACCACATCGGTTTGCAGGAATTCGCGTGCGTTCATCGTCATGTAGCCGATGCCCGACTGCGCGGAAATCGTTTCCGCGACGATCAGCATCACCCACATCAGCCCGAGCGCGAAGCGCACGCCGACGAGAATCGACGGCAATGCGCCGGGCAGGATCACGTCGCGATACAGCGCGAAGCCGCGCACGCCGTAACTCTTCGCCATCTCGATCAGGTTCGCGTCGACCGAGCGGATCCCGTGATACGTGTTGATGTAGACCGGAAAGAACACACCGAGCGCGACGAGAAACAGCTTCGCCTTCTCGTCGATGCCGAACCACAGGATCACGAGCGGAATCATCGCGAGCGCGGGGATGTTGCGGATCATCTGGATCGTCGAATCGAGCGCAATCTCCGCTGCTTTCGACAAGCCGGTCGCGAGCCCGAGCGCCAGGCCGACGCCGCCGCCGATCGCGAAGCCGAACAGCGCGCGCCAGGTGCTGACCTTCACGTTCGCCCACATCTCGCCCGACGTCACGAGCGACCACGCGGCACGCACGACCGCCACCGGCTCGGGCAGCACGCGGGTCGACAGCCAGCCGACGCGCGCGCCGACCTCCCATGCGGCCAGCAGCGCGAGCGGCACGAGCCACGGCGCGATGCCGCGCCAGGCGCGGGCGGCCACGGCCGCGCCGGTCGTCGACGTTTTCGTTGTCATCTCAGGCCTCCTTCGTTCAGCTCTGGCTCGCCTTCGGCAGGTAGTTGTTGCCGACGATCTCGCCGAACGGACCCGACAGCGGACCGGACGACCGCACCGCCCCCTTGCCCTTGATCAGCGGGAACACGAGCTCGGCGAAACGGTACGACTCCTCGAGGTGCGGATACCCGGACAGGATGAACGTCTCGATGCCGAGATCCGCGTACTCGCGCATGCGTTCGGCGACCTGTTCGGGGTTGCCGACGAGCGCGGTACCCGCGCCGCCGCGCACGAGACCGACACCGGCCCACAGGTTGGGATACACCTCGAGCGCCTCGCGGCCGCCGCGCTTGCCGCCGTGCAGCGCGGCCATCCGGCGCTGGCCTTCCGAATCCATGTTCGCGAATGCCTTCTGCGCACGCGCGATCGTCTCGTCGTCGAGACGGCTGATCAGGCGCTCGGCATCGCGCCAGGCTTCGTCCTCGGTCTCGCGCACGATCACGTGCAGGCGGATGCCGAACCTGATCTTGCGGCCGCGCGCCTCGGCGCGGGCGCGAATGTCGGCGATCTTCTTCGCGACGGCCTCGGGCGGCTCGCCCCAGGTCAGATAGGTGTCGATGTGATCGGCGGCGATCGCGTGTGCGGCCGGCGACGATCCGCCGAACCACAACGGCGGATGCGGGCGCTGCACGGGCGGATACAGCGCCTTGCCGCCCTTCGATTGAAGGTGCTTGCCGATGTAGTCGAACCCGCCGTTGTCGTGCGATGCGGACAGCAGCCCGCGCCAGATGTTCAGGAAGTCGTCGGTGATTTCATAACGCGTGTCGTGGTCGGCGAACAGTCCGTCGCCTTCGAGCTCGGCGGCATCGCCACCCGTCACGACGTTGATCAGCAGACGCCCGCCCGACAGACGATCGAACGTCGCGGCCATCCGCGCCGCGAGGCCTGGCGATGCGATGCCGGGACGCACGGCGACCAGGAACTTCAGGTGTTGCGTCGCCGGAATCAGGCTCGACGCGACGACCCACGCATCCTCGCAGGAACGGCCGGTCGGCAGCAGCACGCCTTCATAGCCGAGCGTGTCGGCCGCGACGGCGATCTGCTTGAAATAATCGTAATCCGCGGCGCGCGCGCCTTCAGCGGTGCCGAGGTAACGGCTGTCGCCGTGCGTGGGAATAAACCAGAAAACATTCATCTGCTGCTCCTGCTTGACTGTTCTTGCCGGAATCTGGATAACACGAGGCCCTGCTCGCGTCGCGAATGAGCGACGCATGCATGGTGTGCATTCGAATCGGGATGGCTCGCCGGTCAGGCCGTGCCGCGGGCGAGTACGCGATTGCACGGCTGTTTCTGGGAAATCAGTCTATGGATCGCTGCAGGGCTTTGGAACGATTTTTTTTAGCTTAGGTTTTCCGCTTTCGTGATTAGCCCGACGCTCCAGCGAATATCGCGTCAGCCGGGCCCTATAATGACGCACCCATCCGAATAACTTCGCGCGGACGGCCCCGGTCGGCCGCGCCTGCAATGCACTCATCGATGCAGAAAGTCATCCTGCCGTTCCTGTCCGGCTTCCTGGCCGCCCTCTTCTTTCGCGAAGCGACGCTCGCGCTCCTGCATACGGCCGACCTGATCGCCGCCGCCGGCTTCTCCACGCAACCGTTCGCGCCGCTCGGCATTCCTGAATTTGTTGCGAACGCATTGATCAGCGCGTGCTGCGCGATCCCGATGGCGTGGCTGCTGCGCGTGGCGCCGGATCGTGAGGCGCCGTGGATCGGCGCGCTGGTGTTCGGCGGCATCGTGCTGACGGCCGCCCGCGTGTTCGCGATCGATCCGCTGCGCGGGATCTGGCCGTCGGGCAACATGATGCCGGTGCTCGCCGCCGGTTTCGCGGCGAACGCGGTCTGGGGCTTCGGCGCGCTCGTGTTCATGCGCGCGTTCATGTCGGACGACGCCGGCGACGAATAACGCACGTCTTGCCGCGAGGCCCCCGGCCCACTGCCCGCCGAGCCGGATCGGCACCCTCGAATGAAAAGGCCGCCTGCACACAATGCAGGCGGCCTTTTTGCTTTTCGCGTCGAAACCGCGGCGCGTCAGTCCTTCAAATTGCGCAGCGGATGCGTGTCGGGCGTCCACGGGCTGTCGAACATCGCGAGCACGTCGGCGCGGTCGATATCGGCGATCGACTTGAAGCGCCAGGCCGGCTGATGGTCCTTGTCGACGATCAGCGCGCGCACGCCCTCGATCACGTCGCCGTGCGCGAACGTTGAACGCGTGAGGTCGAGGTCACGCCGCAGGCAGTCGGCCATCGTCGCCCCGCGCGCCCGTTCGACGACTTCGAGCGACACGGCCATCGACAGCGGCGACAGCTGGCTGCGCATCGCATGGGTCGCCTTCTCGACCCATCCGTCGACCGCGGCGCAATCCTGCTCGGCGTCGAGCGATGCGAGGATCGCGCCGATATCGGCTTGCGCGAAATGACGATCGATCCCGGCGCGCGCGTCGGCCAGCGCAGACGTGTCGGGCGTCGGCACGACCTTGTGCGACGCGGCCGCGTCGGCCACGCACGCGACGGCCTGCGCGCCGCTGTCGATGCGTGCGCTGCGCAGCGTATCGAGCAGTGCCGGCAGCGCGGCGTCGGGCAGGTACACGTCGGCGAGCTGTGCATACAGTGCGCCGGCCGCGTCGAGCGTCGCGCCGGTCACCGCGAGATAGCGGCCGATCGCACCCGGCACGCGCGCGAGGAACCAGCTCATCCCGACATCGGGGAACAGGCCGATGCGCGTTTCGGGCATCGCCATCTTCGTCGAGTCGGTGACCACGCGCAGGCCGCCCGTATGCCGTGCCGCCTGCGAAATGCCCATGCCGCCACCCATCACGACACCGTGCATCAGCGCGATGTACGGTTTCGGATAGGCGAAGATCGTATGGTTGAGCGTGTATTCCTCGATGAAGAACGTGTCGACCGCATCGCGGTCGCCGCGCTGCCACGCGTCGTGGAAGAAGCGCACGTCGCCGCCCGCGCAGAACGCACGAGGATGAGGGCTGTGCACCACGACGGCGACCACGTCGGCGTCGTCACGCCACGCGTCGAGCGCCTGCTGCATCAGCCGGATCATCCCGACCGACAGCGCATTCAGCGCCTTCGGCCGGTTCAGTTCGAGATAGCCGATGCGGTTCGCGACATACGCGCGGACGTCGGGTTGAGCGGATTCCGCGGAAGCGGAAGTGGAATCGGTCATGTGAGCCATCCGGCGTATCGCGGGCGCACGCTCAGTGCGCCTGCATCTTCGAGAACAGGTTCAGCACCACGACGCCCGAGATGATCAGCCCGAGGCCGATCACGGCCGGCAGGTCCGGCACCTGGCGATAGAGCAACATCGCGACGAGCGTGATCAGCACGATGCCGGCACCCGACCACACGGCATAGATGATGCCGACGGGCATCGTGCGCAACGTGAGGGACAGACAGTAGAACGCGATACCGTAACCGGCCACGACGAGCGCCGACGGCCAGAAGCGCGTGAAACCGTCCGCCGCGCGCAGCGCGGACGTGCCGACAACTTCCGCGACGATAGCGATCGCGAGCCATGCGTAACCCGGAAGCTGCATCGCTCAGCTCCTTGCAAGCGCCAGCACGGCATAGTTCTGCCCGAGCTCGGCGCACAGCGCTTCGACGACGAACTCGTGATCCGCGCGCTGCGGCAGGCCCGATGCGGTGATCGAGCCGATCACGCCGGCCCCCGCGACGGTCAGCGGAAACGCGCCGCCGTGCGGCGAATATTCGGAGATCGGCAGTCCGTGCTTGTCGGCGAGCGTGGCGCCGGCCTGCTGCATGCGCAGGCCGATCGCATACGAGCTGCGGCGGAAATGCGCGACGACGTTGCGCTTGCGGCGCACCCAGTCGGCGTTGTCGGGCGTCGCACCGGCGAGCGCCGCATAGAACAGCGGCTGGCCGAACGTGGCGATGTCGATCGCGATTGCATGGCCGCGCGACGTCGCGAGCGCATGCATCCGGTTGCCGAGCGCCCAGGCGCGAGCCGGGTCGAAATGGGGAAACACGAGCGCCTGTTCCTGCGCGCCGATCGATTGCAGATCGTGAGCGATGTCCATGAATCCGTCGATGCAGTAGTGAGTGTTGCAACGGCACCGACGCAATTCGCGCGCGACTCCGCTGCCGGAATGAACGACACAAGCAAACCGCTCGATTCTAGCGCACGCGCCCGCCGTACCGGCCCTGCAAGCGCCCCGCCGGCGATTGCGGCGTGATTGTCAGAAAGTGCTTGCAAGCGTTTTGAATAGTCCATATAATTCAATTCTTCGACGGACGCGGGGTGGAGCAGTCTGGCAGCTCGTCGGGCTCATAACCCGAAGGTCGTAGGTTCAAATCCTACCCCCGCAACCAACGTCCCGATTCATGCAAGAAGCCCGGCTCAACGCCGGGCTTTTTGTTTTTCGGCGCCCGATTCCGCGCATCGCACGTTGCGCTTCGCGCCGCACGCCGCGCGCATGCGCGCGCGTTCAAGAATGCCCCGCCCCGGTGATACACTCGCATCACCTCGTCCCTTCCACTCGACATGAAATTCTGCTCCGTCTGCGGTCACGAAGTCATCGCGCGCATTCCTCAGGGCGACAACCGTGAGCGCTTCGTCTGCGATCACTGCGGCACGATCCATTACCAGAATCCGCGTAACGTGGTCGGCACGGTGCCGGTCTGGGGCGATCAGGTGCTGCTGTGCCGCCGCGCGATCGAACCGCGCTACGGTTTCTGGACGCTGCCGGCGGGCTTCATGGAGATGGGCGAGACGACGGCCGAGGCCGCCGCGCGCGAAACGCTCGAAGAGGCCGGCGCACGCGTCGAGGTGCAGAACCTGTTCACGCTGCTGAACGTGCCGCACGTGCACCAAGTCCACCTGTTCTATCTGGCGCGGCTCACCGATCCAGCCTACGAGGCCGGCGAGGAAAGCCTCGAAGTCAGGTTGTTCGACGAAGCCGACATTCCGTGGGACGAAATCGCGTTCCCGACCGTCAGCCAGACGCTGCGCTTCTTTTTCGCCGATCGCGCCGCCGGCGACTACGGCGTCCATACCGGCGATATCTTCCGCTCGCTGCGCAACGGCTGAGCCCGCGCCCCATGGTCCCCTGGCTCGGCCCGGACGATCCGTTTCCGCCCATCGAACGCGCGCTCGGTCCGGCGACCGGCGCGCCGGGGCTGCTCGCGGCGAGCGCCGACCTGCTGCCGTCGCGCCTGATCGAAGCCTACCTGCGCGGCATCTTCCCGTGGTATTCGGACGGTCAACCCGTGCTGTGGTGGAGCCCCGACCCGCGGATGGTCCTCGTGCCAACCGAATTCAAGGTGTCCCCGTCGCTGCGCAAGACGCTCAGGCGCGTGCTGCGCGACCCCGCGTGGGAAGTGCGCGTCGACCACGACTTTCCGGGCGTGATGCGCGCGTGCGCGCAGGCGCCGCGTCGCGGGCAGCGCGGCACCTGGATCACGGCCGAAATCATCGACGCATATACATCGCTCTATCGTTCCGGCAACGCGCACAGCATCGAGACGTGGCATGACGGGCGCCGCGTCGGCGGCCTGTACGGCGTCGCGTTCGGACGGATGTTTTTCGGCGAATCGATGTACGCGGACGCCACCGATGCGTCGAAGATCGCACTGGCGACGCTCGTCGCCCATCTTCGCGAGCAGGGGCTGGAGATGATAGACTGCCAGCAGAATACGTCGCATCTAGCGTCGCTCGGCGGCCGCGAGATCGCACGCAAGGCCTTTGTCGCTCACGTGCGCCGCGCGGTGGCCGAACCGCCGATTCCGTGGCAGTTCGACAAGCGCGCGCTCGCCGCGCTGACGGGCCCTGCAGAACCGGCCGCCCCCTCCGGGATCGAGCGCTAGCGCGGCACTCCCTCCCTGCATCGAGAGCTGCCCATGACTCACCCGACTGAGCTGCCGCTTTCACCGCTTTCGGCGCTGCAATTCTATGCAACGGCGCCCTATCCGTGCAGCTATCTGGACGGCCGCGTCGCGCGCTCGCAAGTCGCGACGCCGAGCCACCTGATCAATTCCGACATCTATACCGAGCTCGTGAAGGCCGGCTTCCGGCGCTCGGGCGTGTTCACCTACCGCCCATACTGCGACGGCTGCCGCGCCTGCGTGCCGGTGCGCGTGCCGGTCGGCGCGTTCACACCGTCGCGCACGCAACGCCGGATGTGGAAGCGGCACCGCGCGCTCGTCGCGACGGTCTCGCCGCTGCACTACGACGAGGAGCATTACGCGCTCTACATGCGCTACCAGTCGGCCCGCCACGCCGGCGGCGGCATGGATCGCGACAGCCGCGACCAGTACGAGCAATTCCTGCTGCAGAGCCGGATCAATTCGCGCCTCGTCGAATTCCGCGACCTCGACGCGCCGGGCGGCGAGCCCGGCAAGCTGCGCATGGTCAGCATGATCGACATCCTCGGCGACGGGCTGTCGTCGGTCTACACGTTCTTCGAGCCGGACGACCGGCACACGAGCTACGGCACGTACAACATTCTGTGGCAGATCGAGCAGGCGAAAAGCCTCGGCTTGCCGTACGTGTATCTCGGCTACTGGATCCGCGAGAGCCCGAAGATGGCCTACAAGTCGAACTTCCATCCGCTGGAAGGGTTGCTCGACGGCCGCTGGAAAGTTCTCGATCCGGATCGGGTCGACCTGCCGCCGGTCGACGCGGCACTCGCCCGCGCGCCGCTACCCGGCGGACATTGCGGGTCGGGCTGACGTGAACGTCACCGGCGCGGTTGCTCGCGAGCGGCGAGCGTCCGTCCCAGTCATGAAGCGGCTGATGCGCGGCGCGTCAACCGTCGCCGCGGGCCGCTACGAAGCGAAGCCCGCCCGTGCCGCGCAACTCCCGGTAAAATAGCGGGTTGTCATTCATTCCGGCTGTCCGCCCAATTCACGTGTTCAGTTCCCTCTATCCGCTGGCCCGCGCATCCCTGTTCAAGATGGATGCGGAAGACGCTCACCACCTCACGCTGCGCGCGCTCGGCGCGGCCGGCCGTACGGGCCTCGCCTGCGCGCTGTCGTCCCGCGTGCCCGATGCGCCGCGCACCGTGATGGGGCTCACGTTCCGCAATCCGGTCGGCCTCGCCGCCGGCCTCGACAAGGACGGCGCGGCCATCGACGGCCTCGCGGCGCTCGGCTTCGGCTTCATCGAGGTCGGCACGGTCACGCCGCGCCCGCAGCCGGGCAACCCGCGCCCGCGGATGTTCCGTCTGCCGCAGGCGGAGGCGCTGATCAACCGGATGGGCTTCAACAACCACGGCGTCGACCAGTTCGTGAAGAACGTCCAGGCGGCCCGCTATCGCGGCATCCTCGGCCTGAACATCGGCAAGAATGCCGACACGCCGATCGAACGCGCTGCGGAAGACTATCTCTACTGCCTCGAGCGCGTGTATCCGTTCGCGAGCTACGTGACGATCAACATTTCGTCGCCGAACACGAAGAACCTGCGCCAGTTGCAGGGCGCGGGCGAGCTCGATGCGCTGCTCGCCGCGCTGAAGGACAAGCAGCAGCGCCTTGCCGACCTGCACGGCAAGCTCGTGCCGCTCGCGCTTAAGATCGCGCCCGATCTCGACGACGAGCAGGTCAAGGAAATCGCCGACACGCTGCTGCGCCACAAGATCGAAGCGGTCATCGCCACCAACACGACGTTGTCGCGCGCCGCCGTGCAGGGCCTGCCGCACGCGGACGAGGCCGGCGGCCTGTCGGGCCGCCCGGTGTTCGACGCCTCGAACGAGGTGATCCGCAAGCTGCATGCCGAAGTCGGCAGCGCGGTGCCGATCATCGGCGTCGGCGGCATCTTCTCGGGCGAGGACGCACGCGCGAAGCTCGCGGCCGGCGCGTCGCTCGTCCAGCTGTACACGGGCTTCATCTATCGCGGCCCCGCGCTCGTCGCCGAATGCGTGAAGGCGATCGCGCGCGATCGCGCCGCGTAATATAGCCATAAACAAACGATATTTAGCGGCCGATTGCATTTTTGCTATGATCGGTCTCACATTCAGAATCAAGCGCCCCGCTGGCGCAAGGAAGCCCACACGATGAAAATTTCGCTGCTGAAGAAGCTGCTGGTCGCCGGCCTGATCGGTACGTCGTTCGCTGCCGCCACCGCGCATGCGGCCGACCTCCTCGACCAGGTGAAGCAACGCGGCACGCTGCGCGTCGGCCTCGAAGGTACGTTCCCGCCGTTCAACTCGAAGAACCCGCAAGGCGAACTCGTCGGCTTCGACGTCGACATCGCGAAGGCCGTCGCCGCGAAGCTCGGCGTGAAGGCCGAGTTCGTCACGACCGAATGGAGCGGCATCATCGCGGGCCTGCAGGCCGGCAAGTTCGACGTGATCGCCAACCAGGTCGGCATCACCGACAAGCGCAAGGAAACGCTCGACTTCTCGCCGGCGTACACGTATTCGTCCGCGCAGCTGATCCAGCGCAAGGACGACACGCGCCAGTTCAAGTCGCTCGAGGACCTGAAGGGCAAGAAGCTCGGCGTCGCGCTCGGCACGAACTACATGGACATGGCGAAGTCGGTGCCCGGCGTCGACGTGAAGACGTACCCGGGCGCGCCCGAGTATCTGCGCGACCTCGCGGCCGGCCGTCTCGACGCGGCGCTGAACGACCGCCTGATGCTCGCGTACCTGACGAAGAACTCGCAGTTGCCGCTGCGCCCGGGCGCGAACGTCGGCTCGGCGAACCCGTCGGGCATCCCGTTCAAGAAGGGCAACCCGAAGTTCCAGAAGGCGATCGACGACGCGATGACGCAACTCGAAGCCGACGGCACGTTCACGAAGATCTCGGACAAGTGGTTCGGCATCGACGTGACGAAGCCGATCAAGTAAGCACGCCTCTGTTTTCCGCCTGACGGCGGGCCGGAAAGGGCGGCATCCGAAACGATGCCGCCCTTTGTTTTATCGGTCCGGTTTATGATTGCGCTTTCGCGCACGCATTCGCTTCGTATTCCATGTCGACAACGTCCCTGCTCGTCCAATCGCTGCCGGTGCTCGCCCAGGGTGCCGTGCTGACCGTCAAGTTCGCCGTGCTGTCGATGGTGTTCGGCCTGCTCGGCGCCGTCGTGCTCGCGATGATGGGCATCCGGCAAAGCGAGGCGCTCGAAGGCTTCGAACGCATCTGGGTCAACGCACTCGCGTGGCTCGCGCGCGCATACGTGAGCCTGATGCGCGGCACGCCGCTGCTCGTGCAGATCTTCGTCATCTATTACGGGCTGCCGAGCCTCGGCATCTCGCTCGATCCAACGCCCGCCGGCGTGATCGCCCTGTCCGCGAACGTCGCCGCCTACATGTCGGAAAGCATGCGCGGCGCGATCAACGGGATTGCCCGCGGCCAATGGCTGGCCGCGTACAGCCTCGGGCTGTCGTGGGGGCAGACGCTGCGCTACGTGATCGGCCCGCAGGCACTGCGCATCGCGGTGCCGAGCCTGTCGAACAGCCTGATCAGCCTGATCAAGGACACGTCGCTCGTGTCGGTGATCACCGTGACCGAACTGCTGCGCAGCGCGCAGGAAGTGATCGCGGCGACCTACCAACCGCTGCCGCTGTACCTGGCCGCCGCCGCCGTCTACTGGGTGCTGTGTCAGATCCTCGAATGGGTCCAGCGCTGGTACGAAAAGCGCCTGTCGCTGCCCGCGCGGCACTGAACACGGAATCCCTCGCCGGGCCGCGATCGCGCACCCGGCTCCCGCCTTCTCTTCCTTTCCGCCTACTCGCCCGAATAGCGCACGCCGAGTGCCGCACGTGCGGCGTCGGTCATCGCGATCATTCGGCGCGAGTGGTCGTGCGTCATGATCGGACTCTCGAGCTCGCCGGCGCGCAGCAGGTCGCAGAAATGTGCGGTCTCGTAGTTCAGGCCGCCGCCGTCGGCCGGCGCATGGAGTTCGACCGTGCGTCCGTCCGCATAGCGGATCGTCGCCCGCTCGGGGTTCCACCACTTCTCGTGAATCGTCACGTGCCCGCCTGCGGCGGCGATCAGCGCGTCACCGCGTCCCATCACGTCGAGCCCGCAGAAGAGCTGCGCGATGCCGCCGTTCGCGTGACGGCTGTTCAGGCTCGCGAACACGTCGACACCCGTCGCGCCGATGCGGCCGAGTGTCTGCACGTCGACTGCCGCGCCGAGCCAGTCGACCGCGAGAAACGCTTCGTAGATTCCGATGTCGAGCAGCGCGCCGCCAGCGCGGTCGAGTCGATAGACGGAATGATCGTCCGGCACCGACGAAGACGCGCAGCCCGCGCGCACGAGCCGGATTTCACCGATCGGATCGTCGTGCAGGTGCGCGCGCAACTGACGGTACAGCGGAAAGAACGGTGGCTTCATCGCTTCCATGAAGAGCCGACGGGCAGCGCGTGCCGCATCCAGCACGGCATCAAGTTGCGTTGCGTTCAACGTCGCGGGTTTTTCGCACAGCACGGCCTTGCCGGCGGCGAGCGCCGCTTGCGCGTAGTGCGCGTGACTGTCGTGGAGTGTCGCGATATAGATCGCGTCGATGTCGCTCGCGAGGAGCGCGTCGAGGCTGGCGGCGGGCGTGCCGCCGCAGCTGTCGCAGAAGGCGGTTGCCGCGTCGGCGCGGCGGGCCCATACGCCGCCGAGCGTGGCACCCGGCACGTGAGCGAGGCTTTGTGCGAATCGGCGTGCGATGCTGCCCGCGCCGACGATGCCGAAGCGCACCGGGCGGTTGTCGAGGTCGTTCATCCGGATCTTCCGTGTCGGTCGTATGACGGTGGCCGGCACGCTGCCGGCCGGCCGTCATGATAACGGCTCGCCGGCGCACGGATAAGCGACGCGTGCCGATTCAGGCGCGCACGGGCACGTCGACGGAGAAATCGCGCGAAATCTCGTCGGCGCTGAAATCGATCAACGCCAGCGATGCCGCTTCGGCTTCGCGCGGATCGCGGCGCTCGATCGCGTCGACGACGCGCGCATGCGCCTTCACCGCGACGTCGTGCGCACCGTCCTTTTGCGCGACGCGCGGATTCACGAGACGCACCGCACCGCGCACGATGGCCGCCATCTGCTGGAAGAACTGGTTGCCGCTCGCCTGAACGATCCGCGTGTGCAGCAGCTCGTCCGCCGTGTCGTATCCGGGGTCGCCCGGTTGCAACACCTTGAACGCTTCGAATGCCTCGCGAATGCCTGCAATGTCGACCGCCGTCGCACGAACAGCTGCCTGTGCGGTCGCGCGCGGTTCGATCAGCATCCGGAACTCGATGACGTCGCGCATGAACTGCGGATCCGGCTTCGCGCGGAATCGCCAGCTCACCACGTCTTCATCGATCATGCGCCAGTCGCGCATCGGTCGAACCCGCGTACCGACTTTCGGACGCACGTCGAGCATGTCGCGCGCAAGCAACATCGACAATGCTTCGCGCATCACCGTACGGCTCACGTCGAACTCTTTCGACAGCACATCCTGCGGCGGCAAAATGCCGCCGTACTTGTCCTCGACGATACCCGCGACAAGCCCATCCATCACTTTGGCGACCAGTGACCGGTCTTTGCCCTGCTCCATGACACCTCCCCGTGCGTCGATTTGCGAACACCTGCTCCGCAGTTCCGCCGGCCCTGGTTACGACTGTTCTTATGATCTATAAGTTGATGAGTTCGGGGATATTTCGCTATCTGGTAAACACCTGACAGGGTTATCCCTCTTTTTGACGTGGTGATTTATAAGGCTTCAAAAAAAGCCCGGAAAGCGCGCTGCGCTTGCCGGGCCGGGTTTTCCGTCCAATTCAAACATGCAATCCATTACGGCATCCTGACGCCATTACGGACTGCTTCTCATTCAGTTTCGATTAATCGGGATAAACGATCGTCTCAACGCCGTTTGCCGTGCCTAGCAGACACAGATTCGCGCCGCGCTCGGCGAACAGGCCGACCGTCACGACGCCCGGCCATGCGTTCACCTGCGCTTCGAAACTGCGCGGATCGGCGATCTGCAGCCCCTTCACGTCGATGATTTCGTTGCCGTTGTCGGTGATGAACGGCGTGCCGTCCTTCGTCACGCGCAGCACCGGCACGCCGCCCAGCGCGGTCAAGCGTCGGCCGATCGCCGTGCGCGCCATCGGCACGACTTCGATCGGCAGCGGGAATGCGCCGAGCACCGGCACGCGCTTGCTGCCATCCGCGATGCAGACGAACGTATCGGCCACCGACGCGACGATCTTCTCGCGCGTCAGCGCACCGCCACCGCCCTTGATCATTGCACCGCTTGCATCGATCTCGTCGGCACCGTCGACGTACACCTGCAGCGATTCGACCTCGTTCAGGTCGAACACCTTGATGCCGTGCGACTTGAGGCGTTCGGTCGTCGCGATGGAGCTCGACACGGCGCCGCGGTACCGCGATTTGACGGCCGCGAGCGCGTCGATGAAGCAGTTGGCGGTCGAGCCGGTGCCGACGCCGATCACCGCGCCTTCCGGCACGTTCTGGATCACATAATCAGCGGCTGCCTGGCCGACCAGGCGTTTGAGTTCGTCTTGAGTCATGGGGTGGGAATACAGCGGGATTGCGGAAAACCGGCAGTTTACCGGACTCGGATGACGACCCGGGCTTTTTCCGCGCGTGTTGCAGCGCCTCGCGTGCCGATCGATCGTCAGGGCGCGCCCGTTGCGACTCCGTCCTCCGCCGGCGGC
The DNA here is from genome assembly GCF_053427845.1 of Burkholderia sp. AW49-1. Lineage (NCBI taxonomy): Bacteria > Pseudomonadati > Pseudomonadota > Betaproteobacteria > Burkholderiales > Burkholderiaceae > Burkholderia > Burkholderia sp. AW49-1. The sequence goes on along the minus strand of NZ_JBSAXF010000005.1, from coordinate 99,199 downwards.
GTGGCGGGGAAATACTTGTCGAGCAGCGCTTGCGCGATCGCATCGGTTCCGGCATCCGGGTTGCCCGCATAGTCGGATGGCCGGAAATGCATCTGAAACGCCGCGAATACGCGCTGCGTGCGCGTGTCGAGCACGCCGTCGGTCGGCACGTCATAGCCGTAGCGTGCAAGCTTCAGCTGCAATTCCCGCACGTCGACGAGCGCGTGCGGATCGCGGCCGCCCAGTCGCGCGGCTACGGTCGCATCGTCCGGCCACGCGCCGACGCCGGCTTGCGCGAGCGCGTGCCACGGAAACAGCGGCCCCGGATCGATCTTGCGTTGTGGCGCGATGTCGCTGTGACCGACCACGCGCGTCGGCGGAATTCCGTAGCGCGCGACGATGTCCTTCGACAGGCGGATCAGCGCATCGACCTGTTCGGGCGGATACGGCTGCCACGTGCGGTCTTGCGGATCGAGCGGGCCACGGTTCACGTTCTCGATGCCGATCGACGCCGCGTTGAGCTCGGTCGTGCCCTGCCATTCGCTGATACCCGCATGCCATGCGCGTTTCGATTCGGGAACGAGCTGGTAGACGACCGGCATCCCGTGTTCGATGCGCGGTTGCGGCGGCACGACGTAGTGCGCGCTGACGGAATCACCCGTCAGCGTGCGCAGCGATTTCGGTTCGTCGCTTTCGGTGTAATGCATCACGAGAAAGCGGATCCGCGAATCGGCGCCGCGCGCGTGCAGGCTCGTATCGGCGTAGTAGGCATCGCGCTCGATCAGCGACGGCGATGTGCAGGCGGCCAGCAGGCCGAGGATGGCGCACGATGCGCCGAGGCGAAACAGGGTCATGGTCCGCGAGTTCCGGGAGCCGCGTGCCGCGCGCAGTCGCGGCACGCGTCGTTCTGGTCGTGACGGCCCGCGCATCGCGCGAGGCCGCGTGCGTCAGCCCGGGTCAGCCCTTCACGCGCCGCTGCCGCACCGCTTCATACAGGCACACGCCGCTCGCAACCGACACGTTCAGGCTTTCGACGCTGCCGGCCATCGGGATGCTCATCACTTCGTCGCAAGTGTCGCGCGTGAGCCGGCGCATACCTTCGCCCTCCGCCCCCATGACGATGGCGACGGGGCCGTCGAGCTTCGTGTCGTACAGCGTCCCCGGCGCCTCGTCCGACGTGCCGATGATCCACACGCCTGCTTCCTTCAGCTCGCGCAGGGCGCGGGCGAGGTTCGTGACCGTGATGTACGGCACCGTGTCGGCCGCGCCGCTCGCGACCTTCGCCGCGGTCGCATTCAGGCCGACCGCGCGGTCACGCGGCGCGATCACCGCATGGGCGCCGGCCGAATCGGCGACGCGCAGGCATGCGCCGAGGTTATGCGGATCGGTGACGCCGTCGAGCACCAGCAGCAGTGCCGGGCCCTGGATGCCGTCGAGCAGCTCGGACAGGTTCTGCGCAAGCGGAACGTCCTCGACGCGCGCAACGACGCCCTGGTGGCGCTCGGTATGCGCGAGGCCCCACAGGCGGGTTTCGTCGGCTGCGATCAGCCGCACGCCGGCTTCCTTCGCGGTGTGCAGGAAGTCCTGCATGCGGCGGTCGCGGCGCGTCTGGTCGTACAGCACCTCCGCAACCGTCGACGCATCGTGCCGCAAACGTGCGGTCACCGCATGAAAACCGTAAAGAACCTTCAGACGAGACATGACTGGAACAACCTTCGTTCAAACGTGCGGCCGCGCGATGAGCGCAGCCGCGATCCATGGAAAAGGAAAGCGCCGCGTTGCCGGCTGGTGTCCGGTAAAACGCGGCGTCTCTCGATACTGCAAGGGCGCGCGCGTGCGCTGCCCCGAACGCTCAATACTTCTTGCGGGCGTGTGCCTTCTTCGCGGCCGTCTTCGCCGCCACGCCGCCCTTCTTCTTCGCGGCACGCGCGGCACGCGCCTCCTTCACCGCGACGGTCGGCGCGCTCGCCGCCTTCTTGCGACGCGGTGCGGCTTCCTCCACCGGCGGCAACGAGCGCACGCGCGGGCCGCCGCGATCGTTACCGTTGCCGTCGACGATCGGCGCCGGTGCCGGACGCGGCGCCTTCACCGGCGTGTCGCGCACGAGACGGAAATCGATCTTGCGCGCGTCGAGATCGACGCGGCTCACCTGCACGCGCACACGATCGGACAGGCGATAGCGGATGCCCGTGCGCTCGCCGCGCAACTCGTTCTTGATCTCGTCGTACTGGAAGTAATCCGAGCCGAGTTCCGTGACGTGCACGAGCCCTTCGATGAACAGCGTATCGAGCTGCACGAAGATGCCGAACGACGTAACGCCGTTCACCATCCCGCCGTACTCCTCGCCGAGCTTGTCGCGCATGAAGTAGCACTTGAGCCAGGCCTCGACGTCGCGCGACGCTTCGTCGGCACGGCGCTCGTTCGCCGAGCAGTGCAGGCCGAGTTCTTCCCAGATCGCGGTGTTCGATCGCGAACGGCCGCGCGCTTCGTCGTCGGCCTGCTGCATCGCGCGGGCGCGCGGCGACAGCGCGGTGTTCAGCTCGAAGCCTTCCGGTGCCTTCGGCACGTACTTCCTGCCCGACAGGATCGAGTAGATCGCGCGGTGCGTGAGCAGGTCGGGATAGCGGCGGATCGGGCTCGTGAAGTGCGCGTACGCCTCATACGCGAGACCGAAGTGACCGATGTTGTCCGGACTGTAGACAGCCTGCTGCATCGAGCGCAGCAGCATCGGCTGCAGCATCTGCGCGTCGGGCCGGTCGCGGATCTGCGCCATCAGCGCGGCGTAGTCACTCGCATGCGGCTTGTCGCCGCCGCCCAGCGACAGGCCCATGCCGCGCAGGAACGCGCGCAGGTTCTCGAGCTTCTCCGGCGTCGGGCCCGCATGCACGCGGTACAGGCCCGGGTGCTTGTTGCGTTTCAGGAAGTCGGCCGCGCAGACGTTCGCGGCCAGCATGCATTCCTCGATCAGCTTGTGCGCATCGTTGCGCTGACGCGGCACGATCTGTTCGATCTTGCCCTGCGAGTTGCAGACGATGTAAGTCTCGGTCGTGTCGAAGTCGATCGCGCCGCGCTTCTGGCGGGCAGCGAACAACGCCTTGTAGACGCCGTACAGATCCTGCAGATGCGGCAACAGGTCCGCGCGGCGCGCGGCCTCCGGCCCCTTCGTGTTCGACAGCACGGCGGCGACTTCGGTGTACGTCAGGCGCGCCGCCGAATGGATCACGGCCGGATAGAACTGGTATGCCTTGATCTCGCCACGCGCGGTAATCACCATGTCGCACGCCAGCACGCAGCGGTCGACCTGCGGATTCAGCGAGCACAGCCCGTTCGACAGCTTCTCCGGCAGCATCGGGATCACGCGGCGCGGGAAATAGACCGACGTGCTGCGTTCCAGTGCGTCGGCATCGAGGCCGTTGCCCGGCTGAACGTAGTGCGACACGTCGGCGATCGCGACGATCAGGCGGAAGCCGTCGCCGCGACCGACCTTGGTCGGCTCGCAGTAGACGGCATCGTCGAAGTCACGGGCATCCTCGCCGTCGATCGTCACGAGCGGCACGTCGCGCAGATCGACGCGGAACCGCAGGTCGGCCGGCCGCACCTTGTCGGGCAGCGCGGCGGCTTCATCGAGCGCCGGCTGGCTGAATTCGTGCGGCACGCCGTACTTGCGCACCGCGATCTCGATTTCCATGCCCGGATCGTCGATGTCGCCGAGCACTTCGACGACGCGGCCGAGCGGTTGCGAATGGCGACTCGGGAAATCGGTCAACTCGACGACGACGACCTGCCCGACCTTTGCCTTCTTCACGTTCTGCGTGATCAGGATGTCGTGGCCGATGCGCTTGTCTTCGGGTGCGACGATCAGCGCGCCGTTCTCATTGAGCAGGCGGCCGATCACGCGCTTGTTCGCGCGCTCGGTGACTTCGACGACATGGCCTTCCGGGCGGCCGCGGCGATCGTAGCCGACGATCCGCGCGAGCACGCGGTCGTTGTGCATGACCTTCTGCATTTCGCCGTTCGGCAGGAACAGGTCGTCCTGGCCGTCGTCGCGGATCACGAACCCGTAGCCGTCGCGGTGCCCCTGCACGCGGCCGGCGACGAAATTCGACGGATGGGTGAGCTGATAGTGGCCGCGCTTGTCGAGGCGGATCTGGCCGTCGCGTTCCATCGCGGCGACACGCCGGAAGAACCCTTCGCGCTCCTGGCGCTTGATCGACAACGCTTCGGCGATGTCGTTGGCTGCCAGCGGCGCGTCGCTCGTACGCAGCACGCCGAGAATTTCTTCACGGCTCGGAATGGGGTACGGATATTTGCTCAAGGGTTTGTCGATGATTGTTCTCGTTGCGTTGACTGATGGTGCACGGCATCAACATAGAAGTGTCCGTCAGACAGTTCTATAGTGACGGCGGCGGATCATTCTATCACCCGCCTGTGTTGCCAAATGACGCGAATGCCGCGTGCGGGCGCCGCAGCGGCCGCTTTGCGGTGCATTGCAAAAAAGTGTTGACACGATTAATTGGGGCGCTATAATTTCGCTTCTTTGCAGCAAGCAGCTACTGCAAAACGTGCCCAGGTGGCGGAATTGGTAGACGCACTAGGTTCAGGTCCTAGCGGTGGCAACATCGTGGAGGTTCGAGTCCTCTCCTGGGCACCATCTGTTTTTGAAAAGGTCGGCTTTATGCCGGCCTTTTTTCATTTCAAGCCTCACATTACGCGAGCTGGCCGCGCCATATGCCCGTCACGCCGATCGATGACAGAGTTGATCGGTTATCGATTGCCCTCCCCGCTGGTACGTCAGCCGCATTGCCTTCAACGAAGCGCGTGTCGTGTCGCGCCGTGAATTCACGAGCGGCTAGCCACTGACGAAGCGCTCGACGTCGGCGCGGCCGATTTCAGCGCCGACACGGTTGCGGTCCTCGCACGAGGCGCGCAGCAAGCGCACGCAAAGCCCGCCCTCGCCGACGCGCAATCCACTACATGACGCCGGCGGACGGCCGCGCGCCGTTCGAGCATGGCAGCGTCGACACAGCCGAAGCGCTGCGCTGGAAGTTCGCGGCAACGCGTATGGATACGATTGGCGCGTGGCACCCCGAACATGCGACACGCGAAATTTTTATGACCATCGCAGGAATTGTATTGACAGTCTCTCGAGACACGCTAGAATAGCGGTCTTCGCATCGCAGCAAGCGAAACGTGCCCAGGTGGCGGAATTGGTAGACGCACTAGGTTCAGGTCCTAGCGGTGGCAACACCGTGGAGGTTCGAGTCCTCTCCTGGGCACCACTTATTTGAGAAAGGCCGGCTTCTAGCCGGCCTTTTTCTTTTTCTTGACCCGTCCTGAAATAGGTTGACACTTTTTCGCCGAGACGAAGAGGTGGCAATTGGAACAAGGGATCAAGCGGACGCAACGGGACTACAGCCTGGCTTTTAAGCTGTCGGTGGTGACCCAAGTCGAAAAAGGCGAGCTGACGCATAAAGAGGCGCAGCGGCGCTACGGCATCCAGGGACGCTCGACCGCGCTGGTATGGTTACGTAAGCACGGCTTGCAGGATTGGGCCGAGCGATCCGGCCGTGCGCGATCGGGTTCCGCCATGGCCAGGCAAGACTCAAAGCGCTCACACCGGAGCACCGCATCAGGGAGTTGGAGACGCAGTTGCGAGAGGCGCGGGAGAAAGCCGCGTTGTTCGAGGCGTGCTCGACGTAATGCGCACGTATATGAACGCCGCGAAAACGCCTTCGAGCAGGTCCTCGCGCAAAGGCGGATCGAAAAGCTGAGCGTCGAGCGTGCCTGCCGCTACATGGGCATCAGCCGGCAGGCGTATTACAAGCGATGTCGCAGCGAGGAACGCCGCGGCACGCAAGCCGAAGCCGTGACGACGCTGGTGCGGGATCTACGGCTGCGCCAGCCGAGACCAGGTCGTGCCGGGTGGGCCCGAACAAGTGTGGGTGGCCGATATCACGTATATGCCCACGGCTGGCCCGTTCGTGTATTCCAGGACTTGACACCCACTCGAACAACGAAGCGGAATCACGGGCGCAAATTTCGAGATTCCCGGCGATCTCGGTGGTCAGCGACGAACCAGGCGTACCCTTTTTCAAGCCCATTCAAACGCTCGCGCAAAAAATCTGTTGACACTCCCTTCAGTCACGCTATAATTGCGGTCTTTCGCGATGCAGCAAAGCGAAACGTGCCCAGGTGGCGGAATTGGTAGACGCACTAGGTTCAGGTCCTAGCGGTGGCAACATCGTGGAGGTTCGAGTCCTCTCCTGGGCACCATCTGTTTTTTTTGAAAAGGTCGGCTTTATGCCGGCCTTTTTTCATTTCTGGCTCCGGAATCTCCGCGGGCGCGCCTGCGCATTCACCGCTTCGCATCCCACCTCACACCAGCCCGTCGACACGCATCGAGTGCCCGCCGCCCTCGCGGCATGGCATGGGGACAATCGCTTCGCCCCCCCCGTGCCGCCCCCTCCACCATCGTCCTCCCGAAAAGAAAACCGGGATTTCCCTAGGCTGACACGCCGCCGCTCACGCGGTTAAATAAATCAACGTGATTTATTTAATGCGTCACAACCGACGCGCCCATGGAAGGAGACGCCATGAGAAGCCCGCACATCGGCCAAGGAAGCAACTCGGCCAACGTGCGCCGTTACAACGAGCGCCTGCTGTTGAAGACGCTGCGCCGTGCGGGTAGCGCATCGAAGGCCGACCTCGCCCGTCTCGCGAACATGACGGGCACGGCGGTCGGCAGCATCATCGCGTCGCTCGCCGATGCGAAGCTGATCGCGTTCGCCGGCCGCACCGAAGGCCAGCGCGGCCAGCCGGCATCGCTGATCCGCCTCGATCCGCGCGGCGCGTTCGGCATCGGCGTCCATCTCGACCGGATGCGCATCGAGACGGCACTCGTCAATTTCGCGGGCGACGTGCTCGGCCGCCGCTCCCACGACACACTACTCCCCCCGCCCGCCGACGTGCTCGACATCGTGCGACGCGACATCGATGCGATGCAGGATCTGCTTCCCGCGCATGAGCGCGCGCGCCTGGCGGGCGTCGGCGTCGCGCAGCCGTACAACCTCGGCGCATGGATGCGCGAACTCGGCCTCGCCGCCGACACGTTCCGCGCATGGGAAGACGTCGACTTCGCGAGCGACCTCGGGCGCACGCTGTCGCTGCCCGTGTTCGGCGAAAACGACGGCAACGCGGCCGCGATCGCCGAACTGTTCTACGGGTACGGCCGGCAGTGCGACGACTTCGTCTACCTGTTCATCGGTCCGGCGATCGGTGGCGGCATCGCGATCGACGGCGACTGCCTGCGCGGCGTGACCGGCAATGCCGGCGACATCGCCGTGATTCCCGTCCCGCCGAGCCGGCTGGCCTCCGCGCCGCCGCCGCGCGGCCCGTGGGACATCCTGCTCGCCCGCGCATCGCTGCATGCGCTCGTGCGCCACCTGCGCCATCACGGCGAGACGGTCGAGAACCGCGCCGACCTCGAGGCGTGCATCGCGCGCGGCCTGCCGGCGGTCGACGAATGGATCGACGACTGCGTCGACGCACTCGCCCCGGCATTGCGCGCGGTGCTGTGCGTCGTCGATGCGCCGGTGGTCGTGCTCGATGCCGATACCGACGCCGGCCTGCTCGATGCACTGACGACCCGCCTGCGCGCGGCGCTCGTCGCCACCGCGCCGGAAGCGCGCGGCACGCCGACGCTCGTGCGCGGCACGTTCGGCGCCGACGCCGGCGCGATCGGCGCCGCGACGCTGCCGATGTTCTTCAACTTCTCCCCGCGGGCCGGCATCCTCAAGGGCGCCCGCACCGAATCGCAGGAGGTCAACCATGTCGCGTTCTGAGTCGCCCCGGCCGCTGCTCGAGATGCGCCGGATCAGCAAGACGTTCCCGGCCGTGCGCGCGCTCGACAACGTCAGCCTGACCGTCTATCCGGGCGAGATCCACTCGCTGATGGGCGAAAACGGGGCGGGCAAATCGACGCTGATGAAGATCCTGTCGGGCGCGTACCGCGCCGACGCCGGCGGCGAAATCCTGATCGACGGCGAGCGCATCGACGTCGACGGCCCGCTCGCCGCGCGCGATGCAGGCGTCGCGGTGATCTACCAGGAGCTGTGCCTCGCGCCGAACCTGACGGTAGCGGAAAACATCTATGTCGGCCGCGAACTGCGCCGCGGCAACCGGCACTGGGGAACCATCGACCGCGCGGCGATGGCGCGCGGCTGCCAGGACGTGCTCACGCGTCTCGGCGCGCCGTTCGGACCCGACACGCTCGTCGGCACGCTGTCGATCGCCGAGCAGCAGCTCGTCGAGATCGCGCGTGCCGTGCACACCCGCGCACGCATCCTCGTGATGGACGAACCGACGACACCGCTGTCGTCGCGCGAGACCGAGCACCTGTTCGGCCTGATCCGCCAGCTGCGCGAGGAAGGTCTCGCGATCATCTACATCAGCCACCGGATGGCCGAGATCTACGAATTGTCCGACCGCGTGTCGGTGCTGCGCGACGGATCGTACGTCGGCACGCTCGAGCGCGAATCGCTGTCGGCCGAGCGGCTCGTCGCGATGATGGTGGGCCGCGACATCTCCGGCTTCTACAAGAAGGAACATGCGCCGTACGACCCCGGCCACCTGCTGCTGTCGGTACGCGACATCGCCGACGGCGACCGCGTGCGCGGCTGCAGCCTCGACCTGCATGCGGGCGAGGTGCTCGGCATCGCCGGGCTCGTCGGCGCGGGCCGCACCGAGCTCGCGCGGCTGATCTTCGGCGCGGAACCGCGCACGCGCGGCGACGTGAAGCTGGGCGATCGTACGTTCGGCGCGCATTCGCCGCGCGACGCGATCGACGCGGGCCTCGTCTATCTCACGGAAGACCGCAAGCGCCAGGGCCTGTTCCTGGACATGAGCGTGCGCGACAACATCAACATCTCCGTGTGCAACCGCGATGCACGGCTCGGCGCGCTCGATCTCGCACGCGGCGCCGAACGCGCGCGCGACGCGATCGCCTCGCTGTCGATCCGCGTGCCGAACGCAAACGTGAACGTCGGCGCGCTGTCGGGCGGCAACCAGCAGAAAGTGCTGCTGTCGCGCCTGCTCGAGACGAAGCCGCGCGTGCTGATCCTCGACGAACCGACACGCGGCGTCGACATCGGCGCGAAATCCGAGATCTACCGGATCATCAACGAACTGGCCCGTGCGGGCGTCGGCGTGATCGTGATCTCGAGCGAACTGCCGGAAATCATCGGTGTCGCCGATCGCGTGCTCGTGATGCGCGAAGGCGAGATCGCCGGCCAACTCGGCGGCCACATGCACACGCCCATCACGCAGGAAGCGATCATCGCGCTCGCCACCGGCTCGCAGGCCGAACTCGCCGACGCGCACTGACCACGGCCCCTTCATCCCCCTCTTACGTCCAGGTACCGACATGATCAACCCGACCAAGCAGCGGAACCTCGCTTCCGCGACGGCCCATCCGGTGGCCAACCGCACGCCGCTGATGCGCGGCGCCGATCATCGCGCGCGCATGCAATCGCTGATGCGCACCGCCGGCATGCTGCCGGTGCTGCTGGTTTTGTGCATCGGCTTCGGATTCCTGACCGACGGCTTCTTCACGCTGCAGAACCTGTCGATCGTCACGCAACAGGCTTCGATCAACATCGTGCTCGCCGCCGGCATGACCTTCGTGATCCTGACGGGCGGCATCGACCTGTCGGTCGGCTCGGTGCTCGCCGCATCGGCCGTCGCCGCGCTGCTCGCGTCGACCATCCCCGGCTGGGGCTGGCTCGGCGTGCCGATCGCGCTCGCCGTCGGCCTCGTGTTCGGCGCGATCAACGGCGGACTGATCTCGTTCCTGCGCCTGCCGCCGTTCATCGTCACGCTCGGCGCGATGACTGCCGTGCGCGGGGTCGCCCGCCTGATCGGCAACGACACGACCGTCTTCAACCCGCAACTGCCGTTCGCGTTCATCGGCAACGGCACGATCCTCGGCGTGCCGTGGCTCGTCGTGATCGCGTGCGCGGTGATCGCGCTGTCCTGGTTCATCCTGCGCCGCACGGTACTCGGGATGCGCATCTACTCGGTCGGTGGCAACCCGGAAGCCGCGCGGCTGTCGGGCATCAACGTGCGGGCGATCCAGCTGTTCGTCTATGCCGCGTCGGGTCTGCTCGCGGGCCTCGGCGCGGTGATGTCGGCCGCGCGGCTCTATGCGGCCAACGGCCTGCAGCTCGGCCAGTCGTACGAACTCGATGCGATCGCCGCGGTGATCCTCGGCGGCACGAGCTTCGTCGGCGGCGTCGGCTCGATCGTCGGCACGCTGATCGGCGCGCTGATCATCGCGGTTCTGACCAACGGTCTCGTGCTGCTCGGCGTGTCCGACATCTGGCAATACATCATCAAGGGGCTCGTGATCATCGGCGCCGTCGCGCTCGATCGCTATCGCCAGCGCGACTCGGCCCGTACCTGACACGCATTCCTCACCGCGCATTTCTCGCCGTTCAACCATCAGGGCGCAGGCAGGTCCTCCTGCGCCCGTCCGCCAACGGACCTTCCGGAGACACAACGACATGTTCAAGCACAAAGCCGCCCTGACCGCCATCGCCTGCGCACTCGCCTTCGGCGCCGCCGCCGCCCACGCCGCCGACAAGCCGCTGAAATCGATCGGCGTCACGGTCGGGTCGCTCGGCAACCCGTACTTCGTCACGATCGTGAAGGGCGCCGAAGCACGCGCCAAGCAGCTCAACCCGAACGCGAAGGTCACCGCGGTTTCTGCCGACTACGACCTGAACAAGCAGTTCACGCAGATCGACAACTTCATCTCCGCGCACGTCGACATGATCCTGCTCAACGCGACCGATCCGAAGGCCATCGAGCCGGCGGTGAAGAAGGCGCAGGCGGCCGGCATCACGGTCGTCGCGGTAGATGTCGCTGCAGCCGGCGCGAACGCGACCGTGCAGACCAACAACGTGAAGGCCGGCGAACTGGCGTGCGACTACCTTGCGAAGAAGCTCGGCGGCAAGGGCAACGTGATCATCGAGAACGGTCCGCAGGTGTCGGCCGTGATCGATCGCGTGAACGGCTGCAAGGCCGTGCTCGCCAAGAACCCGGGCATCAAGCTCCTGTCGAGCGACCAGGACGGCAAGGGCTCGCGCGAAGGCGGGATGAATGCGATGCAGGGCTACCTGACGCGCTTTCCGAAGCTCGACGGCGTGTTCACGATCAACGACCCGCAGGCGATCGGCAGCGATCTCGCGGCGAAGCAGCTGAATCGCCCGAACATCGTGATCACGTCGGTCGACGGCGCGCCGGACATCGAGGTGGCGCTGAAGTCCAACACGCTCGTGCAGGCGTCGTCGAGCCAGGACCCGTGGGCGATGGCGCAGCAGGCCGTCAACGTCGGCTACGGGATCATGAACGGCCAGAAACCGGCCAACCCGATGATCCTGATCGAGCCGACGCTCGTCACGCGCGACAACGTGAAGGGCTACAAGGGCTGGAGCAGCCCGCGCTGATCGCGCGACGCCACCCGCGATCGCGGGCGGTGCCGGGCCGCGTCGGCGCATGCGTCGCGCGGCCCGGTCCGCCCGCTCACCTCAACCGCCGCACCGCCGCGCGACACGCCACGGCACAAGGTTTCGACATGACGACGACGTTCCCCCGCCTGATCGTATTCGGCGAAGCGCTGACCGATTTCATCCGCGACGACGCGCAGCACTGGCGCAGCGTCGCCGGCGGCTCGTGCTGGAACGTGGCGCGCGTCGGCGCACGGCTCGGCGTGCCGACCGCCTTCGCCGGCACGGTCAGCCGCGACATCTTCGGCGACGAATTGATGCGCAGGAGCGCCGATGCCGGGCTCGACCCGCGCTTCATCCGGCAAGTCGATCGCGCGCCGCTGCTCGCGATGGTCGTGTCGAAACAGCCGCCCGACTATTTCTTCATCGGCGAAAACAGCGCCGATCTCGCGTTCGATCCGGCCGACTTGCCCGACGGCGCGCTCGACGCGGCCGAGATCGTGCACGTCGGCTCGCTCGGCGTCGTGCGCGAGCCGCTTGCGTCGCGCCTGATCGACATCGTGCAGGCTGCACGCGCCGCCGGCAAACGAATCTCGTTCGATCCGAACTATCGCGCGCCGATGGCCGCGCCGTCGTATCGCGCCACACTGCGCCGGCTTGCAAGTCTCGCCGACTGGATCAAGGTTTCCGACGAAGATCTGCGCGGCCTGTTCCCCGAACGCGACGAAGCCGCCGCGCTCGCGCAATTGCGCGCGTGGGCGCCCGATGCGAGCGTGCTCGTCACGCGCGGCGCGGCCGGCATGCAGCTCCTGCATCGCGATTCCGCGCTGTTCCAGCCGGCGTTCGCGACCGAGGTCGCCGATACCGTCGGTTGCGGCGACGCCAGCATCGGTGGCTGGCTCGCCAGCCAGCTCGCACACCCCGGCGCACCGGCCGCCGAACATCTGCGCTACGCGGCAGCGTGCGCGGCGGTCGCCTGCGCGCACGCGGGCGCGTATGCGCCGACGGCTGCCGAGGTGGCAGAGGTCATGGCAAATCCCGTGGCTGCCGAAGCGGCCGACGCCGCGCTATCGGACTAGACAGCACCGGAACGCGCTGGACGGCGCGTTCGTCACGCACCGCCGTGCGCGCCCTTTCCGCCATTGCTTCGCGCCTGCAGCGCTTGCAGGCTCTCGTCGACACTCAGTTCGGACATCGCGTCGTCGCGCAGCGTCTCATCTGCCGCACGGCGCAGCGCATGCAGCGCGTGCTCCTTGAGCCGCACGATCGCGAACTGCAGCCCACGGGCCGCGCATTCGGCCGCGAACGTACGCAACGACTCGATCGTCGTGCCGTCCACGTCCGGCGTTTCCTCGAGACTCAGCAGCACGGTACGCGTATCGGGCGCGGCCTTCATCAGCGCACGCACGCGATTGAGCATCCGGTCCGCGTTCGCGAAGAACAGCTGCGCCTCGGGCCGCACGATCAGCACGCCGGGCACCGGCTTCGCATCGGCATGATTCGCGACGTCGACGAAGTCGTGCCCGTCGCGCAACCGGCCGAGCACGCTCACGTTCGGCTCCGACAACTTGCGCAGCGTCAGCAGCAGGCTCACGCCGATGGCCGCGAGCAGTCCGTGCAGCACGCCGAGCACGAGCACCGCGAGCAACGCGGCGATCACGACGAGCCGGTCGCGATGCCAGACCCAGTACGGCCGGAACACCGTCGGATGCAGCGAGTGGCTGACCGCAAAGATCACGATCGCCGCGAGCACGGGCTCCGGCGTGCGCGCAAGCTGCGGCAGCAGCAGCCACACGATCAGCGCGACCACGCCGGCTGCCCACAAGCCCGCGAAACGCGAGCGTGCACCGGCCGCCTCGTTCGCGGACGTCGCCGAATAGCCGGCGCCGACCGGCATCCCGTGCAGCAGCCCGGACACGAGGTTCGCGCAGCCGAGCGCGACGAGGTCGCGGTTCGGCGACACGCTGTCGCCATGCTTCAGCGCGAAGTTGCGAATCGACCCGTACGACTCCGCATACAGGATCAGCATCAGCGCGAAAGCAAGTTCGACCGTTTGCATCCATGCATTGCGGTCGAGATGCGGCAGCCCGAATTCGATATGCCGGAAATCGATGTGCCCGACGACCGCGATCCCGTAGTGCTGCCAGTCGACCATATACCCGGCCGCGATCGACAGCACGATCACGACCAGTGTCGCGGGCACGCGGGAGCGCCGGCCGAGCACGAACAGCAACGCGAGCGCGGTCGCGCCGAGCGCGACGCTCGCAAGGTTCGCATGCGACGCGCCGGTGACGAGCTCGAGCGCGACATGCGGCGCGTCGCCGTGCTGCACGGAGATCGCGAGAATCTTCGGCAACTGCTTCATGACGATCGTCAGCGCCAGACCGAACGTGAAACCGCGCAAGACCGGTCGCGCGACGAAATCCGACATGCCGCCCAGTCGCGCGGCGCCTGCCAGGATGAACAGCACGCCAGTCATCGCGACGAGCGCGGCCGCCAGTGCGAGCTGCGCGGCAAGCGACATCCCGGACTCGGCCAGTACGGTCGCGGCGAGCACCGCCGCCGCCGACGACGTCGACGACACGATCGCAAAGCGACTGCTGCCGGTCAGCGCATAGACGACGAGCCCCGACAGCAGCGCGATGAGCCCGGCCTGCGGCGGCAGGTTGGCGAGACCCGCATACGCGACCGCCTCTGGAATCAGCAACCCGGCGATCGACACGCCGGCCAGCGCATCGAGGCCGATGCGCTGCATGGGCGGCGACGTTGCCGCATCGAGTGCAGCGAAATGTTCGGGATGCTGCGGGCCGGCATCCGGACGGGGCGGGACGGTCGTCATGAAGTGGCAGGCACGAGGCGCGTGTCAGGGTTTGACGGCGATGACACCCGACCAGCCGGGCAGATAGCGCGCATCCTGCTCGTGCGCATGGCGCAGGGAGAGGTCGAGCGCCTTCGAGAAGTTCTTGCGGATCTGGTCGAGCGTCACATGCTGGCGCAGGTAGTCGGCCCACAGGAACTCGCTGAACGGCGTCGCATCCTTCGCGTAGCCGCCCGCCGTACGCAACTCGCCCGCGAGGCTCCGGTACGGGTCGTCCTGGAGCCCCGTCAGCGCCTTCGGCAGAAGTGCGTAGTCGCGACGCGACCCATCGGCGCCGAACGGATGCACCCACTGGTTATGTTCCATCATCCGCCAGAAGATCGTGTCGTCGAGCCAGGACAGGTCCTTCAACAGCATCGCGTTCACGCGCGTCTCCCCCTCCTCGATCAACGCGAGCCCGAGGTGGTGATGGTCGGTGATGTAGTGCAGACCGCCCGGGCCGAGGACGGCCGGAAACCAGTGCGACTCGATCGCGGCCTTGCGCGCACGCTTGTCGAGCGTCTTCCAGTGCTTGCGCTTCGCTTTCACCTCACGATAGCCGACCGTCATTTGCGTCGGACGCAGTGCGTCGAGCCGGACGGGAATGAGATGAACGTCGTTGCCGAGTGCCATGGTCGTACCCCATGTTACGAATTTCCGGCAACGATACTCCTGATCTGGCGAGCCGTTAATACGTCGCGGCCTCGATACGCATGCGCTTGACGGTCTCCGACAACGTGCCGCAACGCTAGGCACGCAGGTCGTCGCGCTCGAGACGGTGGCGCACGTAGGGAATCCCGTCATCAACGACACTCACGCGCCGCATCCCGAGCTTGCGTGCGACGTTCAGCGAACCTGTATTCGCCTCGGCGATGTCGGCAATCACACGCGGCAGCCGCACGGTGTCGAACGCGTGACGCACGACGGCCGCGGCGGCCTCGCATGCGATGCCGCGCCCCCACGCGGCACGCACGAGCCGCCAGCCGATCTCGACGTCGCGCGCGCCGCCTGCATAGTCGGGAATCAGCAGGATCCATCCGATGAACGCGTCGGGCGCGGCCTTCTCGAAGATCGACCAGTAGCCGAGGCCCGGCGGATACGCGCGCGTGATCCGGTGCGTGACGAAGCGGCGATGTTCGTCCGGGTCGTGCCACGGCCCCGCGATGTAGCGCGTGACCTCGGGATCGCGATCCATCTCGATGCTCGCGTCGAGATCGGCCAGCACGCGCGGGCGCAGCCACAGTCGCCCGGTCTCCAGGACGGGCAGCGCGGCAACGGATGGTTCGGTCATCGGGACTCCTGATTCGGTGGCGATGCGCATCGCGCACATTACAAGACTGATACAAAAAGCCTTCCGGAATGATACAGACGCCCGTCGCCTGTCTCGCGCATGCTCGTTTCCGTTTTCTCAACGATCCATTTCATAGGGATTATTCCCGATTCGCGGTTATCGCACCCCACATCGTACGGTGCCGCGACCTACACTCGATCCATGCCCCCGCACCGCGCGCAAGCCGGGCCGGCATCCGCCGGCGGATCGTGAGCGCGCAAGCCTACGAGGAGACCTCGGACATGAGCTGGACCCGCGAACAACGCAACGTCACGATCGCCGCCTACCTGGGCTGGACACTCGACGCGTTCGATTTTTTCCTGATGGTCTTCGTGCTGAAGGACATCGCCGCCGAATTCGCGTCGACGATCCCCGCCGTCGCGTTTGCGCTGACGCTCACCCTCGCGATGCGCCCGATCGGCGCGCTGATCTTCGGCCGGCTCGCCGATCGCTTCGGCCGCCGTCCGACCTTGATGATCAACATCGCGTGCTATTCGCTGCTCGAACTCGCGTCGGGCTTCGCGCCGAGCCTCGCCGCGCTGCTGGCGCTGCGCGCGCTGTTCGGCATCGCGATGGGCGGTGAATGGGGCGTCGGCTCCGCGCTGACGATGGAAACCGTGCCGGCCCAGGCGCGCGGCTTCGTGTCGGGCTTGCTGCAGGCCGGCTATCCGAGCGGCTACCTGCTCGCGTCCGTCGTGTTCGGCCTCTTTTACCAGTACATCGGCTGGCGCGGCATGTTCATGGTCGGCGTGCTGCCCGCGCTGCTAGTCCTGTATGTGCGCACGCACGTGCCCGAATCGCCGGCGTGGAAGCAGATGGAAAAACGACCGCGGCCGAGTCTCGCGGCCACGATCCAGCAGAACTGGAAACTCACGATCTACGCGATCGTGCTGATGACCGCGTTCAACTTCTTCTCGCACGGCACGCAGGACCTCTACCCCACCTTCCTGCGCGAACAGCATCACTTCGATCCGCATACCGTGTCGTGGATCACGATCGTGCTGAACATCGGTGCGATCGTCGGCGGCCTGTCGTTCGGCGCGATCTCGGAGAAAATCGGCCGCCGTCGCGCGATCTTCGTCGCCGCGCTGATCGCGCTGCCGGTGCTGCCGCTGTGGGCGTTCTCGAGCGGCCCGGTCGCGCTCGCCGCCGGCGCGTTCCTGATGCAGATCTCGGTGCAGGGTGCGTGGGGCGTGATCCCCGTCCACCTGAACGAGATCTCGCCCGACGAAATTCGCGCGACCTTCCCCGGCGTCGTCTACCAGCTCGGCAACCTGCTCGCGTCCGGCAACGCGACGATGCAGGCGTCTCTCGCGGTTTCCCAGGGCAACAACTACGGTTTCGCGCTGGCGCTCGTGGCCGGCATCGTGGCCGTCGTGATCGCCGTGCTGATCCTGTTCAGCCGCGAACGGCGCGGCATCGACATGACGCAATCGGTCAATACGCGTACCACCGCCGGCTGAGCGTGCGTATTGCCGCGTCGCACCATCGCGCGTGCCCCGTCCCGCCGGGGCCGCGCGACAGACTTTCCGCATTCGCACATCGAACTAGAGGAATTTGTCCAGATTCCTCGCTTGCCCGCGCCGCCCGCGTTTTTTTATCTTAATAAAAACGGCTGTTTGAATCAGATAATCAAATCACCTGTTCGCGGCCGGGCGACCGGCATTGGGAGGCGGGACATGGCAGTAAGTCAGGAGGGACGACCGTCGCCGGGACGGCCGTCCGGTACGCGGTCATCCGGCAATCGGCAAACCGGCGGGACGAAGGCGCGCATTCTCGATGCGGCCGAGGACCTGTTCATCGAACATGGCTTCGAAGCGATGTCGATGCGGCAGATCACGTCGCGCGCGGCGGTGAACCTCGCCGCGGTCAACTACCACTTCGGCAGCAAGGAAGCGTTGATCCACGCGATGCTGTCGCGTCGGCTCGATCAGCTCAACCAGGAGCGCCTCGGCATCCTCGACCGCTTCGATGCTCAGCTCGGTGCCCACATCACCTGCGAACACGTGCTCGGCGCGATGTTCATTCCCGCGCTGAAGGCGTCGCGCGACCCCGAGCGCGGCGGCCCCGCGTTCCTGCGGCTGATCGGCCGCGCGTACACCGACCCGTCGCCGTTCGTGCGCAACTTCCTGACCGCGCACTACGCGAGCGTCGCGGGCCGCTTCTTCGACGCATTCCAGCGCGCGCTGCCGCACCTGCCGCGCACGGAGCTCGGCTGGCGGCTGCACTTCGCGATCGGCGCGCTGTCCGGCGCGCTGGCCGGAGCCGAAACCGAAAGCCTCATCGACGAATTCTCGCAAGGCCGCACGATGAACGACGTGCAGATGATCGCGCGGTTGTCCTCGCTGATCGTCGCCGCGCTGAAGGCGCCGATGCCCGACGCCGCGCAGCTGTCGATCTTCGCGGCCGTGCTCGACGATGCGGGTGCGAGCGAGGCGTTCGGGCTGTCCTCGAGCGCGCCGGCTGCCGATCCGGCGACGTTGCATTCGGCGAGCTGATCGCACCAGGCCGCTCAGGCGGCGATTCACGATTTTGGCGGCCCGGGCCGGCGTTGATGCGCTGGCCCGGGCCGAACGAATGTCATGCGACGTGGGCCAAGGCTGGCTTGCGCTCGTCGACGAAAAAGCATGGCGAGAATGTCGGGCGGAAACGTCGACGCTCATCACCGCGAAGCATGGGGTGAGAGCAAGCGCTGAAGTGCCAACTCTCACCGACCGCGAAGCATGGGGTGAGAGTAGGCGCTGAAGCGCCAACTCTCACCGACACCGGAGACACATCATGTCCTCATCCGCAGCAACCGCAGCGGCCCAGCTCCCGCCGAACACCGACGGCATCTGGTACGCATCGTATCCGCCCGGCGTGCCGCACGAGATCGACGTCACGCAATACGCATCGCTCGTACAATTCTTCGACGAATGCACCTCGCGCTTCGCCGAACGGGTCGCCTACGTCAGCGCAGGCGCATCGATGACCTACCGCACGCTCGCGCAGAAAGTCGATGCGTTCGCGTCGTATCTGCAAAGCACCGGCGTGAAGCCGGGCGACCGCGTCGCCATCATGCTGCCGAATACGTTCCAGTACCCGGTCGCGCTGTTCGGGACGCTGAAGGCCGGCGCGATCGTCGTCAACGTCAACCCGCTCTATACCGCGCGCGAACTCGCGCACCAGCTGAAGGACAGCGGCGCGCAGACAATCGTCGTATTCGAGAACTTCGCGCGCACGCTGCAGGACGCGTTGCCGGAAACGCAGGTGAAGAACATCGTCGTCACCGCGCTCGGCGACCTGCTCGCCGACGGCTTCAATGCAAAAGGACGCCTGATCAATTTCGTGCTGAAGCACGTGAAGAAGCTCGTGCCGGCCTACAGCCTGCCGCAGGCAATCCGGCTACGCGCCGCCCTCGCGCTCGGCGCACGCGGCAAACCGCAACCGGTGCAGACGACGCGCGACGATCTCGCGTTCCTGCAATACACGGGCGGCACGACCGGCGTCGCGAAAGGCGCGATGCTCACGCACGGCAACCTGATCGCGAACCTGCTGCAGGCCAAGGCGTGGATCGCCGACCAGGTCTCGGGCGACGTCGAGACCGTGCTGACGCCGCTGCCGCTTTATCACATCTATTCGCTGACGGTGAACGCGTTCATCTTCATGGGGCTCGGCGGGCGCAACATCCTGATCGCGAACCCGCGCGACATGAACATGGTGATGAAGATCATCCGCAACGAAACGTTTACCGGAATCACCGGGATCAACACGCTGTACAACGCGTTCCTCGACAACGAGGAATTCCGCAAGCGCGACTTCTCGAAGCTCAAGCTCGCAATGGCGGGCGGCATGGCGATGCAGCGCGCGGTCGCGGAGCGCTTTCACGAGGTCACGGGGCGGCCGGTCGTCGAAGGCTACGGGCTCACCGAATGCTCGCCGATCGTCACGATGAATCCGGTAAACCTGAACGACATGGCCGCGTTCAGCGGCTCGATCGGCCTGCCCGCCCCATCGACGCTCGTGCGCTTCCGGCGCGAGGACGGCACCTGGGCCGCCGTCGGCGAGCCGGGCGAGCTGTGCGTGCACGGTCCGCAAGTGATGCGCGGCTACTGGCAGCGGCCCGACGAAACCGCGAAGGTGATCGATGCCGACGGCTGGCTCGGCACCGGCGACATCGGCGTGATGGACGAACGCGGTTTCATCCGCCTCATCGACCGCAAGAAGGACATGATCCTCGTCTCGGGCTTCAACGTGTATCCGAACGAGATCGAGGAAGTGCTGGTCATGCATCCGGGCATCAGCGAAGCCGCCGCGATCGGCATCCCGGACGAAGTACAGGGCGAACGGATCAAGGTCTTCATCGTGCGCCGCGACCCGACGCTGACGGTCGACGACGTGCTCGCGCATTGCCGCAAGAACCTGACCGGCTACAAGATGCCGAAGCTCGTCGAGTTCCGCGACACGCTACCGCAGACGAACGTCGGCAAGATCCTGCGCCGCGCGCTGCGCGACGAGGAACTCGCCAAGCTCAAGGCCGCGAAGCAAGGCTGAACGATCCATCGCCCCGGGAGACGCTGTCGATGAACGAAGGAACGAAGTGCCGCACGCGGCATGCCGCCGCGGCCGTCGCGTGCATGCTGTCGCTCGCACAAGCCGGCCTGCATGCGCAGGAAACCGCCGCCGCCGCGAGCGCGGTCCAGGAGGCCGCACTGCCGGCGGACCTGGCGAAGGTCACACGCGCGCCGGTCGCGCAGCAGGCGCGCTGGCTGCGTACGGCCGCACAGCGCGGCACGCTCGCACAACTCGACGACGCGACGCTCACGGCGCTGTTCAAGACCCTCGATCCGCTCGCCGTCCCGCTCTATATCCGCGACGGTCCCAACGGCTATCCGTCGTACCAGTTCACGATGGTGCGCCAGGAGCGCATCAGCGGGAAATGGTCCGACACGCCCGACCGCATGCTCGTGAAGACGACCCGCGAACCGTTGCGCGTGTATGCGAAATGGCTGCCTGGCGGCGCGCGTGCCGGACAGGAGACGATCTACGACACGACCCAGCGCAAGGACGAGATGTACGGCCATCTAGGCGGCCTGCTCGGCAAGATTCCGCTGTGGACGGCGCTTGACGGCGCACTCGCACGCGCGCAGTCGAATCATCAGGTGAAGGATCTCGGCACCGAGTTCATCACGAACCTGTACCTGACCGAAGGAAAGAAATACCAGGAAGCCGGCGTGCAGCGGCCGACGCAGGTGGAAGCGAAGACGATCGGCGGCGTGCGCGTCGTCGCGCTCACCTACGAGACGCCGACCGGCCGCCCGCAGTTCTATGCGAAGAAGGAAACCCTCGGACTCGACCTGCACGCACCGTATTTCAGGACCGTCGAATCCTATGACAACGACGGCAAGATCTTCGAACGGATCATCATCGAGAAAATCGCGCCGGCGACACTCGACGAATCCGCGTTCGACCCGAAGAATCCGGATTACGCGTTCTGACCACGACCGACGCCGCGCAGGTCGCCGTCAATCGTCGTCATCGTCGTGGTGCTTGCGCCAATGCTTGTAATAGTGCTTGCGCCATTTCCGGTAACCGTCGTCGTCCTCTTCGCCGTAGTAGCCGTATCCGTAACCCGGATAGGCGACCACCGCCGGCTGCGGCGCCACATAGACCGGCGCCGGCTCGACATAGACCGGTGCGACCGGCACGCCGATGCCCACCGACAAGTCGACGTGTCCCGCCATCGCACTGCCGGAAGCGAGCAGCGCCGCACTCCCGATCCACACCGCCAATCCCCTCTTGTTCATGTTCCCCTTCCCGGATCCGCCGGCCAGCCCGGCATGCGCGTCGAATGTAATCGCGCCGCGCGGCGCCAGGTGCTACGCCGTTGCGAGAGTCGTAACGCGACGTAACGAAACGGCATTAGCCATTCGACCGAATCGCGAAAATGCACGGGAACGTCTATAGTGGGTTACGGTTCGACACAATCGCAACTGCGCACTGGTGGAACGAACAGGGTAAAATCCCGCCAAACACTTGGTGGGCAACCACGCCACACACGCACAACATATTCTCTGACGCAGGCTCCTGCCGCACCTCAATGGCCAATCCCGCAGAATCCCATCCGCAAAACGACTTCATCAATTCGGCGCGCAAGGAACGTAAGCGTGTTGAAATCTATCTCGTCAACGGCATTCGTCTGACGGGGTGTATCGAGTCGTTCGACCAGTACCTGGTGATGCTGCGCACCCCCGTGGGTCTGCAAGGCATCTACAAGCGTGCGATTTCCACGATCCAGCTCGACACGGGCGGCTCGCGCCCGGGCGGCGGCGGCCCCCGCGGCCCGCGTACCGGCGGTCGGCCGGGCGGCCGCGAAGGCGGCGGCCACAGCCCGTACGGCTCGCACGGCGGCGCTCGCGAATCGCGCGGCGACGGCGGCGGCTACGGCTCGCGCGAACCGCGTGAAGGTTACGGTTCCCGTGAACCGCGCGAAGGCTATGGCTCGCGCGAACCGCGCGAGGGTTATGGCGCGCCGCGCGAACCCCGCGAAGGCTACGGCGCCCCCCGAGAAAGCTACGGCGCACCGCGCGACACCGGCGACGCATCGGGCAACACGTCGCCGTCCGACGCACGCGGCGGCAACGGGCCGGTGATCGTCACGCGCCGCCGGCGCATCGTGCCGGACGGCCAGTAAAACGAAAGGGCAAGCCAAACGGCTTGCCCTTTTTTCTGGTGAGGCGGCGCGGCATGTCGCCGCACCGGCCGTGCCGTGATCACTCAGTGCGCCGTCGTCGGCAAGCCTGCGTCGGCCTCGCGCTGCAGCGAACGCACCTGCTGCTGCAATGCACGCAGTTGCGACTGAAGCTGCGCCTGTTGCGCCTGCAATGCCGCCGTTTCGGTGCGAACGCTCTTCTGGCGATCCGCGACCGCTGCCTGCTGCTCGCGCGCGATCGAGATATCCGCCTGCAGACGCCGCGCCCGTTCCTGCGTGACTTCGATCTGCCGGTCCATCTGCGCCTTTTGCGATTCCAGCTTCGCCGCGCGTAGCTCGTTGACGGCCAGCCGTTCCGCCTGACGCGAAAAATCGCGATAGATCGTTTCGGCCCGTGTTTCGTCGTAAGTCTTGATCACCCGCCAGAACGCCTTCTGCTGGAACAGTGCGACGAAATAGGAACCGTCCTTCACGCTGAACAGCAGGCTCGCGCCGTAGCTGCCGTTATAGCTGGTGCGCATTTCCGTCAGCGAATGCGCCTGGATCTGGCGCTGCAGTTCATCGACCGTGCTCTGCCCGGTCGTCTCGCCCGCCTGCGGCTGTACCGACGTCTGAACCTGCTGATCGATCACCGGAATCGCCGCCACCGGCGCCGACGCCTGCTGCACCGCCGGCGATGCATTGCCGGCCAACCCCTGCGCGAACGCGCCCTGCATGCCTCCCATCATGGCGAGCAACACACACGCCCGCCCCAACCCCGTCATATGGCTCATGAATTTCGATTCCCCGCCCGTGTCGTTGTAATTCAGCGCGATTTTATCTCATTAATTATTCGCTTTCGCGAGTCTCGGGCTCTTCGTCGAATATCTGATACTTGCGCATCTTTTCCCACAGGACTTTCCGGCTGATGCCGAGCTGCTGCGCCGTATCCTGACGCCGCCAACCGTTTGCGTCGAGGGCGGCGATCACGCGGCTGCGCTCGTTCATGTCCCACTTGCTGCGGTCGACGAAGACCTCTGCCGCACTCTCCACCGGCACCGGCTGCGCCGAATTGCGCGCATGTGCGACCAGCCGCTGCAGTCGCGCGGCATCCCAGCCGCCCGTTTGCCGCACCGTCACCCCGACGCGCTCCGCAAGGTTGCGCAGCTCGCGCACGTTGCCCGGGAAATAGCTGTCCGCTACTGCGTCCGCGAGCCAGTAAGGCAGGTCGGACAACTGCGCGAGCCGCTCGTCGCCCACCACCTCCGCGACGAACGACTTGAACAACGCGATCTTGTCGACCGCGCCCCGCTCTTCCAGCGACGGAATGCTCAGCTCGATCACCGCGAGCCGATAGTAAAGATCCGCCCGGAACAGGCCTTCCTTCACGAGTTGCGGCAGCTTCTTGTTGCTGGCCGCGACGAGACGGAAATCGACCTTGATCGGCGTCGTCGCGCCGACCCGCAGCACGGCGCCGTCCTCGAGCACGCGCAGCAGCTTGACTTGCTGGTACAGCGGCAGGTCGCCGACTTCGTCGAGGAACAACGTGCCGCCCGCCGCCTGCTCGAAATAGCCTTTATGCGCAACAACCGCGCCGGTGAACGAGCCCTTCGCGTGCCCGAAGAACAGCGATTCGAACAGGCCATCCGGAATCGCGCCGCAGTTGACCGGCACGAATTCGCCGGTCCGGTAGCGCGAATGCTTTTCGTGGAGCAATTGCGCGATACGTTCCTTGCCGACGCCGGTTTCGCCGTGCAGCAGCACGTTGGTGTCGCAATCGGCGAACGTGTCGACCTCGTGCAGCAGCGCCTGCATCGACTCCGAGTGTGCGACGAGTTCGGAAGGTTGCAGCGTATCGGCCGCATGCGCGCGCAGCTGCGTGACGAGCTTGCCAATCATTCCGCGCAGTTCGGCGCAGGTGAAGTCGAGCGGCAGGATATGCGAATAATCGGGCGGATACTGCGACGCGTCGTGGTCGCGCGCCGCACCGACCCAGACGACCGGCATGCCGATGTTGGCCTGCCAGTCGCGCAGGAATGCCGCGCCGGTTTCGATCATCGTCACGCTGATGATCGCGAGCGACGGCCGCAACGCGGCGCGCTCCGGCGAGATTTCCGCATTGTCGGCGCGGATCACTTCGACGTCGAAGCTCGCCATGCAGCGGGCAACGCGGTCGACGATGTCCGCCTTGCCTTCCCAGACGTACAGGTCGAGTTCTGCGATTGCGGAGGTGGTTCTCATGATTCAGGTGCGGCTACGGTTATTGACGAGTGATGCGGCACTGCGGGTCAAACGCGGGGCATGGGCCGAAGCGCTGCCCGCGCTCCCGACGCAAGCGGACGCCCCGGTTTTCATTGCACGAGCATCGGATTGCCGCATTTGATCGAGTCCGGTGTATTTGTGACATAGGCGTTCCCCAGACTCAAGCCGAGCAAGCCGGTGACCGAAGTCAGCAGGGAATCGATCGGTTGCAGGAGGAGCGGAACGAGTGTGCTCGCCAGTGCGGTCAGAAGCGGCCCGGTGATGAGGCTCACCACCGGATTCAATATGCCGGCCAGCAATCCTGCCAGACTGCCCTGTGGGGCAGACAGTGACAGCGTCAGACCACCGTTGGCGATACCCTGAACCGCGGGCGACAGGAACTGATCGGTTCCCACGGAAAGCATGTACGGCGATGCCGGACTCGGCGACGCGGATGATCCAGGCCCAGGATAGGTGAACACCAGCGACGTCGGATTTTGATTGGCGACCGGAACCGTCAACTGGCCGGGCTGCAAATTGACGTTGACCGAGATGTCGTTCACGTTGAGGAGCCCGAGCGTGGCGACGCTGAGCAACGTTGTCAGCGCCGATGTCAAGCCGCCGAGGTTGAGCAGATTCAGCAGGCTCTGCAAGTTGACGGACACCAACGTGATCGGCGATGCGCCGCCGTTCGGAACATAACCGCTGGACGCATTGAGGTTGATCGGCGTATTCGCCGTCCCACCGATATAGACGGCGACCACCCCGGTCTGCGCATTCACCGTCGCGCTCTTCGTGCCGTTCGCGGAACAGGTGACCGAGGCGAGCCCGGCCTTCGCCGGTGCGACATACGCGGTAATCGGCAGTTGGACGGCGGCCAGCGGTGTCGCATTGCCTGACGGGCAGGTGCCCCCCGGATAGACCAGGGATCCGTTGGAGCACGTCGACAGCAGCGATATCGACGTATTCAGGAACACGTTCCCTTGCGCTGTCGACGTATTGGTCAAGCAATTCGACGTCCCGCAATTCGACGGTCCGGGCGGGCCGCTTGCGGTGGCCGGCGGCGTTCCGGCGAGTGATACTGAACCCGACACCGTCGCGTACAGCAGCGGCGCGAGCGCGGTCGGCGTCTGGACCGTGATGCTCGGGATGGCAACAGGATTCGTGCCGTTCGCGACCTGTAGCGCGGTCGACAACAGTCCGAGCGCGTTGACGCTGGCGTCGACTGCAGAGCTTCCGTTGGCCACCGCGGCCGAAACCAGCTGGTTAAGCGCGATCTGCGGCCCGCCGCAGACACTGCCGGAACAAAGCGCAACGACGATCGCGTTCAGAACGTTCAGGTTCGCGCCCACCAGGTTCTGTTGGGTCGCCGCCTGCACCACCGCGTTGGCCAACTGACCAAGGGTCACGGAGCCGTTCAGTACGGCCGTGCTCGAGCCGACCGGCAAATTGGCAAGAATGCCCGCCAGCTTCAAGTTGACCTGCGCCAGCCCCTGGTAATCGACAGCGTTGAGGCTCAACGTATTGGGCGAACCGGTCAGCGTCTGGAGCAATTGATTGGCCAGCCCGCCATTCAACGCGGCGAGCGACGTGGTCAGCGTAAAGGTATCGGTCGGCGTGCTCTTCGCCATGGCCGACGCACTGATCGACTTCACGCCGCGGAAAAAGCCCGTCACCGGTTCGGAAATGCTCACGCACACGGCGTTGGCCGACTGGCCGGTCGTTGATCCGGCCGGCCCTGCCGACAAGCCGCCGCATTGACCGTTCATCGGATCGCCCGCGGTCGGCGTAAACAGCGCGGCACCGCCACTGGTCTGAGGCGCAGTCCACACACCGCACGTCACGGAAATGGTGGCGTTTGCCGGTACGGAATTCGCCGAAGGGCTCGCGACCTGCTGGGCCGCCGTCTTCGCCGCCGAGCAGCTCGTATCCGCGCTGGCTTTCATGACCGAGGACAGCGCGGCCAGATCGGCTGCCGCCTGCATATGGCGTCGTTCGGAATAGAAGCGGCCGATGTCGATGCCGCTGAGCACGATGACGGCAACCGACAGCCAGATCGCCGCCATGATCGCGATGGAGCCGCGCTGACGCAGCCCCGTCGGCTCGCCCGTGACGTGCCGCCGCCCCACCCGTGATTGATCTGCGCGCATCGCCATTTCGCTTACTGCGCACCCTGTCCGCTACCCGACATGCCGCCGGACGAACCGAGCTGCGTGCTCATCGACTCAGGAATCTTGTTCTTGAACGAATCGAGATAGCGCTGGTAGATCAACGACGCGACGTCGCCAAGCAACGGTTGCGTCGGCGCTGCCGCCCGGTTTTCGCCCTGCATCGTGAGCCAGTCCCTGGTCGAGCGCCCCACGTCGGACGCAACCGGTGCCGTATCCTGCTGTGCGGATGCGGTGACGGTTCCCAGTGCCATGCAGGCAATCGCACCCAGGATCATAATCCGCCCTGCACGCATGCTCCGACGATCGTTGTTGTTCATGTCGTTCCCCGCCTGTTTGTTCTGTTCATTGTGCAAACCGTTGCAGCAACGGCACGGTCTGGTCATAGCCGAAATTGTTTGCCATCGGCGTGATCGGCGCGGTCGCGGCGTGCCGTGACACCACCGGCGGCGTCGCGACCGCACGCTGCTGTGCACGCGCCGCGGCCGTAATCTTTGCGGCATCGCCAAGAATGTCCTTGCGGATATCCGCCGGTAGACGCTGCTGATTCATCAGTCGCTGCGCATCCTGCGTGCGCCCGGACGCGAGCAGGTACAGTGCGAGGTTGCTGACGATCTTCGGATTGCGTTGATCCAGCTCCGCTGCCTTCATCAACGGCACCCGCGCGCCGACCACATCGCCGTTACGCAATTTCGCATAAGCGAGATCGGACAGCAGCGACGCGTCGGTCGGCGCAAGCTCCGACGCCTGCGTCAATGCCTGTACAGCCAGGCCGAAATCACCGGCCGCACCGGCGATCAACCCCAGCCCCCTGTAACCACGCGACGCGAGCGGCGTCTTCAGCAACTGCGTATACGCGGCCGCGCCGGCAGCCGGCTGGTCGGTCATCCGGAGCGCGTCCGCGCGCAGCAGAATCGTGTCCGGCGACACGCCGTAGGCCTTGTCGTAAGCGTCGATGTGCGCGAGCGATGCGTAATAGAGGCCCTGCGCCTGCATCCGCTGGATCAGACCGAGATACATGGCAGGCGTATCCGGCACCGCCTGCTTCTGGTCGGCGGCCTGAATCAGCGCCGCGCGCTCTGCCTGAGCGTTCACGCCGTATCCGCCATCCTTGGTCGCACATGCGCCGAGCAGTGCTACCACCGCCACCACGCCAGCATGCCTCGCCATTTCGCTGATCCGCTTCATCGTCTTTCCTTCCGTCCGTCAATGATGATGCGCCGTCAGCGCACGCATCACGGCCAGCAACCCCGGGCCGGCCGTCACGATCAGCAGTGCAGGCAGCAATGTCACCACCATCACACCAGTCATCTTTACGGTGAGCCGACCGATCCGGTCGCGCAACATCGCGCGGCGCGTTTCCCGAAGCCGGTCGCCGAACTGCTTGAGCGGCTCCTGTACCGCGCCGCCGTGCTTGTCGACCTGCACCATCAGCCGCGCAATCGCGCGCAAGTCCTCGTTGTCGAATCCGCTCGATAACCGTTGCATCGACTGCTCGCGTGTGCGGCCCGCTGCGAATTGACGCTGCGCGATCCCGACCTCCGACGACAGCACCGGCATCATCCCGCGGAAATCGTTCGTCACGACCTGCAGGCTTTGATCCAGTGACAATCCGACGCCCTGCAACAAGCGCAGCATGTCGACGAGCAACGGCAGCTCGTCGATGACACTCTGCCGCCGCGCGGCGGCACGACGCTGCAGGTAGAGCTTCGGCAGCATGAAACCGAACCCGAATGCGGCGAACATGCCGATCATCCAGAATCCTCTCGTCGTTCGTCCGCTCGCGAATATCGCGAACAGCAACGGCAATGCGATCCCGCTTGCAATTCGTGCGATCAGGAACAGCCCGCGCGTACGCGCGTCGACGTAACCGCATTGCTCGAGCAGACGACGGTCCTCGTCTGCGACGATGTACTTGCCGAACCCGGTATCGAGCCAGCGCATCCCTGTTGCCGAGAATCGCGCCAGCAAGCGCTCGATGCGCTCGCGCCCGCGCGTGTCCGGTTTCGCCGATGGAACCTCGTCCGCCGCGGTGCGCGCCTTGGCTGCTTCCAGCGCCGCCATGCGCTGATCGAGCGCATCGGCCAACGCACGTTCTGCACGCGACGCGGCGCTCACACGCAACAACGCGATCATTCCAAACAACAGCACGCCCAGCGCGCCAAGTGCCAGTGCGACCGATCCGATCTGAGTTGCTGTCATCGCATCACCTGAGTCGAGCCATTCGATACAGCCATACGCTACCCGCAACCTGCGCCAGGAACGCGAACATGAGGAGCATTTGTCCGCTCGGATCGTTCCACATCCCTTCCAGGTATTTCGGGTTGGTCATCACGACAAAGCTGCCGATCCCGATCGGCAACATCACGAGCACGAATGCCGACAGCCGCGTCTCCGCCGACATCGCCGTCAGCTCGCGCTCCGCTTGCTCGAGGTCGCGCATGAAGACGGCCATCCGCTCCAGCATGACGTCCGCGCGACCGCCGTACTTGACCGACAACCGCAGTACCGAGCCGAGCAATTCGAACTCCTCGGTCCGGTAGATCTTGGCGATGTGAAGCATCGCGCGATCGATCTCGACACCCGAGCGCAGCATCCGGGACACGTGATCGAGACACCCCCGCAGCGGCTCCTCCGTCGTCAGCAGCGCTGCCTGGAATGCGGCCGGCACGCTGTTGCCGAGCGTCACCAGTCGCACGATCCCGTCGAGAAACGACGGGATCTGCCGGACGATTTTCAGTCGCCGCTTCTGGATTCGCGACGTGAGCCAGACACCGAAGATCGCGCCGCCGCACGCAAGCGCCGCGAAACACGCAAGCACGCCGCCGCGGCTACCCGCGATTGCCGCCACCGCGGCGAGAGCGGCCAGCGCGACGATCGCCTTGCCGCGCGCGCCTTCGATCCCCGCACGGTTCACGAGGTTGGTCAGATACTCCGTTGCGAGCGCATACCAGTGCGCCCAGAACGCACGAGACGCGGTATTGTGCGCGCCACCGGACGATGACACGGCCCGCGACGCGGCGGATGCCGCCGATCGCGCAGCCGGTGCCGCCACGCGCATGCCGGGTTCGAGCCGGCTGTCGATGAAGCGCTTCGCATCGGTGCGCACGCGCCGGGTTTCCGCATGTCGCCACAGCATCAGTGCCGATGCCACGCACAGCATCGCGACCGCGAGCACCCAGATCATCGCGCTATACATTGAAGCCCCCGCCGCGGCCGAAACCGCCGCCACCAAAGCCGCCACCGAAACCGCCCCCGCCCATTGCGCTGTTCGTCAGCGTCTGCCGGAAGCGCGCGAGTTTCGGCGAATGCGGATGGATGCCGAGCGATTCCCAGTGATCGATTTCCTCGCCTTCCGGCGTCACGCGCGCTTCGTAGCGATACAGCTCCTGCGTCGCGATGATGTTGTCGGACAGCCCGGTCACCTCGGTGATCGACAGAATCCGGCGGCGCCCATTCGACAGCCGGCCGATCTGCACGATGAAATCGATCGCGTTCGCGATCTGGCGACGCAAGCTCGACTCGGTCCCCTGGAAGCCGGCAAACCCGGCGAGCATCTCGAGACGGTACAGGCACTCGCGCGGCGAACTCGCGTGCACGGTGCCCATCGAGCCGTCATGGCCCGTGTTCATGGCCTGCAGCATTTCGAGCACTTCACCGCCGCGCACTTCGCCGACGATGATCCGGTCCGGACGCATCCGCAACGTGTTGCGCAGCAGGTCGCGAATCGTCACGACACCGCTGCCGTCGAATCCGCCGGGGCGGCTTTCGAGCCGCACGACGTGCGGGTGGTTCAGCGACAGCTCCGCCGTATCCTCGATCGTCACGACACGCTCGGCCTCCGGAATGTGGAATGCGAGCGCGTTGAGCAGCGACGTCTTGCCCGAACTCGTTCCGCCCGACACGAGCACGTTGCAGCGTGCCTCGACAGCCGCCTCGAGCAGCGCGCCGATCTCGTCGTTGTACGTGCCGTTGCCGAGCAGGTCCGAGGGCTTGAGCGGATCCTTGCGGAATTTGCGGATCGACACGATCGGTCCGTCGATCGACAGCGGCTCGATCACGACGTTTACGCGACCGCCATCGGGCAGTCGCGCGTCGACCATCGGGTTCGATTCGTCGAGACGACGCCCGATCGGTGCGAGAATCCGGCGCACGATGCGCAGCAAGTGCGCGTTATCGGTGAAACGCACCGGCAGCTTGGCGAGGATCCCGTGCCGTGACACGTAAACGTCGTTGTAGCCGTTGATCAGGATGTCCTCGACCGCGGGATCCGCGAGCAGGTCCTCGATCGGGCCGAAGCCCGCGAGTTCTTTCGTCAGCGCCTCGGCGATCGCCCGCACCTCGTTCTCGTTGAGCGGAATGCGGCGCAGCCGGACGAAGCTGTCGATTTCGAGGTCGACGAACTGATTGATCGCCTGGCGCGACCATCGGCCGAACTCGGCGCCCAGTTCCTCGATACGCGTCAGCAGGTGTTCGTGCGCCGCATTCTTGATGTCGTGGAATTGCTGCGTCTGGGAGAACGGCGCTGCGCCGTCGGCGAATTGAATGTCGTGTGCCATCGGTTATGACCGCTTGGACAAGGGTTGAATGAAACGTTTGAGCGCCGACAGGCCGGGCGCCGCGCGCGACGCGCCCGCCATGCCCGATACGCCGGGCAGCCGCGCGGCGAGGGATTCGAGTGCGCGCACATACGGATCGCGCTCCGCCGCGTCGACGATGAGCCGCCCCTGGTTTGCCGCATGGCCGATCGCGACGCGACGTGCCGGCAAGGTGCCGACCAGCGACAACCCGAGACGCTCGGCGATCTGTCCGGGCATCAGGTCCAGCGCGGCGTCGTACTGGTTGACCACGAGCTTGACGCGATCGGTATCGACACCCGCATCGCGCAGCCCGGTGAGCAGGTCGGCGGCCGAAACGATCGACGCGACGCCCTGATCGCAAACGAGCCAGGCCTCGTCGGCCGATGCGGCGATCTGCGTGACGAACTCGCGATTCGAGAACCCGCCGAGATCGACGACCTGCTGGTCGAAGAACGCACGGAAACGGTTGAGCAACCCGATGCATGACGCATAGGACACGTCGCGCAATCCGGCGAGGTCCGGCGGCAGCGTCGTCAGTGCGACGCCGCTCTGGTGTCGCGTGAGCGCGGTGTTCACGAACGTGCGATCGATGCGGCGCAGATTCTGCACGGCATCGATGAAGTGGAATTCGCAACGCGTGTTCAGGAACAGCGCGCCGTCGCCGGCGGGTAACCCGAGATCGATCAGCGCAGTCTGGCGACCGGCCGGCACACCGCCGTCCGGGCCGCCCGTCGCACCCGGGCCGAGCGCCCGCTTCTGCAGCCAGACCGCGAGATTCGCGGCGAGCGTGCTGACCCCCATGCCCGCGCGCGCGCCGAGCAACGCGACGACCTTGCCGTGGCGGCTCGTCGGCTCGCCGACGTGGGACAGCAACCCACGCGTCGTTCGCAGCGCGTCCTCGGCCGATGCCGACACGTCGATGAAGTCGCGCACGCCTGCACGCAGTGCTGCGAGCGTGCTCTCCGGCTGGGTGAGCGAGCCGAGCGCGACGATCGGCAACCCCGGGTGCGCCGCGCGTACCGCGGCTGCGGCGACGCTCGCCGCTTCGCTGCGTTCGGAGAAGTCGATGAACACAAGCGCTGGATTGAGCCCGGTGATGCGCTGTGCCAGCACACCCGGTTCCAGCGACGCGGCCTCGACCGCACCGGCCGAAACCAGCGTATCGGCCAACCAGCGCACATGCGCTTCCTTTGTCGACGCACAAACGAAGTAGTCGGTCACGGCGGGTTCACACAATGATTGGGTTCGTGCATTCATGTCGAACACCCCCGATTACGCATGGCGTAGCGATGTGCCGCGACGCGCAATGCTTCAGATTCATTTCGAAAACCCCGGTGCTGCATCCGGCGACGCCGCACCGCCCAGATAGGATCGCCACACCGGCCCGTCACGCTGCTCCGACAACTCGCCGGGCGTCGCAGGCAGTACCGCCCCCTTCGCAATCGGGGCGACGAGATGCGGTGTCACGATGATCAGCAATTCCTTGTCGTTCTGCTGGTAGTTCAGGTTCTTGAAGAACGTGCCGATGATCGGCAGGTCGCCGAGCAGCGGCACCTTGCTCACGTTCGACAATGTCTGCCGATCGATCAGGCCACCGATCACGAAGCTCTCGCCGTCACCGAGTTCGACCGTCGTATCGGCACGACGCGTCGTGATCCCCGGCACGGCGACGCCGCTGATCGTCACGCTGTTCACGAAGTCGAGCTGGCTCGATTCCGGTGCGACCTTCAGCGCGATCCGGTTCGGGCTCAACACCGTCGGGGTCAGCGACAGCCCGACGCCGTATTGCTTCCACTGGATCGCGGTCGAGCCGAGTCCCTGTGGCGCCGGCACCGGAATCTCGCCGCCCGCGAGGAAGCTGGCGCTCTGACCGGACAGCGCGACGAGCGTCGGCTCCGCGAGCACGCGCGCCATGTTGTTCGCTTCGAGCAGCGACAGGTCGGCGAAGATGCCTCGTCCTGCTGCGTTCACGACCAGGTTGAACGCTGACGCAACCGGCGCGCCAAGCGTCGGAATGTATGAGCCCGTGCCCGGGCCCGCTGCGCCGTTATACGATTGCACGCCGCCCGGCGCGAACGAACCGAACGAAAAGCCGTTGCTCTGCTTGAAGAAATTGAAGCCGATTTGCTTCAGCACCGAACGGCTGAATTCCACCACCCGCACATCGACCTGCACGACGTTCTTGCCGGCCAGCGTCGAGCGATCGATCACCGTGCCTTTGGGGCTCATGTTTTTGGCGACCGCCGCGGCCCGTTCGTGAGCATCGAGCGATACCGACGTTCCCCGCAGCACCGACGTCCCACCGTACGCCTTCACCTGCGGCGTCGAGCCGTCGAGTACCGCTTGCGCCGCCGCGTCGACGACTTCCACGCTCCACACCGTCGGCTCGTCGCGACCACGCTCCCACAACATCACGTTCGTCGCGCCCGGCGCTTTCGCGGTCAGCAGCACCGAACCCGAACGACTGCCCTTCATGATCAGCACATCGGCGATTGCCGGATCGCCGACGGCGACCCGCTGCAGCGCGCGGCCCGCGGAAATCTGCCGCTGCGCGCCGACCGCGAGCTCGATGGTGCCGCTCGCGCTTGCAATGGAGGCGAATGTCAGGGTCCAGAGAGCAATCGCGAATGCAATCAGTGTGTTTTTCATTGTTTGTTGGACCGTCGCACGGCCTTTACTTGTCGTCGCCGATATCGATTGCCATCGATGTTGTTCAATACGCGACCGTTTCCGACCGGCCGCCGCGGATCACCTCGATGCTGCCCCCGCCTCCGCTGCCGCCTGGTCGCATCGCCGGCGGCAGGCGCGACGGCAGCGGCGGCACGCTCACGTTGGCCACAGCGGTCCTCGACGTGCCGGACAGCTGTTGCAGCGATACGCCGGCCGCGGCAAGGGCCGACGGCGACAGCTTGTTGTCCGTGCGCACCGCCACCGTCTGCGTCGCAAGCTCGTCGTCGCGCGGGTTTCGCAGCGCGAGCGTCAGCCGGCCGCTCGCCTCGCCGAGTGTCAGCGCATCGACCTGCGCGGTTGGCACCGCGAGTACCGCGATGCGCGTGTTGCTCGGTTGGCCGTTGCTGCCGTTCGTGTTGTTGCCGCTGTCGCGATCCGGCGTCGCGTCGCCGAACGACAGCACGCGAACCTTCGACATCAGGAGCCGTGCCTGCGTCTGCGAGACTTCGCCGTCGAACATCGCGCCGCCCCCTTCCCGCTTCAGGTTCAGGAACACGTCGACGAAATTACCGGGCCGCAGCCGGTTGCCGACCGCATTGGTTTCGTCGACGCGAACCGCGATTGCGCGTTCGCCCGGCTCGACGTCCTCGGCAAGACCCGACACCAGTGCGCCCGAGACGACGGGCGCCGACGCCGGAATGTCGCGCGCCGGCACGCGACCGACCAGTATGGCGGGATCGGAAAACGCTCCTGCCGGCGCTGGTGCGGTCGGCTGAATCTTCAACGCGTCTGCGGCGATCGGTTGACCGACCGACAGCGTGCGCGTCGCGATCACGACCGGCACCGGGGTCGCCGCCGCTGCCGGTTGCGCCGGGACAGGACTAGACGAACTGCGCCCGAGCATCCATGCATAGATTCCGAGCAGAACGGCGATTGCAATCAGCAGCCCCGCGATGATCTTCGTTACGTTATTGGCCATGTTGTCGTATGGATACCGGATAAGGTCCGTGCAAATCTTTTTGTCTGACAATTAGCACGACAAAAACCGCCTCGTCGCGATGCGTAACTCATTGAAGCAACGACTGCGAAATCTGGACGACCGCCGTGCTTGTCAACGGCTGGGTCAAAATGGTGCCCACAAACGGCATGGTCGTTACCCAAGCTTGTGGCGAATAGCTCACCGTTACCGACAAGCAATACAGCGATGCGTCGTATTTGCATGCAGGCGCCTGCACCATGACATTCGGCGCGCTGATATTCAGCCAACTGACGACGTTTATCGCGGTCGCCTGCGCCTTCGCGGTTCGAGTCGTCAAATCCGGGGCGTAATTCAAGCCCGCGCGCGCGCCCTCACTGGCGGCAAACGTCAAACTTTGCTGAATCACGAAAACCATTCCGAAGCAAATGATTCCGTAGCAGATCACGAAGAAAAGCGGAAATATGATTGCGAATTCGACTGCAGTCGCTCCGCGCTGCCGCCCGTATCCGCACCGCTTCCTCTGCCGTTTCATCGCACGCTCCCTCCCGCGACGAGGCAGACGAGCCATACGGCCGCAGGGATTGCGAGGCACGCGCCATAAGGTGTCGCGCGATATCGACCGATCGTCAACGCCGGTGCGCCACGCCGCCACAACGTACCGAGCGGCGTGCGAGACAACAACAGCACGGCAAGTGCGTGAATCCCCGCTACAAGGCTCGCGGCGATCCAGAGCCACAGCAGGCCGTGAATACCGCACCACGCGCCCAGGACGGCAAACACCTTCACGTCGGCCGCGCCCATCACCCCCAGGAAAAAGAACGGGAGGAGGCCCGCCATACCGACGAACATGCCGAGCAGCGCCTGGACACGCACGATGCCGAACGGATTTGCACCGTAAAAGGCGCTTGCGAATGCGGCGACCAACCCGCCGACAACGAGCAAATTCGGAATACGCCGGGAACGAATGTCACTGGCCGTGACGAGCACCGCCCAAGCCAGGAACGCCCCGATAGAAAAGAGATATGCCATCGCGCCAGACCGGTCGCGGATATAAGTCGAGCGGCTCGCCGCAGCAAGCCGCTCGATATCACGCCGAAAGACAATGATTTGGACTGCTTAGCCCAATTTGCACGCCGCGGCTGCGCCCGAGCTACCGACCGTGCTGACGCACGTGCCGATGGTCGAGAACATCGAATTGAGATTGGTGCCGAGCGACGATACACCGGCGATGATGGCGACAGCGACCAGCCCCGCAATCAGACCATATTCGATCGCGGTAACCCCGTCTTCTTCCTTAAGGAAGCGCTTGATGAGTGCTTTCATTTTTTAATTCCTCGTGCCTGTATGTACGTTCTTTGGCCTTTTATACGTTGTGCGTCCCCGTATATCTGGCCCTTGCCTCGAGCCGTTCGTTACACATGTGAAACGACGGCCAAGTGCGCTTTCTTTATATGTCACCCCGAGGGGTGCGTATCACAATTTGATGTAAGTTAACATTCGCGATAGTGACCCTCCTCGAACGTCGTGTACCGACCTGTACATTTCGTTACACCTGCTCCGGATTCTATATCCGATCCTATTTAACTTCCAACCTCTTTTAAGACCCGATCGAAAAAACTTTCCGGGAGCGCAACGTATTTGTACGGCGTTTCGGTACGATTTACACATAGGATTTACGATAGGTTAGATGTGCACACCTAATCCATCAGTAAAACAATCCCCCCGCCCGCCAGCCCTGCCCGCCCCTCACGTTACGCCGCACGCGTAACGCCAATGTTGTGACGTTACGTTACGAAACGGCCGAAACCGTTCTCATTTGACTGCGCTTAAACAGATTCAACAATCTTTCAGTTTGCCTAAATCCCTTTTCCGACAAGGAATTGCCTCGTTTAAAACCAATCATCGAACTGTCGGCCATCGAAATGGCACGACAGTTGCAGAGTAATCCCCGCATCACTCAACACAACATCAGCTTCAATGCGAGGACGAAATGGACATTCAGGTTATCCCTCATGGCACGCTCCGGACGACTATGATCGCGGCCACCGTGGCAGCCATGCTTTCCCTCTCCGCGTGCGGCGGTTCCGGCTCCATCAGCAAGGGGCTCAGCGGTGGCTCCAGCTCCGGCGGTGGCGATTCGATCTCCACGTCGGGCGGCGGCACCTCCGGCGGCACGTCCGGTTCGACGAGCGGCAGCACGTCGGGTAGCACCAGCGGCTCGACCAGCGGCAGCACGAGCGGCTCGACGAGCGGCAGCACCAGCGGCACCACGAGTGGAACGAGCAGCGGCACGAGCGGCACCTCCGGTGTGTCGTCGAACGCGGTGGGAACCGTCCTCGCAAGCAGCAGCAATCTCGTCACGAGTCTCGGCGGCACCGTATCCGGCATCGGCTCCATGATCGCCGGCCAGTCGCTGCCCGGCGTCAACCCGGGCACGACGCAGGCAGCAGGCGGCATCGTGCAGAACGTCGGCGGTGCGGTGACGGCGCTCGGCAACGGCCTCGGTAGCGGCCTCGGCCAGCTCGGCGCGACGAACGACCCGATCGGCGTCACGGTCGCCAGCACCGGCGGCGCGGTGAACCAGCTCGGCGGCGCGGTCACGCAAACAGGCAACCTGGTCACGAGCCTCGGCAGCGGCCCGCTGTCGCCGCTCGCTCCCGTCACCGGCGCCGTCGGCGGCCTCGTGACGCAAGTCGGCAACGCCGTATCGAGCGGCGGCACCACGCTGTCCAACGTGTTGTCGACCGGTCCGATCCAGCAGGTCACGCAAACCGTCAGCTCGGCGATCACGCCGATCACGACGATGGTCGGTCAGACGACGCAGACGATCGGGACGACCACCGGCCTCGGCGCCCCGCTCAACATGCTGCTCGGCACGATCGGCAACGGCCTGAACCAGGGTGGCGCGCTGATCGCATCGACGGGCGGCAACCCCGTCACGACGGGCCTCGGCAACACCGTCTCGTCGACCGGCAACACCGTGAAGGCTGTCGGCGGCCTGTTCACGGGCGGCACCGGCGGCGCAACCAACCCGCTCGCGCCGCTCACGGGCCTCCTCACGACGGTCACCGGCACACTCGGCGGTGCAGCGGGCGGCACCAGCGGCGGCCCGCTTGCCCCGGTGACGGGCCTCGTCTCGACCGTCACCGGCGCACTCGGCGGCGCAACGGGCGGCACCAGCGGCGGCCCGCTCGCCCCGGTGACGGGCATCGTCTCGACCGTCACCGGCGCACTCGGCGGCGCGACGGGCGGCACCAGCGGCGGCCCGCTCGCTCCGGTGACGGGCATCGTCTCGACCGTCACCGGCGCACTCGGCGGCGCGACGGGCGGCACCAGCGGCGGCCCGCTCGCTCCGGTCACCGGCCTTCTCTCCACGGTCACGGGCGCACTTGGCGGCGTAGCCGGCGGCAGCAGCGGTCCGCTTGCCCCGGTCACGGGCCTGGTCTCCACGGTCACCGGTGCGCTCGGCAGCGCAACGGGCGGCGCAGGCACCGGCAACCCGCTCGCCCCCGTAACGGGCGCAGTGTCGTCCGTCACCAGCACGGTCGGCGTGCCGGCACTGAGCGGCACCACGGGCGGCGCCACGAATTCGGGCTCCGGCTCGAACCTGCTCGCGCCTGTCACGTCGCTGATCGGCGGTCTGCTCGGCGGCACGCACGGCAAGTAATCGAACATCCATTCATCGACAAGACAGCGAGGAGTCCATCATGTCCCAGCAACGTTCCATCACGACGGTCGTCCTGCGCCAGTGGCGCGTGCCCCTCACCGCCTTCGCCGCAGCGTGCCTGCTGGCTGCTTGCGGCGGCAACAGCGTCAGCACGCCGCCGACCAGCAGCAACGGCGGCAGCTCCAGCGGCACGAGCGGTACCAGCGGCACGAGCGGCACCAGTGGCTCGTCCACCGGCACCAAGGGCGCCGTCAGCACGATCGGCCAGACCGCAACCGATCTCGGCAGCACGATCGGCAACGTCAGCCTGCCGGGCCTCGGCGACGGCGTGACGAAGGGTGTCGGCAGCACCGTCTCGAGCACCGGCACGATCATCAACGCGGCTGCCGATGCGCTGAGCAACGGGCTCGGACAGACCGGCTCGATCAAGGATCCCGTCGGCACGACGGTCGCCGGCCTCGGGAATGTCGTCGGCGCGACGAGCAATACCGTGTCCGGGCTGAGCTCGACGGTCAAGGCGCTCGGCACGGGTCCGCTCGCACCGCTCGCCCCTGTGACGACGCCGGTCGGCACCGCGCTCGACACGGTCGCCAACGGCCTGTCGGCCGCGGGCACGACGATCGGCTCGACGCTGTCGTCGGGCGCCGTGCAGCAAGTGACGCAGCCGCTCAGTTCGGCCATCACGCCGCTGGTGATCACCGCCGGTCAGGTCACGCAGCAGGTCGGCACGACCACGGGTCTCGGACAACCGGTGTCGGGCCTGCTGGGCCAGATCGGCGGCGCAATCAGCTCGGCGGGCAAGCAGGTCGGCAGCACGTCGAATCAGCCGCTCGTCGGCGACGTCGGCCAGCTCGTCACCGCGGTCGGCAACACCGTGACCAACGCTGGCGGCCTCGTGAACCCGAACGGGCCGAACGGCGCGGCGCCGATCCCCGGCCTGATCACGAGCCTCGTCGGCGGCTCGACGACTACCGTACAAAACGGCTCGTCGTCGGGCTCCGGCTCGACGAACCCGCTCGGCGGCCTGTTGTCCGGTCTCGGTTCGACGCCGCTCGGTTCGCTCACCGGCGCAGTCGGTGGCGCAACGGGCAGCTCGGGCAGCAACCCGCTCGCGCCCGTCACCGGTCTCGTGTCGACGCTCACGGGCACGCTCGGCGGCGCAACGGGTGGCGCAGGCGGTGCAAACCCGCTCGCGCCCGTCACCGGTTTGCTGAATACTGTCACCGGAGCAGTCGGCGGTGCAGCGGGGTCCGGGGCTTCGTCGAATCCGCTCGCACCGGTCACGTCGCTCGTCGGCGGCGTGACGGGAACGGCATCGCCGGGCAGCTCGACGGGACTCCTCGCGCCGGTAACGGGGTTGCTGGGCACGCTGGGTAGCGTTGGCAAGTAAGGAGGACGGTTGCGCCTTTGCAGCCGGAGCATGAGGCGCGGCCGTACAAACACAACCGGCAATGCGGCACGCGGCGCGCGACACCCTGGTGTCGCGCGCCTGCATTAGAAAGAAGACGAAAAGCAAGGCCTACGAGGAAGAACAATGAAATCCAGACTCGACAGATGGATGATGCTGCTCGCCATCGCAGCAGCAGGCACGGCACATGCACAGACACGCGCGGCAGGCAACCCGCTCGACTCCCTCCCGCAGATCAACGCACCAAAGAAAGGCCCGAGCGTCACCGTGCAGGTCGCGCCGCAGGCACCGCAATTACAGGAGTTACTGTCGCGGCACCTGACGCCGACGACGTTCCAGGTGGAAGGCGTGAAGTCGGTGCCTTTCGACGAAATCTCGCGTCGCTTCACCCCCCTCGTCGGCAAGGACATCACGATCGGCGAGCTGATCGAAACCGCGAACGGCGTAACCAAGCTGTATCAGGATCGCGGCTATGCGCTGTCGTTCGCGTTCATTCCCGCGCAGACGTTCGAGAACGGCGTCGTGCGCGTCACGGTTGTCGAGGGCTATGTGTCGGACGTCAAGGTCACCGGCAAGCCCGGCGCGATGGAATCGAAGATTCGCGCGATCGCCGCGCACATCACGGCCGATCGCCCGCTGCGCCGCGCGACGTTCGAACGCTACGTGAACACGTTCGGCCTCCTGCCCGGCGTGACGGTGAAGGCCAACGTGCCGCCCCCGCAAACGACCGACGGCGCCACGACGCTCGAACTGGCCGTCGACCGCAAGGCGTTCAACATCAGCACCGGCATCGACTTCAATCATCCGGGCGTCCAGGGTCTCATCACCGCGACGGAGAACGGCCTCACGTCGTTCGGCGAGCAATTGAGCATTTCCGCGCTGGTGCCGCCTGGACGCGACAAGCAGACCTACGTGGCATTCAGCGGCGCGGTGCCGGTCGGCAGCAGCGGGCTGGTCACGCGCCTCGACGCCAGCACGTATCGCGGCAAGCCGACCGACAACCCGGGCCTGCCGTCGACCGTCGAGCGCACGGTCAAGAACGAGAAACTCGGTCTTTCGGCCTCCTATCCGTTGCTGCTGAACAACCAGCGCAGCCTGCTCGGCACCGTATCGGGCTATGCGTCGCACAACGAGGACCGTTACCAGAACAAGATCTCCGGCAACAGCATCGACACGCGCTCGCAAGTCCGCGTGCTGCAAATGCAGCTCGATTACACGAGCGTGTCGGCCAAGCAGGTACAGAAGCTGAGCGTCAACGTCGCGAAAGGTTTCAACATTCTCGGCGCGTCGAAATCGCAGGACATCACGATCGGCTCGAACACGACATCGGTGGACAGCCCGATCTCGCTGACATTCGTGCGCACCGGCGCAACCTTCACACAGACCAACGAATGGCCGTTCAAGATCGGCACGTCGGTTTCGCTGACCGGCCAGTACAGCCCCGACTCGCTGCCGACGTCGGAACAGATCTCGTTCGGTTCGACGCGCTATGCACTCGGCTACCAGCCCGGTGAAACGTCCGGCGACTCGGGCTGGGGGATGTCGCTGGAGGTCAACCGCGGATTCACGCCGGGCTGGACGTATATGAAATCCATCACGCCGTACATCGCGTACGACATGGCGCGCGTGTATCTGCATACGGGGACGCCGTCGCCGAGCCGTCTGTCGTCGGTCGGCATCGGCGTGCGATTTACGGACAGCCGTTACTACAGTCTCGACCTGAATATCGCGAAGCCGGTCGGCGATGCACCGGTCGAAAGCGCCTCGCGCAGCCCGCGCGTGAATGCCGCGTTCTCGTATCAGCTCAACTGATCAGTCACCAAACAGCCCGCGTCTCGCGGGCTGTTTGGATTAGAACCCCCTCTATCAAACGCAGCGCGCGGTTTCACGTATTCTGGCGAAGCTCGCAACATGCCACCGCCCCATGCAGACGGTCGTGCGAGCGCATCGAATACGACATGAAACAAGGAGGAAGACGATGATTCAACTGACCCGCCCGTTGCGCACGCTGGCCATTGCAAGCGCGCTGCTCGCTTGCGCCGCACCTGTGTTTGCCCAAGCCGACAACCCCGTCGGCATGTGGCAGACGATCGACGACAACACGCATCAGCCGAAGGCGCTCGTGCAGATCGCCGATGACGGCGAAGGCTCGCTGTCGGGGAAGGTCGTCAAGGGCCTCGGCGCCAACGACACACCCGATCGCCGCTGCACCGCATGCACGGACGAGCGCAAGGATCAGCTCATCAAGGGCATGACGATCATCAAGGCGATGAAGAAGGACGGCGACCACTGGGACGGCGGCAATATCCTCGACCCGGAAAACGGCAAGGTCTACAAGTGCAAGATGTCACTCGAAGACGGCGGCCAGAAGCTCGTCGTGCGCGGCTACATCGGCGTGTCGCTGCTCGGCCGGTCGCAGACCTGGGTTCGCGCACAATAACGCGACGCGCGTCGATACGCGCAACGCAATGAAAAATCGGCCTGCGACGATGTCGTCAGGCCGATTTTGTTTTGATGTGGGCGCGAGTGAATTCACCCGATATCATGCCGCGTGCTTCAGCGCATCCGGCACGTAGCTGCCCGGTGCACGATACGCCGGCGCTGCGGCACTGCGCACCTCCGCTGCCTTCGACTGCGCGTGCTTGCGCATCCGCGTGGACAACTCCTTGCACAAATTCACGCCGGCGTCGCCGTACAACTCGCGCATTACCTGCATCAACGTGCCGGTCTCGTGCCATACCTTGAAGCGGCGATGGCACGTCTGGTATGAAGGGTAGCGACGCGGCATCGCGGACCAGGTCGCGCCGCTGTAAATCACCCAAAGTACGCCGTTCAGGACGGCGCGCGTGTTCGCCAACGGACGGCCCCGCAACTCGGTGCGCGGCTGCATTTCGGGCAGAAGCGGCACGACGCAGCGCCACTCATGGTCGGTCAGATCGCGATACGGTGTCATGGACATCTCCAGCCTTAGGAACCATGACTCAACGATATCGACTACCCTCAACCGTGAACATAAGACAAGTCCGAAAATACCCCGAGATCGCGAGAATTTGACCGGAATTGACGTTTGAAGTCGGTCACTTGTTGAAAACTGCGATCAGGTCAGCGAAGTATCGACGATGCGGCGCGGCGTTTCGAGGTACTCCTTCGACTGCATCTCGACGATTCGCGATACCGTGCGCGCGAACTCGTTCGCCATCGGCCCTTCGACGTACAACTGCTCCGCCGGCACCGCCGCGGACATCAGGAGCTTGACCTTGTGGTCGTACAGCACGTCGATGAGCCAGGTGAAGCGCCGCGCCTCCGACGCCATTCGCGGCGACATCTGCGGCACTTCCGACAGCACGATCGCATGGAAGCGGCTGGCAAGCTCGAGATAGTCGTTCTGCGATCGCGGGCCGCCGCACAGCGTCGCGAAATCGAACCAGACGACCCCGTCGGCCTTGCGCAGCGCCTTCAGCTCGCGCTTCTCGATATGCAGGATCGGGCTTTCGTCCGGCACCGCGGCGAGCTTCG
The DNA here is from genome assembly GCF_053427845.1 of Burkholderia sp. AW49-1. Taxonomy (NCBI): domain Bacteria; kingdom Pseudomonadati; phylum Pseudomonadota; class Betaproteobacteria; order Burkholderiales; family Burkholderiaceae; genus Burkholderia; species Burkholderia sp. AW49-1. The sequence continues at coordinate 55,630 of NZ_JBSAXF010000005.1, read as the reverse complement.
CGAACGCATGACGCAGTTCGCGATCGGCGTCCGCGCCGAGCGGCGTGTGGTACATCTGCACCTGCGCGAGCGTACGCTGGCGATAGTCGACGCCCGCGTCGACGTTCAGCACGTCGAGCTTTTGCTTGATCAGGGCGATCGCCGGCAGCATGCGGTCGCGATGCAGGCCGTCGGGATACAGATCGTCGGGATCGTAGTTGGACGTCATCACGAACTGCACGCCGTTGTTGAACAGGCGATCGAGCAGCCGGTACAGGATCATCGCATCCGCGATGTCCGACACATGGAATTCGTCGAAGCAGATCAGCCGGTAGCGCTTCGCGATGCGTCGCGCGAGCTCGTCGAGCGGATCGGCCTGCCCTTTCAGCTCCTCGAGTTCGCGGTGTACCTCGCGCATGAATTCGTGGAAATGCAGGCGCGTCTTGCGCTGCACGGGCACCACCGCGTAGAAGCTGTCCATCAGGAAGCTCTTGCCGCGGCCGACGCCGCCCCACATGTAGACGCCGCGCGGGAGGTCCGGATGATTGATGAGCTTCTTGAACGCGTTCGAGCGACGCGCCTTGTATTCGACCCACTCGTCGAAACAGCACTGCAGGCGATCGACGGCCGCGCGCTGGGCGGGATCGGACTGATAGCCGCGCGTGGTCAGTTCGCGCGTGTAGTATTCGGTGACGTTCATCGGGCAAACCGGAAAAAACGAAGGCGAGCGGGAAACCCCGCCCGCCTTCGTCATGAGACGGCTGCGCCGGCCGATGGCCGGCAGGCGCTACACCATGCTCAGCTGTTCAGCGAGCGCTTGTCGACGGCGAGCGCCGCTTCGCGCATCACTTCCGACATCGACGGGTGCGGATGGCAGATGCGGGCGATGTCTTCCGACGCCGCCTTGAACTCCATCGCCACCACGGCTTCCGCGATCAGGTCCGACGCGTTCGCGGCGATCACGTGCACGCCGAGCAGTTCGTCGGTCTTCGCGTCCGCGATCATCTTCACGAAACCGTCCGGCGCGTTCATGCCGAGCGCGCGGCCGTTGATCGAGAACGGGAACTTGCCCGACTTGATCTCGCGGCCTTCGGCCTTCAGCTGCTGTTCCGTCTTGCCGACCCATGCGATTTCCGGGTACGTGTAGATCACCCACGGAATGCAGTTGTAGTCGATGTGCGGCTTCTGGCCGTCGATCACTTCCGCGACCAGCACGCCTTCGTCTTCCGCCTTGTGCGCGAGCATCGGACCACGCACCACGTCGCCGATCGCATAGACGTTCGGCACCGCGGTACGGCAGTGGTCGTCCACGTCGATGAAACCGCGCTCGTTCGCCTTCAGGCCGATCGCCTCGAGGCCGAGGTTGTCGGTGTTCGGCACGCGGCCGACCGACACGATCAGGCGGTCGGCGTCGAGCGTCTGCGCGTTGCCGTCCTTGTCGGTGTAGGCGATCGACACGCCGTTCGCCGTCGTCTTCACGTCACCGATCTTCACGCCGAGATGGATGTCGAGGCCTTGCTTCTTGAACAGCTTGGCCGCTTCCTTCGCGAGCGCTTCGTCGGCTGCGCCGAGGAACGCCGGCAGCGCTTCGAGCACCGTCACTTCGGCGCCCAGGCGACGCCACACCGAACCGAGTTCGAGGCCGATCACGCCTGCGCCGATCACGGCGAGCTTCTTCGGCACCGAGTCGAACGTCAGCGCACCTTCGTTGTCCGACACGATCTTGTTGTCGACCGGGATGTTCGGCAGGTGACGCGCCTTCGAACCCGTCGCGATGATCACGTTCTTCGCGGTGACGACTTCGGCCTCGCCCTCGCCGCTCACTTCGATCTGCACGCCGGCGTCGGTCTTGCCGGTGAACTTGCCATGGCCCTTCAGCCAGGTGATCTTGTTCTTCTTGAACAGGAACTCGATCCCGCTCGTCATCTTCTCGACGATCGCATCCTTGCGGCCGAGCATCTTCGCGACGTCGATCTTCACGCCGTCGACCGTGATGCCGTGGTCGGCCAGGTGGTGCGACGTGTTCTCGAACTCTTCCGACGAGGCGAGCAGCGCCTTCGACGGGATGCAGCCGACGTTCAGGCAGGTACCGCCGAGCTTCAGCGCGCCGGCCGGGTTCTTCCACTTCTCGATACAGGCAACGGTCTTGCCGAGCTGCGCGGCGCGAATCGCGGCGATGTAGCCGCCGGGGCCGGCGCCGATCACGACGACGTCAAATTCCTTGGACATGACAATCCTTTCTACTTGTACGCCCGCACGGTCGCGCGTGTGCGCGAGCGTGCGGAGCGGGTCAATGCAGTGAGACTCGGCTTACAGGTCGAGCAGCAGGCGTGCCGGATCTTCCAGCGCATCCTTCATTGCGACGAGCGACAGGACGGCTTCGCGGCCGTCGATGATCCGGTGGTCGTACGACAGTGCCAGGTAGTTGATCGGACGGATCACGATCTGGCCGTTTTCGACGACCGGGCGCTCCTTCGTCGCGTGCACGCCGAGGATGGCCGACTGCGGCGGGTTGATGATCGGCGTCGACAGCATCGAGCCGAACACGCCGCCGTTCGAGATCGAGAACGTACCGCCCGTCATTTCCTCGATCGACAGCTTGCCGTCCTTCGCCTTCTGGCCGAATTCGGCGATCTTCTTCTCGATGTCCGCGAGGCTCAGTTGATCGGCATTGCGCAGGATCGGCACCACGAGGCCGCGCGGCGAGCCGACGGCGATACCGATGTCGAAGTAGCCGTGATAGACGATGTCGTTACCGTCGATCGACGCGTTCACGAGCGGGAACTTCTTCAGCGCATGCACGGCCGCCTTCACGAAGAACGACATGAAGCCGAGCTTCACGCCATGTTCCTTCTCGAACTTGTCCTTGTACTTGTTGCGCAGCTCCATGACCGGAGCCATGTTGACTTCGTTGAACGTCGTCAGGATCGCGTTGGTCTGCTGCGACTCGAGCAGACGCTCGGCGATACGTGCACGCAGACGCGACATCGGCACGCGCTGTTCCGGACGATCGTTGAGCCACGTCGTGGCCGACGCCGGCACCTTCACTTCCGGCAGCGACGGCTTTGCAGCGGCGGTCTTCGCCGGTGCGGCGGCCGGAGCAGCCTTCGGTGCGCTGCCTGCGGCCAGCGCGTCGCCCTTCGTGACGCGGCCGTCGCGGCCCGAACCTGCGACGTCGCCTGCCGACAGGCCCTTCTCGGCCAGCAGCTTCGCTGCGGCCGGCGATGCGGCGGCCGAACTCGATGCGACCGCGGCAGCCGGCTGTGCTGCCGGTGCGGCTGCAGCGGGTGCTGCGGCCGGCTTCACTTCCGCGGCGCCCGCCGCTGCTTCGGCAGCACCTGCCTTCGCTTCGGTGTCGATCGTCGCGATGATCTGGTCGGCGACGACCGTGTCACCGTCGTTCTGCAGCACTTGCGCGAGCACGCCCGCGGCCGGTGCCGGCACTTCGAGCACGACCTTGTCGGTCTCGAGTTCGATCAGGATTTCGTCCTGCGCGACTGCTTCGCCCGGCTTCTTCTTCCACTGCAGCATGGTGGCTTCCGAAACCGACTCCGAAAGCTGGGGGACTTTGACTTCTACGATAGCCATGTGATTTTCCTGGATGCTTAATCTGGGTAATGACGAGGTTCGTGCGATTCCTTCGGCCGGTGCGGCGCGCGACGCGCCCGGCGGGCCAAAAGACACGGGAAAGCGCTGCGCGCCTTCCCGTTTCGCTTGACGTCGATTATTTCGCGATCGATGCGCTCTTCAGGCGGCCGAACGCACCTTCGATGAGGGCCTTCTGCTGCTCGTAGTGCTTCGCGTAGTAGCCAACCGCCGGCGAGGCCGAAGCCGGACGGCCGCTGTATGCCAGCTTCTGCCCTTCCTTCATGCCTTCCTTCAGGTGGTGCTCGACGTAGAACCAGGGGCCCTGGTTCTGCGGCTCGTCCTGCACCCAGACCACTTCAGTCGCGTTCTCGTACTTCTTCATTTCGGCTTCGAACTGCTTGTGCGCGAACGGATACAACTGCTCGATACGGATGATCGCGACGTCGTTCGCCTTCGCTTCGCGGCGATGCGCGACGAGGTCGTAGTACACGCGGCCCGAGCACACCAGCACGCGCTTGACCTTCTTCGCGTCGATGCCGCCGTCGGTCTCGCCCAGCACCGGCTGGAACGAACCCTTCGCGAGTTCCGACAGGTCCGACACCGCTTCCTTGTGGCGCAGCAGCGACTTCGGCGTTGCGACGATCAGCGGCTTGCGGAACAGACGGATCATCTGGCGACGCAGCAGGTGGAAAATCTGTGCCGGCGTCGTCGGTTGAACGACCTGCATGTTGTGATCGGCACACAGCTGCAGGAAACGCTCGATACGCGTCGACGAGTGTTCCGGACCCTGGCCTTCGTAGCCGTGCGGCAGCAGCATCGTCAGACCCGACACGCGGCCCCACTTCACTTCGCCCGACGAGATGAACTGGTCGATCACGACCTGCGCGCCGTTGACGAAGTCGCCGAACTGGGCTTCCCACAGCACGAGCGTGTTCGGCTCGGCGGTCGAGTAACCGTATTCGAAGCCCAGCACCGCTTCTTCCGACAGCACCGAGTCGATCACCGTGAACTTCGCCTGACCGTCGGCGATGTTCTGCAGCGGCACGTACGTGCCGTCGTTCCAGCGCTCGCGGTTCTGGTCGTGCAGCACCGCATGACGGTGCGTGAACGTGCCGCGGCCCGAGTCCTGGCCCGTCAGGCGCACCGAGTAGCCCGATGCGACGAGCGACGCGAATGCGAGGTGTTCGCCCATGCCCCAGTCGAGCGGCTGGTCGCCGCGCGCCATGTTGCGGCGGTCGTTGATCACGCGCTCGACGAGCGGGTGGACCTTGAAGTTTTCCGGCACCGTCGTGATGCGTTCGCCGAGGCGCTTCAGTTCGGCGAGCGGCACGGCCGTATCGGCTGCATCCGTCCACTTGCGGTTCAGGAACGGAACCCAGTCGACCGCGTACTTGCTCTTGTAGTTCGACAGGACCGGATCGACGGTGTGGTGGCCGTCGTCCATCGCCTTGCGGTACGCCTTCACGTAGTTGTCGGCGTCTTCGGCGGTGATCACGCCCTGCTGCACGAGCTTCTCGGCGTACAGCGCACGGGTGCCCGGGTGCTGCGCGATCTTCTTGTACATCAGCGGCTGCGTGACCGCCGGCGTGTCCTGCTCGTTGTGACCCAGCTTGCGGAAGCAGACGATGTCGATCACGACATCCTTGTGGAACTGCATCCGGTAGTCGATCGCGATCTGGATCGCGAGCACGACGGCTTCCGGATCGTCGCCGTTCACGTGCAGCACCGGCGCTTCGATCATCTTGACCACGTCGGTACAGTACAGCGTCGAGCGCGCGTCGCGCGGGTCGGACGTCGTGAAGCCGATCTGGTTGTTGATGACGATGTGCAGCGTGCCGTGCGTGCCGTAACCGCGCGTCTGCGCGAGGTTCAGCGTTTCCATCACGACGCCCTGGCCAGCGAAGGCCGCGTCACCGTGGATCTGCACCGGCAGCACCTGCAGGCCGTCTTCGTCGCCGCGACGGTCCATCCGTGCCTTCGCCGAACCTTCGACCACCGGGTTCACGATTTCGAGGTGCGACGGGTTGAACGCGAGCGACAGGTGGACCGGGCCGCCTTCGGTCGACACGTCCGACGAGAAGCCCTTGTGGTACTTCACGTCACCTGCCGGCAGGTCGTCGACGTGCTTGCCTTCGAATTCGGCGAACAGGTCGGCCGGCATCTTGCCCAGCGTGTTGACCAGCACGTTCAGACGGCCGCGGTGCGCCATGCCGATGATGATTTCCTGCACGCCGGTCTTGCCTGCGTGCTGGACGACTTCGTCCATCGCCGCGATGAAGCTTTCGCCGCCTTCGAGCGAGAAGCGCTTCTGGCCGACGTACTTGGTGTGCAGATAGCGCTCGAGGCCTTCCGCCGCCGTCAGGCGATTCAGGATGTGCTTCTTCTTGTCGATCGAGAAGGACGGCGTCGCGCGGGTCGATTCCAGGCGCTCCTGCCACCAGCGCTTCTGCTCCGGATCGCTGATGTACATGTATTCGGCGCCGATCGTGCCGCAGTACGTGTCACGCAGGCCCTTGACGATGTCGCGCAGCGAAGCCTGGTCGAAACCGAAATACAGGTTGCTTGCGCTGTACGTCTGGTCGAGGTCGCCTTCGGAGAAGTCGTAGAACGCGGGTTCGAGTTCGGGGATGGCGGGACGTTCGCGACGCTTCAGCGGATCCAGATTGGCCCATTGCGAGCCGAGGAAGCGATATGCGCTGATGAGGGACTGGACGTGGACCTGCTTGCGCGCGGTCGCCAGATTGCTCGTGCTTTCGCGCGGGATGAAGGCATTGGCCTTCGCACGCTCGGCAAACGATTCGACGATCGGGAAATGAGCGACGTCATTGGCGTTCGAGCCGTCGGTTGCAGGCACGTTCTGCAGCGCGTCGAAATACTCTCGCCAGTTCTCCGGCACCGATGCCGGATTGTTGAGGTATGCATCGTACAGTTCTTCAACGTACGAAGCATTGCCGCCGAACAGATAGGAGTTCAGCTGAAACTGCTTCATTACATCTGACATTTTACGCTCACCTTTCTTCGAGCTTCTCGAGAAATAGCGGGTTACTCAACCTTCCGCGACACGGCCTGACCGTTTAGCGGATTGCGAATCAAGTCTTGCTTGGAAGGACCTAAAACTTGCGTGCGCGCAGCATATCACAGAACCGATACCGAAGTTCACGGCGAAATGCGGCTGAAAGCACCGCGTGACGGGGTTTCGCCGGATTGCCGCGACTCGCGGGAACAGTGTTTTGCAACCCGCCCGATTGCACACTGCGCAGATGCAAAAAAGGCCGCCCGAAGGCAGCCTTTTTCGTCATGCACGGGAACAGCCGATGCTTAGTCGACCGCGCCTTCGCGGCTCGCGCGGCGACGCTCGTGCTCCTTCAGGAAGCGCTTGCGCAGACGGATCGACTGCGGCGTCACTTCCACGAGTTCGTCGTCGTCGATGAATTCGACCGCGTATTCGAGCGACATCTGGACCGGCGGCACGAGACGCACGGCTTCGTCGGTGCCCGACGCACGCACGTTGGTCAGCTGCTTGCCCTTGATCGGGTTCACGACGAGGTCGTTGTCGCGGCTGTGGATACCGATGATCATGCCCTCATACAGCGCGTCGCCCGGCTTCACGAACATGCGGCCGCGATCCTGCAGCTTCCACAGTGCGTAAGCCACGGCAGCGCCGTCGTCCTGCGAGATCAGCACGCCGTTGCGGCGCTCGAAGACCGAGCCGTCCTTGACCGGTGCGTACGAGTCGAAGATGTGGCTCATCAGGCCCGTGCCGCGCGTCAGCGTCAGGAATTCGCTCTGAAAGCCGATCAGGCCGCGCGCCGAGATCTTGTATTCCAGACGCGTGCGACCGCGGCCGTCCGACGCCATGTCGAGCATTTCGCCCTTGCGGCGACCGAGCTCTTCCATCACGCCGCCCTGATGCTCGTCCTCGACGTCGACGGTCAGCAGCTCGTACGGCTCGTGCCGCACGCCGTCGATTTCCTGCATCACGACGCGCGGACGCGACACGGCCAGCTCGTAGCCTTCACGGCGCATGTTCTCGACGAGAATCGTCAGGTGCAGTTCGCCGCGGCCCGACACTTCGAACACCGTTTCGTCGCCGGTATCCTTCACGCGCAGCGCGACGTTGTGATTCAGCTCCTTCATCAGGCGGTCGCGGATCTGGCGGCTCGTCACGAACTTGCCTTCGCGGCCGGCCAGCGGCGACGAATTGACGAGGAAGTTCATCGTCAGCGTCGGCTCGTCGACGGTGATCATCGGCAGCGCTTCCGGCGTATCGACGGCGCAGATCGTCGCGCCGATGCCGACGTCTTCGATGCCGTTGATCAGCACGATGTCGCCGGCTTCCGCCGACTCGACCTGCACGCGCTCGAGGCCCTTGAACGACAGCACCTGGTTGATCTTGCGGTTCAGCACGTCGCCTTCCGGACCGAAGCGCATCACGACCGGCTGACCCGGTTTGATGCGGCCGCGCGTGATGCGCCCGACGCCGATCCGGCCGACATACGTCGAATAATCGAGCGACGTGATCTGGAGCTGCAGCGGCGCTTCCGGATCAGCCGGGCGGACCGGGACGTGCGCGAGGATCGCCTCGAACAGCGGGCGCATATCGCCTTCGCGGGTTGCCGGATCGAGCGATGCGTAGCCGTTCAGGCCCGATGCGTAGACGATCGGGAAGTCGAGCTGCTCTTCGGTCGCGCCGAGCTTGTCGAACAGGTCGAAGGTCTGGTTGATGACCCAGTCGATCCGCGCGCCCGGACGGTCGATCTTGTTGATGACGACGATCGGCTTCAGACCAAGCGCGAGCGCCTTCTTCGTGACGAAGCGCGTTTGCGGCATCGGGCCCTCGACGGCGTCGACCAGGAGCAGCACCGAGTCGACCATCGACAGCACGCGCTCCACCTCGCCACCGAAGTCCGCGTGCCCAGGCGTGTCGACGATGTTGATGTGCGTGCCTTCGTATTCGACCGCGCAGTTCTTCGCGAGAATCGTGATCCCGCGCTCTTTTTCGATGTCGTTCGAGTCCATCACCCGCTCGGCAATCTGCTGGTTCTCGCGGAAGGTGCCGGACTGGCGAAGCAGTTGGTCGACGAGCGTGGTCTTGCCGTGGTCGACGTGAGCGATGATGGCGATGTTGCGAAGGGCGCGGGTCATAGAAACCTGGAAATCGTTGAACGCGCAAACGCGCACGCTCGTCAGTCACCGGGACACGTGCGCGCGCGTTGCAGCTTGGAAACCGCAAATTATAGCACGTGAGGATGTCGAAAGCCGGACTGGCCTTTGCAACGCAGCAAACGACGCACCCCTGCCCTCGTCGCAAAAGGGAGTCGACCGACCCACATCGCCGACGGCAAGCCGAAGACCCTGCCGGCGACAAGGGAATTTAGGGGCGCGGAGCGCGCCCTCGCCCGTTCGATTAATATTTGCCGCGGCAAGCAATTGTGCCTATACTGCTGCCTAGTCAACTATTGCAGCTTCAGGGTTTTATGTCGGATTCTCCTTCTCAATCGCCTGTTTCGCCGCTGTCCTCGTATCAGATGAACGACAGCGTCGGTTATCTGATGTCGCGCGTGAAATCCGTGATGACCAACCTCGTCACGCAGCGCACGCAGGAAGAGCTCGGCATCACGGGCACGCAGGCGAGCATGCTGTTCATGATCGCGGTCGGCAAATGCTCGACGGCCGCCGAGCTCGCCCGGGAATACGGGATCGACGCGAGCGCGGTCACGCGCCTGCTCGATCGCGTCGAGAAGCGCGGCCTGCTGTCCCGCGTGCGCAGCATCGAGGATCGGCGGGTCGTGCGCCTCGAGCTCACCGACGAGGGCCGCGCGCTGGCCGAGCGGCTGCCGCCGGTATTCCGCAGCGTGCTGGACGAACTGCTGGACGGTTTTACACCTGAAGAAGTCGGGTTCCTGAAGAGCATGCTGCGCCGCATTCTCAGCAACTATTGCGAGACGGCCGGCGGCAGCATCACGTAATAGTTGCCATAACAATTACTTTTGACAGATTAATGTAAGGAAATCCTTGCAGTGTCCATCATTCATTCCGAGTCAGGGAACAGCGCGATGAAATCCTCCCCGTTGTCCGTGCGCGCCGGGTCGTGCCGCGCCGCCGTCGCCGCCGCGGTCGCCGCGCTGGCGCTGGCGGGCTGCGCAAACTACATCGGCATAAAGAGCGACAAGCAGATCGCTCCCGCGTCGCAATTCGAAACTGCCCAGAGCCTGCCCGCCCAGGGCGGCCAGTGGCCGGCGCTGGACTGGGCAAACCAGTTCGGTGATCCGCAACTGCCGAAGCTGGTCGACGAGGCGCTCCAGGGCAGCCCGTCGATCGCGCAGGCGCAGGCGCGCATCGCGAAGGCGTCGTCGTACATCGAATCGTCGCGCTCGAACCTGATGCCGAAGGCCGAAGCCAGCTATTCGTGGACGCGCGAGCTGTACTCGTCGAACGCACTGTTTCCGCCCCCGTACGGCGGCCAGTGGTATAGCGAGAACAACGCGCTCGCGAGCGCGTCGTGGGATCTCGACCTGTGGGGCAAGAACCGCGAGCGCCTGCATACGGCCGTGTCGCAGGAAAAAGCCGCCGAAGCCGACATGCAGCAGGCGCGCATCACGCTCGCGTCGTCGGTCGCCCGCACGTACAACTCGCTTGCGCAACTGTATGCGCTGCGCGACATCGCGCAACGCGAGATCACCAACCGTCAGACGGTCGGCAAGATCACCGACGGCCGCGTATCGGCCGGCCTCGATACCAACGTGGAGCGCCAGACCGCACGCGGCAACATCGCGACGACCCAGGCGTCGCTGTCCGACCTCGACGGCCAGATCACGACCGTGCGCTACCAACTCGCCGCGCTGCTCGGCAAGGGCCCGGACCGTGGGCTGCAGATCGCCGCGCCCGTGATGAACCCGACCGGCGAAGTCGCACTGCCCGGCAACCTGCCGGCCGACCTCGTGTCGCGCCGTCCCGACATCGTCGCCGCGCGCTGGCAAGTCGAGGCCGCGATGCACGACGTGAAGGAAGCGAAGGCCGAATTCTTCCCCGACGTCAACCTCGCTGCCGGCTTCGGCTTCGATGCGTTCGGCTGGGGCAAATTCCTGAATTTCGCGAGCCGCCAGGCGCAGTTCGGCCCCGCCATCCACCTGCCGATCTTCGATGCCGGTGCGTTGCGCGCACAGCTCAAGGGCCGCTATGCAGACTTCGACCTGACGGTCGCGAACTACAACCAGACGCTCATCAGCGCGCTGAACGACGTCGCGACGCAGGTCGCGTCGATTCGCGCGGTCGATCGCCAGATGGACGACGCGCAGCGTGCGCTCGACGCGTCGACGCGTGCATACGACCTTGCCGTGATCCGCTACAAGGCCGGCCTGTCGCCGCAGCTCCAGGTGCTGACCGCCGACAGCAACCGCCTCGCGTCCGAACAGACGGTGACGAACCTGAAGATGCGCCGGCGCGACATGCAGCTCGCGCTGATCAAGGCGCTCGGCGGCGGGTTCGACGCGACCGGCACGCGGCTCGCCGCGCCCGACGCCGACAAGCAGACGAAACAGGCCGCCAACTGATCCGGCGCCACCACTACGCAGACACTCGAAATAACGGACGGAGAAAATCGCCATGAGCGACCCTCAACAAAACGCCGCCAGCGCACAGGCGCAGAACAACGGGAAGCGCAAACGGATGATGACGCTGCTGATCGCGGTCATCGTGATCGCCGCCATCGCGTACGGTCTGTACTACTTCCTGGTCTCGCGCTTCCATGAAGAGACCGACGACGCGTACGTGAACGGCAACGTCGTGCAGATCACGCCGCAGGTCACGGGTACCGTGATCGCCGTGAAGGCCGACGACACGCAGACGGTCAAGGCCGGCGATCCGCTGGTCGTGCTCGACCCGGCCGACTCGCAGGTCGCGCTGCAGCAGGCCGAGGCCAACCTCGCGCAGACGGTACGCCAGGTACGCGGCCTGTTCGTCAACGACGATCAGTACCGCGCGCAGGTCGCGCTGCGTCAGTCCGACCTGTCGAAGGCGCAGGACGACCTGCGCCGCCGGGTGGCCGTCGCGCAGACGGGCGCCGTATCGCAGGAAGAAATCTCCCACGCACGCGACGCGGTGCGCGCCGCGCAGGCGTCGGTCGACGCCGCGCAACAGCAGCTCGCGTCGAACCGTGCACTGACCGCGAACACGACGATCGCGTCGCACCCGAACGTGATGGCCGCGGCAGCGAAAGTTCGCGACGCGTACCTCGCGAACGCGCGTAACGTGCTGCCCGCGCCGGTCACCGGCTATGTCGCGAAGCGCTCGGTGCAGGTCGGCCAGCGCGTGTCGCCGGGCAACCCGCTGATGTCGGTCGTGCCGCTGAACGCGGTGTGGGTCGACGCCAACTTCAAGGAAGTCCAGCTCAAGCACATGCGCATCGGCCAACCGGTCGAATTGACCGCCGACATCTACGGCTCGTCGGCCGTCTACCACGGCAAGGTCGTCGGCTTCTCGGCCGGCACGGGTTCGGCGTTCTCGCTGCTGCCGGCGCAAAATGCGACGGGCAACTGGATCAAGGTCGTGCAGCGCCTGCCGGTGCGTATCGAGATCGATCCGAAGGATCTGGAGAAGCACCCGCTGCGCATCGGCCTGTCGATGCAGGTCGACGTCGACATCAAGGACGAGCGCGGCGACCAGCTGGTCAACGCAAAGAACACCGTCTACGAGACCAACGTGTTCGCGAAGTACGGCGACGAAGCCGACGCCGAGATCGCGCGCATCATCGCCGAGAATTCCGGCGGCAACGCGCCGGCACCGGCCGCGGCGAAGTCGACCGGCACCGCAAAGATGATGTAACGGCTCCGATTCCGGAAAACTACCGACATGGCACAGGCTCCTGTCTCCCACCCGCCCCTGCAGGGCGGGCAACTCGTGCTCGGAACGATCGCGGTATCGCTCGCGGTGTTCATGAACGTGCTCGACACGTCCATCGCGAACGTCGCGATCCCGACCATCTCGGGCGACCTCGGCGTATCGTCCGACCAGGGTACGTGGGTCATCACGTCGTTCGCCGTCGCGAACGCGATCTCCGTGCCGCTGACCGGCTGGCTGACCGATCGCTTCGGGCAGGTTCGTCTGTTCCTCGCATCGATCATCCTGTTCGTCATCTCGTCGTGGATGTGCGGGCTGGCGCCGAGCCTGCCGTTCCTGCTCGCATCGCGCGTGCTCCAGGGGGCGGTCGCCGGGCCGATGATTCCGCTGTCGCAATCGCTGCTGCTGTCGAGCTACCCTCGCGCGAAAGCGCCGATGGCGCTCGCGCTATGGTCGATGACGACGCTGATCGCACCGGTCGCGGGCCCGATCCTCGGCGGCTGGATTTCGGACAACTATTCTTGGCCGTGGATCTTCTACGTGAACATCCCGGTCGGCATCGCCGCCGCGCTGGCCACCTGGTCGATCTATCGCACGCGCGAATCCACGGTGCGTCGCGCGCCGATCGACGGCGTCGGCCTCGCGCTGCTCGTGCTGTGGGTCGGCTCGCTGCAGATCATGCTCGACAAGGGCAAGGATCTCGACTGGTTCGCGTCGACGACGATCATCGCGCTCGCGCTGATCGCGGTCATTTCGTTCGCGTTCTTCGTGATCTGGGAGCTGACCGCCGAACATCCGGTCGTCGACTTGTCGCTGTTCCGGATGCGCAACTTCACGGGCGGCACGATCGCCCTCGCGGTCGGCTACGGGCTCTACTTCGGCAACCTCGTGCTGCTGCCGCTGTGGCTGCAGACCCAGATCGGCTACACGGCAACCGATGCAGGCCTCGTGATGGCGCCCGTCGGGCTGTTCGCGATCCTGCTGTCGCCGCTGACCGGCAAGTTCCTGCCGCGCACGGATCCACGCTACATCGCGACCGCCGCATTCCTGACGTTCGCGCTGTGCTTCTGGATGCGCTCGCGCTACACGACCGGCGTCGACGAATGGTCGCTGACGCTGCCGACCCTCGTGCAAGGCATCGCGATGGCCGGCTTCTTCATCCCGCTCGTGTCGATCACGCTGTCCGGCCTGCCCGGCCACCGCATTCCCGCGGCATCGGGCCTGTCGAACTTCGTGCGGATCATGTGCGGCGGCATCGGCACGTCGATCTTCCAGACCGCGTGGGACCACCGGAACAATTTCCACCACGCGCAACTGGTCGAGCAGACCAACCCGTACAATCCGACGTTCAACCAGGCCGTCACGCAGATGGGCAACCTCGGGCTGACGCAGGACCAGGCGCACGGTCTCATCAACAACATGGCCACGCAGCAGGCCGCGCAACTCGGCGTGAACGACCTGTTCTACATTTCGGCGGCGATCTTCGTGCTGCTGATCGGACTGATCTGGATCACGAAGCCCGAACGCGCCGGCGGTGGCGATGCGGGTGCGGCGGCGTCGGCTGCACACTGAGCACCGCGCTCGAACGCACACACCAAACAAAAAGCCCGGTCGATTTCGACCGGGCTTTCTTTCATGCCGACGGCGCTTGCGCACCGCGCATCACGCTGCCGTCACGACGAGGCGCTCAGGTGCGAGCACGCCGTTGGCCATGCGAGCCACGCCGAGCAGCCGTGCCGCATCGTACACGCGCACACGCTCGCCCTCCGCCGCGTCGATCGAATCGAGCGCCGACAGCGGCAGACGCTGGCCGTGCAGGAACCGCTTCGCGCAGGCTTCGTCGAGACGCACCAGCGGAAACGTCGACAGCAGCGCGTCGACCGGCAGAAGCCACGCGTCGCGCGCCGCTTCGGCGGCGTCGGACAGCGCGTCGAGCGTCACCGCATGCTCGAGCGTCAGCGCGCCGACGCCCGTGCGACGCAGCATCGTCAGATGCGCGCCGCACCCGAGCGCTTCGCCGATATCCTCCGCCAGCGTGCGCACATAGGTGCCCTTGCTGCAAGTCACGCGAAACGTCACGTCCGGCAGGTCGCAGGCCAGCAGATCGAGCGCATGGATCGTCACGTTGCGGCCTTCCCGTTCGACGGTCTGGCCCGCGCGCGCATATTCATACAGCGGCTTGCCGTCGCGCTTGAGCGCCGAATACATCGGCGGCACCTGCACGATCTCGCCGGTAAAGCGTGCTAGCGCCGCCTCCACCGCCGTCCGGTCGCATTCCACGGCGCGCGTGTCGAGCACGTCGCCTTCGGCATCGCCGGTGGTCGTGCGCACGCCGAGACGCATCGTCGCTTCGTAGGTCTTGTCCGCTTCCAGCAAGTCCTGCGAGAACTTTGTCGCCTCGCCGAAGCACAGCGGCAACAGACCCGAGGCCAGCGGATCGAGCGTGCCGGTATGGCCGGCTTTCTTCGCGAGAAGCAGGCGCTTCGCGCGAATCAGGGCGTCGTTACTCGACAGGCCGACCGGCTTGTCCAGCAGGAGGACGCCGTCCAGCGCGCGCCGCGGCACGCGCGGACGCTGAGGAGCTGCAGTCGTCATGGGGCGCGCGCGCTCACTCGTCCTTCGCGGGCGCGTCGGCTTCGTCGTCGTCCTTCGCGCGCGTCGAGTTGGCTTCCTTGATCAGGCGCGACATTTCCACCGCCTTTTCGATCGTCTGGTCGTAATGGAAATGCAGCGTCGGCACCGTATGAATGTGCAGGCGCTTGAACAGCAGGTTGTGCAGGTGACCCGACGCGTGGTTCAGCGCCTCCTGCGTCTTGTCCGGATCGCCGGTCAGCGCCGTGAAATAGATCTTCGCGTGCGCATAGTCCGGCGTGAGTTCCACGCTCTGGATGGTCACGATGCCGATGCGCGGATCCTTGACCTCGCGCATGATGAGTTCGGACAGATCGCGTTGAATCTGGTCTGCAATCTGAACGTTGCGATTGGGGGAAGTACGTTTCCTGGACATGATCGATCCGTGATCCGTTTATCAGGATAAAGCGGCGCGCCGCTGGCACGCCACCATGAAAATGGGCGGGACAGGCCCAAGCCTGCCCCGCCCACGAGCCGATACGCGACGATTACAGCGTACGTGCGACTTCGGTCACTTCGAAGACTTCGAACTGGTCGCCTTCGATGATGTCGTTGAAGTTCTTCACCGACATACCGCACTCGAAGCCTTGCTTGACTTCCTTCACGTCGTCCTTGAAGCGCTTCAGCGATTCGAGTTCGCCCGTGAAGATCACGACGTTGTTGCGCAGCACGCGAACCGACGACGAGCGCTTGACGATACCGTCGGTGACCATACAGCCGGCAACCGTACCGACCTTCGGCACCTTGAACACCTGGCGCACCTCGACCATGCCCGTCACGACTTCGCGCTTCTCCGGCGCCAGCATGCCCGACATCGCGGCCTTCACCTCATCCACTGCGTCGTAGATGATGTTGTAGTAGCGAATGTCGATGCCGTTCGCTTCGGCCAGCTTGCGCGCCTGTGCATCCGCACGCGTGTTGAAGCCGATGATGACCGCCTTCGATGCCGTCGCGAGGTTGACGTCGTTCTCGCTGATGCCGCCCACCGCGCTGTGCACGATCTGCACGCGCACTTCGTCGGTCGACAGCTTGAGCAGCGACTGCACGAGTGCTTCCTGCGAGCCCTGCACGTCCGCCTTGATGATGAGCGGCAGGTTCTGCACTTCGCCTTCGCCCATCTGCTCGAGCATGCTTTCCAGCTTCGCGGCCTGCTGCTTCGCCAGCTTGACGTCGCGGAACTTGCCCTGGCGGAACAGCGCGATTTCGCGCGCCTTGCGCTCGTCCGGCAGCACGATCACTTCCTCGCCTGCACCGGGCACCTCCGACAGACCCTGGATTTCGACCGGGATCGACGGGCCGGCTTCCTTCGTCGGCTTGCCGTTCTCGTCGAGCATCGCACGCACGCGGCCATAAGCCGTGCCTGCCAGCACGATGTCGCCGCGGTTCAGCGTACCGGACTGCACCAGGATCGTCGCGACCGGGCCCTTGCCCTTGTCCAGCTTCGCTTCGATCACGATGCCCTTGGCCGGCGCCTCGACCGGTGCCTTCAGTTCCAGCACTTCGGCCTGCAGCAGCACGTTCTCGAGCAGGTCGTCGATACCGGCACCCGTCTTGGCCGACACCGGCACGAACGGCGAATCACCACCGTATTCTTCCGGCACGACGCCTTCCGCGACCAGTTCCTGCTTGACGCGGTCCGGGTTCGCTTCCGGCTTGTCGATCTTGTTGATCGCCACGACGATCGGCACGCCGCCCGCCTTCGCGTGAGCGATAGCTTCCTTGGTCTGCGGCATCACGCCGTCGTCGGCAGCGACCACCAGCACGACGATGTCGGTCGCCTTCGCGCCACGTGCACGCATTGCCGTGAACGCCTCGTGACCCGGCGTATCGAGGAACGTGATGACACCGCGCGGCGTTTCGACGTGATATGCGCCGATGTGCTGCGTAATACCGCCCGCTTCGCCCGCTGCAACCTTCGCGCGGCGGATGTGGTCGAGCAGCGAGGTCTTGCCGTGGTCGACGTGACCCATCACGGTGACGACCGGCGGACGCGGCAGTTGCTCCGCATCGGTACCGGTCTCGCCTTCGACCAGCAGTGCTTCCGGATCGTCCAGCTTCGCTGCGACCGCGCGGTGGCCCAGTTCCTCGACGACGATCATCGCCGTTTCCTGGTCCAGCACCTGGTTGATCGTGACCATCTGGCCCATCTTCATCATCACCTTGATGACTTCGGAGGCCTTGATCGACATCTTGTGCGCGAGATCGGCAACCGAGATCGTTTCCGGCACGTGCACTTCACGCACGATCGGCTCGGTCGGTGCCTGGAACGTCGATGCGCTGTCCTGGTGACGGCCGCGCCCCTTCGGGCCGCCGCGCCAACCGCGGTCGACGCCGCCGCTCGAATCGCCGCGCGTCTTGATGCCCCGACGCTTGGCCGCGTCGTCCTGCCAGCCGCCCTTGCCACCGCCCGGCTTCTTGTTGCGGTCGCCCGCGCCTGCCGGTGCCTGGGTCGTCGCCGGCGCTGCGCCTGCCGGCTTCTTCACGGCCGGACGCGCCTGCGCGCCTGCGCCTGCCGGCTTGGCCGGCTTGTGCAGCGTGCCCTTCGCTTCGGCCGGCTTCGCCGGTTCCACCGGCTTCGGCGGCTCGACTGCCTTGACCACGGCCTTGCGCGGCGTGTTCATCATTTCGCGGATAGCGCGCGCTTCGGCTTCTGCCGCCGCGCGACGCTTGCTGATCTCTTCCTGCTCGGCCCGCGCCTTGTCGGCCGCCTCGCGGGCAGCGTCTTCGGCCTTCTTCGCCGCTTCACGCTGGGCCGCACGTTCGGCGGCCGCGCGTGCTTCGTCCTGCGCGGACTGCGCACCGGATGCTTCCTGCTGGGCTTCGGCGGCCTGCTGGGCCGCAGCCTGCTGGGCCGCCGCGGCTTCGGCCGCGGCGCGCTTCGCCGCTGCTTCTTGCTCGGCACGGCGACGCTCGGCTTCGGCCGCTTCCTCGCGGGCACGGCGCTCGGCTTCCTCGCGCTCGAGGCGTTCCTGACGCTCGCGCAGTTCCTGCGCCTGCTTTTCGAGCAGCTCGGCCTCACGGCGCGCTTCTTCCTCGCGACGCTTCAGATCCGCATCGTCATCCGCTTCGGCAACCTGCGCCTGACCCTGTTCCGCACCCTCGGCCACGTCGTCGCGCTTGACGAACGTACGCTTCTTGCGGACCTCGACCTGAATGGTGCGAGCCTTGCCCGTCGCGTCAGACTGCTTGATCTCCGACGTATGCTTGCGGGTCAGCGTGATCTTGCGCTTGTCGCCGTCGGTTGCGCCGTGCGACTTGCGCAAATGATCGAGCAGACGCGCCTTGTCCGCCTCGGACAGCGCATCGTCTTCACTCGCTTTCTGGACGCCCGCTGCCTGCAGCTGTTCGAGCAGCACACCAGCAGGCATTTTCAGTTCCGCGGCAAATTGGGCTACGTTGTTACTCGCCATTCATTCCTCTTAGTGCAAGGACCGATTCCTTGCGGTTAGCATCGGGTCAGGCCATACGGCCGCCATCAAATCAGTGCGCCATGGTCATTTCTCACTGGAACCAGTGTTCACGTGCTTTCATGATCAACGCCTTAGCGGCATCCTCTTCCATCCCGGTCATGTCGACCAGTTCATCCACAGCCAGCTCGGCGAGATCGTCGCGCGTCTGCATGCCGTGTTCGGCCAGCTTCGCGAGCAACTCCGGCGTGACGCCGTCGAGGCCCTTCAAATCCAGCGCTGCGTTTTCGACCTTTTCTTCGTTCGCGATCGCCATCGTCAACAGCGCGTCGCGTGCGCGGTTGCGCAGCTCGTGCACGGTGTCCTCGTCGAACGCCTCGATTTCGAGCATTTCGTTGAGCGGCACGTAAGCGATCTCTTCGAGGCTCGTAAAGCCTTCGTCGATCAGAATGTCGGCAACTTCTTCGTCGACGTCGAGACGCGCCATGAACAGCGAACGCAGTCGATCGCGCTCTTCACCCTGCTTCAGGGCGGATTCGTCCGGCGTCATGATGTTGATCTGCCAGCCGGTCAGCTCGCCAGCAAGGCGAACGTTCTGACCGCTGCGGCCGATCGCGACGGCCAGCTCGTTTTCGTCGACGACGACGTCCATCGAGTGCTTTTCTTCATCGACGACGATCGACTGGACGGCTGCCGGCGCGAGCGCGCCGATCACGAACTGGGCGGGATCCTCGGACCATAGCACGATGTCGATGTTTTCGCCACCAAGCTCGTTGCGCACGGCCTGCACGCGCGAACCGCGGATGCCGACGCAGGTGCCGATCGGATCGATCCGCTTGTCGTAGGCGATCACGCCGATCTTCGCGCGCACGCCCGGATCGCGAGCGGCTGCCTTGATCTCGAGCAGGCCCTGCTCGATTTCCGGCACTTCCATCTCGAACAACTTCATCAGGAACTCGGGCGCCGTGCGCGAGAGTTCGATCTGCGGGCCGCGTGCGGTGCGGTCGACCTTCGCGATGTATGCGCGCACGCGGTCACCCACGCGCAGGTTTTCCTTCGGGATCAGCTGGTCGCGGCGCAGCAGCGCTTCGACACGGCCCGATTCGACGATGAAGTTGCCCTTGTCGAGGCGCTTCACCGTGCCCGTCATGATCTTTTCGCCGCGCTCGAGGTAATCGTTCAGGATCTGCTCGCGCTCGGCATCGCGCACCTTCTGCAGGATCACCTGCTTGGCGGCTTGCGCGCCGATACGGCCGAACTCGATCGACGGCACCGGCTCCTCGATGAATTCGCCGACTTCGACGTCGGGGTTCTGCTCACGCGCTTCGAACAGCAGGATCTCGCGATCCGGCTCCTGCAAGCCTGCCTCGTCGGGCACGACGAGCCAGCGACGGAAGGTTTCGTGCTCGCCGCTTTCGCGATCGATATGGACGCGGATTTCGGCGCCTTCGTCGAACAGCTTCTTGGAAGCGGACGCGAGCGCAGCCTCGAGAGCGCCCAGCACCACATCCTTGTCGACGTTTTTCTCGCGCGCCAGCGCATCCACCAGCATCAACACTTCGCGACTCATTATTTGCGGCTCCTAAAGTCAACTTGCGGAATCAGGCGGGCTTTGTCGATATCGGCCAGCGTGAAATCCAGCATGGCTGCCTCGCCCTTCTTCCTCTCAAATTCCAAACCGATCGTTTCGCCATTCGGCGCGTGCAGAATGCCCCGGTACGTCTTGCGCCCGTCCAGCGGCTTTTTCAAGGTCACGGAAACTTCGCTGCCGGCGAAGCGCTCGAAGTCGGCCAGCTTCTTCAACGGGCGGTCGAGCCCCGGGGACGAGACTTCGAGCCGTTCGTAATCGATGTTTTCGACCGTCAAGACGTGCTGGAGCTGACGCGTGACCTTTTCGCAATCTTCGAGCGAGATGCCGGCAGGCTGATCGATATAGATGCAAAGCATGCCGCGCCCGGTGCGCTCGAGATCCACCAGCTCGTAGCCGAGCCCGGTGACCGTGGTTTCTATCAGTTCCGTCAGTTGCACAGTGTCCTCTCAGGTGTTCGCGCCCGCCGCTCGCGATTCACCCGCGGGCGCGCGCCTTAGCCGGCGCAGGAAGCGCTACCCGAGATGCCTAACCGTTTCAGCAAAAAAAAATGGGCGGAACGCCCATCTTCTTACTGGTGGTCGCACCTGAGCCGCACATTGAATCCGTACGCCCAGCGACTCCGCGATTATAGCGATTTTTGGCGCAAACGCCAAGCCAGCCGGTAAAAGCAGCGCCCAGCCCGCCTTTACCGACCAAAAATGCGAAACCGGACTGCCCGACCAGGCGACACAATCCGGCAGCGCGTATATATACAGTCAAAAGCAAACCGCGCAACGCGAGGTGCCGACGCAACCCGACTCGCGCCAGTATTGCGGGCACGCCGGCGGCTTCACGCCGCCGACCGCCGAAAACGCTCAGCGACCGCGCGAGCGATTACGCTGCGGACGCTGGCCGCCGCGCGCACCACCGCCACCGTTGCCGGCGCCTTCGGCGCGATTGCCGTTCGGATTGCGGTTGCCGCCCTTGCCGCCGCCGCGCTTGCCGCCCGCGCCTTCACGCTTGGGGCCGGCGCCATAAGACGCACGATTGCCATCGACATCGCGGCCGCCGCCCGAGCGGTTGCCGTAGCCCGACGGCGAAACCGGCAGGCTGCCGTAGCCGCTCAGGCCAGGCAAGCCCGGGGCGCCACGTCGACCGCCACCGCGACGCGGCTGATCGAGCTGACCATGCGTCGTCAGCACCGGCTCGCGGCCAATGAAGCCCATCGACGTCTGCATCGGATCCGGCTGGCGACGCTCGGCCTGCCCGCCACCGCCACGCTTGCCCTTTTCCTCGGACGGCGCCTTCAGGCCGACGGTCGCCATCAGCTTGCGCACCTGCGCTTCGTCGAGCTCCTCCCAACGACCGCGCTTCAGGCCGCGCGGCAGCGGAATCGGACCGTGACGCGTCCGGATCAGGCGGCTCACCATCAGGCCGGCCGCCTCGAACATCCGGCGCACTTCGCGGTTGCGGCCTTCGGCCAGCGCGACGTGATACCAATGATTCGTGCCTTCGCCGCCGCCGTCGCGGATGCGCAGGAAGTTCGCCGGGCCGTCATCGAGTTCGACGCCGTGCAGCAGCTTCTGCCGCATCCCTTCGGACAGTTCGCCGACCACGCGCACCGCATACTCGCGCTCGACGCTGTAGCGCGGATGCATGAAACGGTTTGCGAGATCGCCCGACGTCGTGAGCATCAGCAGACCTTCGGTGTTGAAGTCGAGACGCCCCACCGCGAGCCATTTCGCCGTCTTCATCGGGGGCAGGCGATCGAACACCGACGGACGACCCTCCGGGTCCGCGTGACTGACGATCTCGCCCGTCGGCTTGTGGTACAGCAGCACGCGCGGCGGCTTGTTCGGCAGCTTGCGCTTGACGGGCTTGCCGTTGATGCGGACCTGGTCGGTCGGCATGATGCGCTGACCGATGTGCGCGGGCTCACCGTTCACCGACACGCGGCCGGCGACAATCAGCTCCTCCATTTCACGGCGCGAGCCCATGCCGGCTTCCGCAAGCACCTTGTGGAGCTTCGGCGCGTCGTCGTCAGGCGACAGCACGCGCTTGTTCGTCGGCTGGTTGCGGCCGCGACGCAGCATCGGCGCACGTACGCCGCTGCCGCCGGCGGAATTGTCCGCATCGAACGCCGGCGACGTCACATAGGCGAACAGGTCGTCCTGCGACGCCGCGTCGCCGTCGGCCTTCGCCGCACCGCCCTCGGCCTTCGCCGCGCCACCGCGCCGCCCCTGGCCGCCTTGCCCGCCCTGGGCACCCTTGGCCGCGCCTTCGCGCTTGCCGACCGGCTTGCGGCCGCCCTTTGCCGCGCCTTCCTTGCGCGGCGCGCGTGCGGGCTGAGCTTCGGCCGCGGCCGGCTGCGCGTCCGCGCCTTCGCCGCCCTGCGACTCGCCATCGCCCTTCGACTTGGCCGCCGCGCGGCGGCGCGCGATCAGGCTGCGCGGGCCGCGCCGCAGGC
This sequence comes from Burkholderia sp. AW49-1, assembly GCF_053427845.1. Lineage (NCBI taxonomy): Bacteria > Pseudomonadati > Pseudomonadota > Betaproteobacteria > Burkholderiales > Burkholderiaceae > Burkholderia > Burkholderia sp. AW49-1. The sequence continues at coordinate 33,150 of NZ_JBSAXF010000005.1, read as the reverse complement.
CGCGACGGGGACGCTCGTCACCACCCGCGGCCGGAGCATCCTGCTCCGGCGCATCCTCGGCACGCGCGGCCTGGACGGCAGGCGCGGACGATTCAATATCGTGGATATCAGTCAAAACAACCTCAAAATGTCAGGTCTCGCGCCCGGCTCGGGCGCGGCAAGAAGTCGGCCGCGATCAGGCGCGGCGCTGTTCGGGTTCTGCTTCGTCGTCCGGCAGTGCGTCGGCGCCGATGGGCGCGCTGGCACTGCGTACGGCATCGGCGAGGCTGTCGGACGTATCGTCCAGCAGTTCGCCGTCCGCGGGACGGGAGCGTGAGGCGTCGGCCTGGCCAGCCTCGCCCGGCATGTCGCCGGCCGCTTCCGCTCCGTCTCCGGCAACCTCGTCGGCAGCCGGCTTGCGATCTTCCTCGTTCCCTTCCGCGCGCAGCGGCTCGGGCTGCTCGCCGGCCGGCGCTACTTCGGCGCCGCCCTGTTCCATCTGAACGCGATCAGCTTCCAGCGTATCGCGGTTCGGCATTTCCTGCGTCGACGCACCTTCCGCCGCGGCATCGCCCGGCAACTCATCCGGCTGCGCGTGCGACACGTCGGCCGCCGCTTCGCCGGCTTCCGGCACCGCGTCCGCCACCGGCGCATCACCGCCGAAATCCATCGCCTGCTGCGCGAGCAGCGCGGCCTCGATGTTCGCGGCCGGTTCCTCGAGCGCCGGCAGGTCGTCGAGCGCCTTCAGGCCGAGATCGTCGAGAAACTGCTTGGTCGTCGCGTACAGCGCCGGGCGCCCCGGCACGTCGCGATGCCCGATCACCTCGATCCAGCCGCGGTCCTCGAGCTGCTTGACCACCTGCGTATTGACCGTGACGCCGCGAATCTCTTCGATGTCGCCGCGCGTGACGGGTTGCCGATACGCGATGATCGCGAGCGTTTCGAGCACCGCGCGCGAATATTTCGGCGGCTTCTCGGGATGCAGCCGGTCCAGATAATGGCGCATCGCCGGCTTGCTCTGAAAGCGCCATCCGGTTGCCAGCGCCACCAGTTCGACACCGCGGCCGGACCAATCCTGTTTCAGATCTTCGAGCAACGTGCGGACCGTGTCAGCCGACACGCCGTCGGCAAAGAGCTTGCGCAAATCGCCGAGTTTCAGCGGTTCTTGCGCGCAGATCAAAGCAGTCTCGAGGACGATCTTCGCCTCTTGGGTATTCATGCAGCTAGGCCAGACCCTGTGGTCAAACGAACCGGATCAACAAACAGACGAAAGGAACGGAAGACGCGCTCGCCCGATTCTGATCGGTCATATTGATGGGAGCACGAACCGGGGGTGGCGAACCAACTTCAAGCCAGGCCCAAACCGGACGGAACAGCACGGCTCAACGACGGAACCGCGTGACTGAGCGCCATCTTACGCAAAATTGCCCGGTGCGTAAAGATGAGCCGAACGGCACGCCGCAGCAGCTCCGCCCCGCGCTTCAACGCAGGCCCGCGCTGCGCCCGAGGAACACCCGCAAGCGCTCGACGCCCGCGTCGAGCCGCACCGGATCGCACGCGTAGCACCAGCGCACGAACCCTTCGCCCTCCGGGCCGAATGCGCGTCCCGGCGCCAGTCCAAGCCCGGTCTCGCGCACCAGCGACTTGCAAAACGCGAGACTGTCGTCCGCGCCCGGCAAGCGCAGAAACAGGTACATCGCGCCCGGCGGAGGCGGCACATCGACGCCCGGCAACGTGCGCAGCGCGGCAACCAGGTGGTCGCGTGCGCCACGCAGCGCCGCAACGAACGAGCGCACGAACGATTCGCCGTCGCGCAGCGCGACTTCCCCCGCGGCCTGGATGAAACCCGGCGCACACGACGTGTTGTATTCGACCAGCTTCGACAAATCGCCCATGATCGACGCCGGCGCGACCAGCCATCCGAGCCGCCAGCCCGTCATCGCCCAGGCCTTCGAGAACGAATTCACGACGATGACCCGCTCGTCGCGCGACGCGATGTCGAGAAACGACGGCGCGCCGTCCGCGCCGAACGCGAGCCGCTCGTACACCTCGTCGGAGACCACCCAGATGCCGTGACGCCGGCAATGCGCGAGCACGGCCTGCTGGTCGGCGCGGGACATCGCCCAGCCGGTCGGGTTGTTCGGCGAGTTCACGAACAGCATTCGCGTGCCGGGTGTCAGCGCCGCGAGTAGCCGGTCGATGTCGAGCCCCCAGCCCTCGTCGCCATGGCGGAGCGGCGTGCACTCGACCTGTGCACCGAGAATCTTCGGGATTTCGACAAGGTTCGGCCAGAGCGGCGTGACCGCGACGACGCGATCGCCCGGACCGACCAGCAGTTGCGCGGCCAGCATCAGCGCGCTCACGCCTGAGCTCGTCACGGCAATCGCATCGCCCCCGGTCGCGCCGTGACGCGCGCCCACATAGGCCGCAATCGCGTCGCGCAACGGTACCGTGCCGAGGTTGTGCGTGTAAAAGGTTGCGCCTTCGCGGAGCGCCGCGGCAGCCGCGTCGCGAATGAATGCCGGCGTCACGCGATCGGATTCGCCGAACCAGAATGGCAGCACGTCGGGCACGCCGAAGCCGGCGTTCGCGACTTCCCTGATCAGCGACGGCCGCAGCGCCCGGACCGCGCTGCGTGCCGCCGGCTCGCCCGTCGACGGGCCGACACCTGCGGAATACGTCATCGAGAACCGCCACCGAGGAACACGATCCGCGTAGTGTACCGGCGTGCGCGCCGCATCGGCACCCTCAGTCGAGGTCTTCCGCCCGCGCCGGCATCTGGCGCACGAGTTCCCAGATCGCCTGCGCGGCCGGCGACAGCGACCGGTCCCGGCGGCGCACCAGCTCGACGGTGCGCTCGGTACGCGGCGTCAGCGGCCGCGCGACCAGCGACGATCCCGCCGGCAGCGGCAGCGACAGCCACGGCTGCACGCTCACGCCGACACCGGCCTCGACGAGCCCGAATACCGTCGCCGAATGCCCGAGCTCCTGCATGACCGTCGCGTTCACCCGATGGGCTGCCAGCGCGGCGTCGATCAATGGCCGGCTTCCGGACGCATGGTCGAGCAGGACGAGGCGCTCGCCGTCGAGCGCCGTCCAAGGCACCTCGGCCCGCGCCGCGAGCGGATGATCGGCGCGCACGACCAGGCAAAACGAGTCGGTCATCAACGGTTCGCACACGAGGTCGGCAACGGTGAGCGGCCCGATGACGACGCCGAAATCGACCTCGCTCGACTTCACCTTTCGCAGCACGTCGCTCTGCACGTCGTCGCGCAGGCCGAGCGTGACGAACGGAAACTGGCGCTCGCAGGCCGCGACGACGCGCGGCATCAGCCGGCACGCAATCGTCGGACTCGCGGCGACGATCACGCGCCCCCGCCGCTGCTCGCCGATCTCGCGAATCTCGCGCAGCGTGTCGTCGAGATCGCCGATCAGGCGGGACACGCTCGCGATCAGGTTCGCCCCGACGTCGGTCAACTGCACGTCGCGGGTCGTTCGGTCGATCAGCTTCAGACCGAGTTCGGTCTCGAGTTCGCGCACGCAACGGCTGACCGCAGACTGCGTGAGTCCGATCTCGTCGCCCGCGCGACTGAAGCTCCGCAGCCGCGCAACCTCGATGAATACGCGAAGCTGGCGCAGCGTAACGTTCATCACCTCACCTCATCAATGGTCGATACCGATGCACGATTTTAATGCGCGAAATCGGCTTCCATGCGCGAATGCGGCACCGGCCGCACATGTTTCGCTGCGGTGCAATATCCACGCAAACGCACGTGGCGCGGGCGAATTGCACAAGATTGGTGATTGTCCTGATTTGCTGGCGGGTTATTTTGGCGTCTTATACGCCCCTAGCTGACTTAGCCGTTAGCCCGCTGCCAAGCGGCTCTCGAGGGAATCGCCTCCGACGTGGCACGCATCGTGCTTTACCTGACGCACAGGGCGCAGGTTCAGTCGGACGGAAGGCAAAAACGCCGCTGCCGGTCAACCGGACGCCCCCACCCGGCACTCGACGCTCGAGTGCTTGAAGAGTGCGCGGCGCAGGGCAGCGCACCGGAGTTAGCTTCGCTGAGGTGAGGACATGATGCTGTTCGACGATTTGAGAGATAACGAGTGGGCGCTGGTCGAAGGTCTGTTTTGCTCGGAACCCGCACGTAGTGAACGGCGCGGACGCCCCCGCGTGGAGGCCCGTTCGGTGGTAAACGCCGTGCTGTGGGTACTGTCGACGGGTGAAGGCTGGTCGAAGCTGCCGGGTCGCTATCCGTCGCCGCCGACCTGCCGCCGTCGCTTCGACGAATGGCAGGCAGACGGTACGCTCGCCGAAATCGTCAAGCGCCTCGGCACGAGCGGTCGCCAGATCTCGCTGCGCGGGCGCATCGGGGCAAGCGCGGCGAAGCCGCCCGCACCGCCGAGCCGCGACCGGTTGCGCGGCGCCTTCTGGACCAATCCGGAATCCTGGCGCGCCCCCGTGAAGATGGCGTAACGCATGCTCGATCGGGCGGCTTCGGCCGCCCGGTTTCTTTCGGCGCCTCGCGCTTTGCGCGGCGCCCGCGTCGTCGTCGATTACCGCTGTCGCGCCGCGATACATCTATTTACTATTATTTACAGCAAGCCTGCACTCCCGCGCTTACCTTAGCGACATATCAACAAGCCGCGCCGATGGCTTGAAGGGAGCCCCGCCATGAAATCAATGTCACTGCTCGTCGCATGCGGCATTGTCATTTCGCTGGCGCTGACCGCCCCCGCTCGCGCCGATGATCGCGCGAAACCGCCTCACCGCCAGCAGGATCACCGAAACACCCTTCGCCAGCAACCACCCGGCGCGTCGCCCAATCGACAGACCGTGCCGCGCGGCGATTTGCGCGGCGACATCGCCAGCAACGCACGTGCGCGCATCGGCTCGCAGCCGACGGAACTGCCGCGTCATCCGTAGTCCGCAGGATTTCGTCAAAGAAAGTTCCCGAACTCGGGAACTGCTCGACATACGACGGGTCACATTCGTTGCCATGACCACAGCGTGGCAACAGCAAAAGTATCCGGTACGCCCGTATCCTCGCGATACGGGCTTTTTTTTGAGTGCCGTCGGCGACGGCACGAGGTCAGGAGTGTGACGCTACAGGCGGCTTTCGAGAATCGCCACGGCGCTCGCTTCGCTTAACGCGTAGTCGTCCATACGGCGATCGGTCCAGGAAAGTAATTTTTCGTCGCGTTCGAGGCGCGCGCATTCGGCCCGACCACTATCGGTCAGCACCGCGATGTCGACCGGCGCGTGGAAACCCGGCGCGGGGGCAACCGTCTTCTGCCTGACCGTGTCCATCAGCCCCAGCGACCGGAGATACTCGAACACGCCCGGGCGGCGCGCCCACGGTACCTGGCGGTACTGCACTCGTCTCAATGCGTCGAGCACCGCTTCGTTGGAATACGTGGCCATCTCGATTCTTTCTTAAAGTGCAGCGACAATGCGAAGCGGCGCGCCGGGCGGGAACTCCACCCGCCGATACCGCCACCGATTCTGGTTGCCGACGTTCGGCGTCGCGTCAGGGCCGGATCGTCAGCCGTCCATAAAAAGACACCATACCCCAATCAAATTGATTCTGTTCGATTCATTTGTACTTCTCTTCATCGGTTTCATGCTCTTCCGCAAGAGGCGGAGACTCATCGCGATCGCGAGCGTCGCGCTGCTCTGGCTACTCGCGACAGGCTGGCTCACCGCACCACTCATCGCATGGACCGAGGCGGGCGTGACGCCGGTCGAGCGCCCCGACATGCACGGCCGAACCACGTTGATCATCCTCGGCATCGGCACACGGCGCAGCGACACCGGCCTGCGGCCGCCACCCGACGGGGAAGCACGCATCCGCACGACCGCTGCGCTCTACCGCACATGCCGCGATCAGGCCACCCGCTGCACCGTGGTGATGTCGGGCGGCGACCCTCAACATCACGGCGAAACCGAGGCGGCCGTCTATGGGCGCCGCCTGATCGCGGAAGGCGTCGCTCCCGGCGACCTCGTTCTCGAGCCGAACAGCCGCACCACCTATGAAAATGCGAAATTCACCGCTTCTATACTACGCTCACAACATGACGACTCGCGCATTCTCGTCGCGTCGTCCTACCAGATGCGCCGCGCATTGCTCGATTTCCGCCGCTTCGGCATCGATCCCCAGCCCGTTTATTCCAATCGCCGGCGCGCGCAAACGGGCTGGCTGCCCCGGTGGCACAACCTGGAAAGCGCGAATCAGGCATTGCACGAGTTGATCGGCATCGCGCAGTTCCATGTCTACCGATGGCTCGGCTGGTTTTGATGGCGACGTGTGCAGCGAACGCGAAAACGACTGCGCGGCGCGGGATGGCATGCGCATGACGGCGCACAAGAAGTGTTGCGCGACTTCAACGGGGCCTTGCGCTGCACGGCGATCCGGTGCACATTGATCCGTCACTTTTGTTACACTCGACACGCACTCGATTGCAGTCGCCAGACAAATCGGCAACATTCGGGTTCATCACCACTTAGCGGAGGTAAAGCAATGAAGAAGACGTCCCTGGCTATTCTGGTCGCGATGTCGGCGCTGACTGGCGCAGCGTATGCGCAAGAGAGCACGCAAATCCAGACCATCACCGACCCGGCCAAGATCGCCGAGATCGAGCAGCGCGCACAGGCACTGCAACAGCAGCAAGCAGCCGAGGCTGCACAGCCGGCGATGCAGGAAGAGCACCACGGCAAGAAGGCTGCTCACCACAAGGCAGCGAAGAAGGCTGGCAAGAAGGCCGCCAAGGCCGCTCCGGCAGACGCTGCCAGCCAGTAAGTTCGGCGGCACCGCACAAGCGAAAAGCCGAATCCGGGCAACCGGGTTCGGCTTTTTTGGTTGCGGTGCCCGCGCGCTGTGCTAAAGTCGCGCACCGAAATTTTCCACCCGTGCGCACCCCGGTGCGGAGGACAGCATGAGCAACATTCAACTCGACATCGAGTGGACCGAAGCAGCCACTCGCAAGATCAAGCAACTGATGCCGCGCGGCTCGGACGACGCCTTCCTCGCGCTGCCGCCGATCGAGTGCCTGCCGATGGAGGGCGACGTGCTTTTCCTCGGCCCGCAAGGCAAACAGCAACCGTTCATCGTCGCCGAACGCCAGTATCACCACGACGGCGACGCCGACTGGACGATCATCCTGATTCTCGACGTACCCAGCGCGTCGCACTGACGCGCCGCGGCGGCCGGCAACACGTCCGGCCGCACCACCCTGCTCACACGCGAGCCTCGACAGGACGCGGATCGGCACCCGACAATTACGCGTCCGCCCCGCCAATTCAGAAAAGATTGCGAATCAACGGATCCAGCACTCGCCGGATCGCCATGCGTCGCATCGCGGCCCCACCAAAAAAATTGCCCGCGCTTCAGAAGAAGCGCGGGCGAAACCGTCGCCCTACGAGGATAGGCGACGGGGCCATCGAGATCCGCGCGCGGCGCGGATCGTCATCGGTTGCGCCAGCGCTCGCAGCGCCGGCATCTCAAGACGTTGAAACCGTTGATCGGGCGCTCGCGACGCCTGCCCAGTCTCTAACGCCATCCTCCCTGTCCTAACGATTCACATATATAAAGCAGTTTGCGTGCCAGGTTCTCTTCCGAAAGCATGCCATTGATCCATAAGGATATTTTTCGTGGCCACACCGATGTAACACCCGCCCTGCCCGCCGTAACGCCCGAATGTTACGTAACGTCACGAGGGAGGGTCGCGAACGTCCGCACACGCGGAGCCGGGAGGCGCGCGCGACCATGAAAAAAGCCCGCCGGAAGGCGGGCTTTTTCGAAGAGCGGGAGCGTACCGCGATCAGCGCAGCTGATTCACGAGCAGCCCCATGATCTGCCGGGCCGGCCCCGACGTATCGATCGCGCCCGAGTCGTCGACGATTGCCACACGCGTCTGGTCGGGCGTCAGCGCCTTCACGTTAACGCGATACTGCTTCGCCTGCTTTTCCTTCTTGCCGTGGAACAGCTGGCTCCAGAAGCCCTGCTCGGCCGAGCTCAGATCCTTCGGATCGACATAACGCACGAAATACAGACCCTTCGTGCGATCGCGATCGTCGACCGTGAAGTTCGCGCGATCGAGTGCGAGGCCGACATGCAGCCACGACCGGTCGTACGGCTCGCCGAGCGTGACTTCGGACGGCACCGCGGCCGAATCGACGTCGTTCGCTTGCGACGACGTACGCGCGACGTTCTGCGCAGCGATCGCTGCAGCGGCGGCCTTCGATGCGTCGGTATCCGCTTTCTTGTCCTTCGGCACCGTGTTGTCGTTGATGTTCGCGATCGGCGGCTCGCCGTTCTTCGCGCGCTGCTCGTTCTGTGCGAGCACCGCCATCAGCCGCTTCAGGTATTCGGTCTCGAGCGCCGGATCGTTCGCTTTCGCTTCCCACTTGCTCGAATCGTTGTTCGCGCCGGTGATCGCTTCACGCATGCCCTTCTGGCTAATGAACACGTAGGTGCCGCCGTTCGGCGCCGCATCGAGACGGGTGCGGTACTTGTTGCGCTCGGCCGTCACGTACGAATTGCCCATCGCCTTGGAGATCACGCTGCGGATCAGGCCGTCGTTGATCTGCGGATGGGTTTCGTTCCAGTCGGTTTCCATCACGCCCTTGTCGCGCTGGTCGACGACGAGCAGGAAGCCCTGCTCCTGCCAGAAACGGCGAACTTGCGGCCAGATGTCGGCGGGCTTCTTGCCGTCGATCACGAGCCAGCTCTCGGTGCCGTCGCGCTGAATATGCATGCCGGCCACGGCGGGCGCGACGGTGTCCGTCGTGGGCGCCGCGTGCTGGACCTGCTGAAGCGCGGACAGGGAAGTCGCACCGCCCTGTGGCGGCAGCGAACGCTGATCGGCCGTCTCGTCGAGCATGTTGGGCGGCACTGCGAGCGACGCTTCCTTCGATTTCGAATCGCTCTTGTAGTCCACTTTCGTGGGCGACGACGTACCGCAACCGGCAACGAGCGCGCCGGTGGCGAGCACTGCAGCGAACCGCATGGTAAGACGAAGATCAGTCATGTTCGGGGAATCCTCTTCCGCTAAATCACGGCGCTTTCCGTGGATCAACCTTGCATTTTACCGGGGCCGCGCCGGGATGTGCAAAAAAGCGACCGACAAGAAAAAACCCGCGTCAGCCTGAACTGACGCGGGTTCTTTGTCTGGTCGGGGCGAGAGGATTTGAACCTCCGACCACCTGCACCCCATGCAGGTACGCTACCAGGCTGCGCTACGCCCCGAAAGAAAAAAATTATAACAGACAGTTTGCCGCTTTAGAACGGGTCGCATGCATTTTGTGCATGTTCCTGTGAAATTTTTTGCGACATGACCCAACGGGACAAGACAGCTTCGACACCGGCGGCGACGCGCATCCCGCTATGCCACGCTCCGGCCATACGAACCACCGCATGCTCACCGCCGGCGCGCGACACAGATGACCGTGAGGCCCGCCACGCGGTTGAACCGGAACATCGGCAACTCGGCCCGGCAGATCAGCTTGAGCAAACCGTTGACAACCGGATGGTGCCTGCGCAACTGCGACGCCGGTTCGCGCGGTTGCCGACGCACCCGCTCGCTCAGTCGCAATGCCGCCGCCAGCGGGAACGTGAGGCCGAAGTAGTAGGCGCCGCGCTCGACCTCCAGCCCCGCACGGCGCACGACATCTTCGAGACCGTCGAGCGTATACCTGCGCTTGTGCTCGAGAAAATCGTCATGTGCGCTCCAGAGAAACTGAAACGCGGGAACCGTGATCAGGAACCGGCTGCCCTTCGGCGCATCCGCCACGTAGCGGGCAAGCAAGCCCACATCGTCGTCGACGTGCTCGAGGACATCCATCAGCAACACGAGATCGGCATCGAACCGATCGACGGCTCGGCGAAAATGGACGGGCTTGCCGGCGGCCTCCCCGTCGGTGTCGTCGGCGTAGCTCGTATCGACACACCATGCTTCCGTCGCCTGCGTGCGCTCGAGCAAATGCTTCGAAAAGAAGCCCGAGCCGGCACCGACGTCGAGTATGCGATTCGCGTCCGACGTGCCCAGAAACCGACGGATCGCGCTCGCCTTCGACGCGTAGTACCAGTGATCGCCTACATCCGCTCCCAATACGTCGAGCTCCTTCAGATCCATGACGCCTCCCCCCGTGTCGGCCACCATGCTTTGACCCATCCAGCCACTGACGCCGATCTTACCGCGCCGCCGCCGTCGCACGTACGGCAAGTTGCGCGATTCGCACGGGCAGCCTGTGTCGCGCCTTAATCGAAAAGGACGATGGCCGATTCGTCGCGGATCGCTACCGTGCGCTTGGCCGGTGCGAGATCAACGCGCACGGCACATCGTCCGACTGCACGCCGATCGATATGGCACGCCTCCGCTTCGCCGCGCTGCGCGGCACGCCGGCGGCGGTTTCGATCGCAACGGCGATCGCGACGTCCCGTCACCGTCTCAGACAAAGGCCAGTGAATGACTCAGAAAAGCGACATTTCCCGTCGACACTTTCTCCGGCTGGGTGCCGGCACGATCGGCATCATGCTGGGAGGCACGCCTCTACTGTCCGCGTGCGGCGGCGATTCGATCGCGGTCGCCCCCGTCACGACACCCAGGCTCGATTCGGCAGCGAACTTTCGTGACACCGGGGGACCGGACGGAACGGGCTATGCCACCGCGAGCGGTGCAGCGATGAAGAAAGGCGCGATCTACCGGTCGTCCGCGCTCGCGCTGTCGGCGGCCGACCTCGCAACGGTCGATACGCTCGGCATCATGCACGTATGCGACCTGCGCACGACCGCGGAGATCCACGCGCAGCCGGATGTGCCATTGGCCGGCGCCACCTGGCGGAACCTCAATGTGCTCGGCGTCGCCAGTATCGGTGCGCTCCCGACCGACGGCGCGACTGCCGCGACCTTCATGCAACGCATGTATCGGGCGTTCGTGACGTCGGACACGGCACGGACGAGTTACCACACGCTATTCGCCGGCTTTGCCGCGTCCGGCGGCAACCTGGTCTTCCACTGCACGGCCGGCAAGGATCGCACCGGCTGGGCAACGGCCATTCTGCACACGATCCTCGGTGTCCCACGGCAGACGATCGTCGCCGACTATCTGCTGACCAACGTCTACAGCGCGTCGGAGATCGCCGCTTATGTCTCGCAGGCGCGCAAGAGCGGCGGGCAGGATGCGGCCGACATGATGGCCGCGTTGCAGAGCGCGCAAGCGACCTATCTGCAGGCGGCATTCGACCAGGTTGTCGCATCGTACGGCTCGATGACGTCGTACATCGATAACGGCCTGCAACTGGATCAGACGACGCAGAATGCAATCCGGCGGAGCATGCTGGTCTGATCGGTCGTGCAGGCGGCGAAAGCGCGGGCGCGTCAGCCACTCCCGCCCGCCGTCTGCACCCCGGATCGGACATCGCCTTGATCCGGCATTTAACTCCGCGTCAGCCAACGCCGACGCCGGAATTGCCGATCCGGCGCAACGCGCGCCGCCCGCCTCGACCGCAAAACCAAACGACCGTTTGATCTTTCCGCCCCGCCGCCGCGAATCCATTGTCCCGTCGCGCCCGGGCCGGTCCTGCCCGGACGCCCGCTGTTTGGTTACGCCGCTCTAGTGCGCTATGCCACACTGCACGGCATCGACGTCCGCGCCGCGCATCGGCCGTGCGCCCTCGCCGATCACGACAAGACATGGAGACAGACGATGCGGAATGCGGTCCGGCGCGGCCATCGCACGCCTTTGGCATTTCTCGACTGGATGGCCGGCCCGCAACGCGCGGCCGCGTCGGTTTCACCGAGCGCCTCTCGAGCGCTCGGCTGTGGCGCGCTTGTGCTCGCACTGCTCTGTGCCGGCTGTGCGGAACCGGCCGCGCAGCGCGACGGCAACACGCCTGTCGCATCGACGAAGATCGAGCGCACCAAGGCCGAACGCCTCGCCCGCGAACAGCAGATCGCGCGCACGGTGCCGTCGCTCGCGTCGCTCAGCCTCGCGCAGCCGCGCCCGTTCACGCTGCGCGACTCGGGCCAGAACGGTGCGATGACGTTCCTGCGCGACGTCGATTTCCGCATCGTCAACAACCTTGGCTTCTTCATCCATCAACTGTCCGCGACACTCGTGCCGACGCAGGCCGGCGCACCGATCGTGTTCGACGATCCGACGAGTTTCGAGATCGACGTGCACGAAGGCACGGTCACGCTCGACGACGCGAAACTGACCGCCCTCTTCAACACTTACATCTTCGGTTACCGCAACGCGCCGCTGCGCAGGCTCGCGGTGTCGGCAGGCGACGGCGTGATCCATCTGCAGGGCGAGATGCAGCGCGACGGCTGGGTGCCGTTCTCGCTGACCGGCACGCTCACGATCCGCGACGGCAGCCAGCTCGTATTCCACCCGACCGGCGTGCGCGTATCTGGCATCAACGCGCAGCCGGTGATGCGCGCGGCCAACGTGAAGATGGCCGATCTGCTGAAGGTCGAGACGCCGATCGCGCGACTCGCCGGCGACGACCTCGTGATGTCGGTCGACAAGCTGATGCCGCCGCCGCGGCTGAAGATCAGGATCACCGCGCTGCGCGTGACAGCGGCCGGCCTCGACCTGACGCTCGACGACGGCTCGCACGCCGGTTTCGCGCTGCCCGCGAACGCGCCGCAACAGGCGATGTACATCCGCGGCGGCGACGTGAAGTTCATGCGCTCGATGCCGATGAACGCGGACATCCTGATCGGCCCCGTCGATCCGACGAAGCGTGACCAGAATTTCGTGTTCGACCTGTATCACTATCGCGACCAGGTATCGGCCGGCTACTTCAATTTCGACGAAAGCGGCGCGATGGCGATCCGGATGCCGTCGTACGCGGGCCCCGCGAGCGGTGCCGCGCTCGGCAACGCGGCCGCTCGCCTGAACGACAGCTTCCTCGCCGCGCAGCAGGCCGCGTTGCGCGACTCGCGCCAGCACTGGGAAGCGTTTGCATTCGCGGCCGGCACGGCGCAGCCCGGGATGCAGAAAGTTGCGATGCGGCGCTCGTCCGCCATCCCGTTCAACGAACGGCACGTATCGAACCGCAACCCGACGATCCATCTGCACAATGTCGACTTCAACCTGTCCGGCGACATCGGCTTCCACGTCGAGGATCTCGACGTCCAGCTCGTCGCGAAACGGCCGGGCGAACCAGTCGACCTCGACGATCCGAACCAGTACGACATCCGCATTCTCGGCGGGACGGTCGTCGAATCGTGGAAGGCGATGTCGGCGCTCTTCAACGACTACCTGCTCGACTACTCGCCGCGCTCGCTGAACGACCTGCGGTTGAGCGCGGACGGCCAGGACCTGCGCGTCCAGGGCGGCATCAAGCTCTGGAATCACGTGCCCGGCGTGTGGCTGCCAACCGACATGAAGGGCTCGCTTTCGGTGCTCGACGATCGGCACCTCGCGTTCCGGCCGTCGCAGGTATCGGTGCTCGGCATCCCGCAGGCGAAGCTGCTGCGCTCGCTCGGCATCGAGCTCGCGTCGTTGACGCCGCTGCAGCGCCGCGGCGCGGAATTGCGCGGCGACACGCTCGTGCTAGACCAGTACACCGTCTTTCCGCCGCCGGTGCTGAACGGCAAGCTCGGTCAGGCCACGGTCGGACGCGACGGACTGCGCCTCACGTTCCGGCGCGTTGCCGACGCACCCACGCCGAAGCGGCCGCAGATCGACGCGCCGAGCTACATGTGGATGGAAGGCGGCGACATGAAGATGTTCAACGTGCTGGAACTGAACGTGCGCGCGCTGATCCGGAACTCGGCCGAGACAGGCCCGATGCGCTTCGACCTGTACAGCTACCGCAGCCAGGTCGCGCAAGGCTCGGTGCGGATGCTGCCGGACGGCACGCTGGTCGTCGACATGGGCAAGCCGAATCCGCTCGCGTCGCGCTGATCCGGCCGGGCCGCAAGCATGAAAAAAGCCCGGTGGCGCTTCGCCAACCGGGCTTCATGTCGATCCGAGCGTCGCGCTCAGTCGTGCTTCAGTCCGTCGATCACGTCGAGGAGCGCCTGCCGCAGCGCGATCACGTCGACCGTTGCCCCCGGCTTGCCCGATGCACGCGCATCGGCGGCCGGCACGTCGGGCTCGACCGGCGCGCCTGCAGCACGCTCGCCGGCCGGTGAATCGAGCCGGTTGCGCGCCCCGTTGATCGTGAACCCCTGTTCGTACAGCAACTCGCGAATCCGCCGGATCAGCAGCACTTCGTGGTGCTGGTAGTACCGGCGATTGCCGCGCCGCTTCACCGGTCGCAACTGCGTGAATTCCTGCTCCCAGTAACGCAGTACGTGCGGCTTGACCCCGCACAGCTCACTGACTTCACCGATCGTGAAGTAGCGCTTCGCGGGAATCGGAGGCAAGACGACTTTCTCAACCGTAGTGGTCATCGTCGGTTAACCGTCGGTAAAGGGTGCGCGGCGGCCGCGCGGAGACGTCAGCGCGCGGGCGTTACTCCGCGCCGTTTTCGACCAGCGCCTTCAGCTTCTGGCTCGCGTGGAAGGTTACCACCCGGCGAGCCGCGATCGGAATCGCCTCGCCCGTCTTCGGATTGCGGCCCGGACGCTGCGGCTTGTCGCGCAGCTGGAAGTTGCCGAACCCCGACAGCTTGACGCTTTCACCGTTTTCGAGCGCGTCGCGGATCACTTCGAAAAACGCCTCGACCATGTCCTTCGCTTCACGCTTGTTCAGCCCGACGCTGTCGAACAGCAGCTCCGCCAGTTCCGCTTTCGTCAGCGTCGGCGTCTCGGTGGACGCCGGCGCAGAAGCGTCGCGGTTCATGGCGCTGCGTTGCGCCGTCAGGAGGGCTTCGAATTCACTCGAGGTCATGTCGTTCATATCTGCCATACAGCGCGTTAAACCAAAACTCACGATGGGGAAGCGCCACCCGCGAGCGGGTGGCGCCTCTCCTTAGCCGCGCAGGCGGGCACCAGCACGAGCCATCCGCTCGACCAGCGTCTGGATCGCCTGATCGACGACCTCGTCCTGTAGCGTGCCAGCCGCGTCCTGCAGCGTCACGCGGAAGGCAAGGCTCTTCTCGTGCGCGGCGAGACCACCGGAAGTATTTGATTTTGCACGAAATTCGTCGAAGAGTACAACCTTCTGAACGAATCGGCAGGCGTCTTCGGCCAGCGCCTTCTTCATTTCGTCGAAAAGCGCCTGAACCTCGACCGCCTGATCGACCACGACCGCGATATCGCGCCGCACCGGCGGGAATTTCGACACGTCGGTCGGTGCCGGCAGCGCACGTGCGATCAGCGCATCCGCGTCGATTTCGAACATCACCGGCGCGTGCGGCAGTTCATGCTTCTGCATCAGGCGCGGATGGAGCTCGCCGATCCAGCCGACCGCGCGGCCATCGACCTCGATGCGCGCGCTGCGGCCCGGATGGAGGGCCGGATGCTCGGCCTTCACGAAGCGTGCGGCGGCCGGCGCGAGCAGCGCCTCGAGATCGCCCTTCACGTCGAAGAAATCGACCGCGCGGGTCGCAACGCCCCACTGTTCGTCGACCGACGGGCCGTACGCGAGCGCGCCGACACGCTTCGGCTGCGTGTAGCCTTCGACGGTCAGTTCGCCGGCCTTCACCGACGGATCGGCGAGGAACACGCGGCCCGTCTCGAACACGCGAACGCGATCCGCGCGGCGGTTCAGGTTGTGGCGCAGTACCGAGATCAGGCTGCCGAACAGCGTCGTACGCATCACCGACAGCTGGCTCGCGATCGGGTTCAGCAGGCGGATCGGGTTGTCGTTGCCGGCGAAGTCGTGCTCCCACTCCGCATCGACGAAGCTGAAGTTGACCGTTTCGGCGTAGTCGCGTGCCGCGAGCGCGTGACGGATGTCATGAATCGAGCGCCGCGTCTCGTTGGTCGCGCGCATCTCGCTCGTCGCGACCGGCGGACGTGCCGGGATCTTCTCGAAGCCGTAGATGCGCGCCACTTCCTCGATCAGGTCTTCCTCGATCTCGATGTCGAAGCGGTGCGACGGCGGCGTGACCAGGAATGCATCGTCGTCACGCTCGAACGGCAGGCGCAGGCGCGTGAAGATGTTGGCAATCTCGTCGGCGTCGATCTTCACGCCGATGATGCGGTTCGCGCGCGACACGCGCATCTTCACCGGCGCGCGCTGCGGCAGGTTCACTGCCTGGTCGTCGACCGGGCCGGCCTTGCCGCCGCAGATCTCGAGAATCAGCTGCGTGATGCGCTCGACGTGTTCGACGGTCGTCGCGTAGTCGACGCCGCGCTCGAAGCGATGGGCCGCATCGGTCGAGAAGTTGTACTTGCGCGCGCGGCCACGGATGCTGTCCGGCCACCAGAACGCGGCCTCCAGGTAAATGTTGGTCGTGTCGAGCGTGACGGCTGTGCTGTCGCCGCCCATGATGCCCGCGAGGCTTTCGACCTGACGATCGTCCGCAATCACGCCGACCGTTTCGTCGAGCTCGACCGTGTTGCCGTTCAGCAGCTTCAGCGACTCGCCGCGCTTGCCCCAGCGCACCTCGATACCGCCGTGGATCTTGTCCAGATCGAACACGTGCGACGGGCGACCAAGCTCGAACATCACGTAGTTCGAGATGTCGACGAGCGCCGACACGCTGCGCTGGCCCGAGCGCTCGAGGCGCTCGACCATCCACTGCGGTGTCTTCGCATGTGCGTTCACGCCGCGGATCACGCGCCCCGAGAAGCGACCGCACAGATCGGGGGCGGCGATGCGCACGGGCAGCGTTTCGTCGAGCTCGACGCGCACCGGACGGATGTCGACCGGCGTCAGCGGCGCGCCGGTGATCGCGGCCGTCTCGCGCGCGATGCCGAACACCGACAGGCAGTCGGCCTTGTTCGGCGTCAGCTTGATTTCGAAGATCGTGTCGTCGAGATTGAGCGTATCGCGGATGTCCTGGCCGACCGGCGTGTCTTCCGGCAGGATCAGCAGACCACTGTGGTCCTCGGACAGCTTCAGCTCACGCGCCGAGCACAGCATCCCCTGGCTCTCCACGCCGCGCAGCTTCGACAGCTTGATCGCGAACGGCTTGCCGCCCTCTTCTGCCGGCGGCAGTTCCGCGCCGACCAGCGCGACCGGCACCTTGATGCCGGGCGCGACGTTCGGTGCGCCGCACACGATATTCAGCGTCGCGCCGGTGCCGGCGTCGACCTGGCAGACATTGAGCTTGTCCGCATCCGGATGCTTGGCGACTTCGAGCACACGGCCGACGACGATCTTCGACGTCGGCGGCGCAGCCTTGCTCAGCGATTCGACTTCGAGCCCCGCCATCGTCAGCGCGTGCGACAGTTCGTCGGTCGTCAGCTGCGGGTCGACAAAGGTTCTCAACCAGGATTCAGGGAATTGCATGGATGTCTACGTTCGAAACAGGTTAGATCGGCGCCCGCCCCCGTCGGAAACGTCCGGCGGGCATGCGCGGGCACATGTCGGCGCGTGCGTTATGCGAACTGGCGCAGGAAACGCAAGTCGTTCTCGAAGAACAGCCGGAGATCCTGCACGCCGTAGCGCAGCATCGTCAGGCGCTCGAGGCCGCTGCCGAACGCAAAGCCGATGTAGCGCTCGGGATCGAGGCCCATGTTGCGGATCACGGTCGGATGCACCTGCCCCGAGCCGGAAATCTCGAGCCATTTGCCCGCGTTCTTGCCGTGCTCGAACATCATGTCGATCTCGGCCGACGGTTCCGTGAACGGGAAATACGATGGACGGAAGCGCACGAGGATGTCGTCGCGCTCGAAGAACTTCTTCAGGAAGTCGGTATAGACGCCCTTGAGGTCGGCGAAGCTGATGTTTTCGTCGATCCACAGCCCCTCGACCTGATTGAACATCGGCGAGTGGGTCGCATCGCTGTCGACGCGATACGTGCGGCCCGGTGCGATCACCTTGATCGGCGGGCGGTTCATGCGCGCGTAACGCACCTGCATCGGGCTCGTGTGCGTGCGCAGCAGCAGCTGGCGGCCGTCGGCGTCCTTGCCTTCGACGTAGAAGGTGTCCTGCATCGAACGCGCCGGATGGTTCTCCGGGCTGTTCAACGACGTGAAGTTGTACCAGTCGGTCTCGATTTCGGGACCGTCGGCCACGTCGAAGCCGATCGAGCGGAAAATCTGTTCGACGCGCTCCCACGTGCGCATCACGGGGTGCAGGCTGCCTGCACCGGCGCCGCGACCCGGCAGTGTGACGTCGATCGCCTCGGCGGCAAGGCGCTGGTTCAGCAGCGCATCGGCAAGCGCCTGACGGCGTGCGGTCAGCGCGGCTTCCACCTGCTGCTTCACGACGTTGATACGTGCGCCTTCGGTCTTGCGTGCTTCGGGATCGAGCTTGCCGAGGCCCTTGAGCAACTCGGTCAGCGCACCCGACTTGCCGAGAAATCGTGCTTTCTCGTTTTCGAGCGTGGTGATGTCGGCAGCCTGTTCAAAGGACTGCTGCGCGTCGGCGACAATCTGGTCCAGATCCATAGATCCCATCATTTCCAACGTCATTCGGTCTTGGCGAGCGAAACTGCCCGCCAAACAAAAAAGGGGCTCGGAAGAGCCCCGTTTTCGCTGCAGCGGCCGAAACTACCGGAACATCGCTGCAACTAACCACGCAGTGCTAATTTCGCAATTAGGCTGCAACGGCGGCTTTCACCTGCTTGACGATCGCAGCAAAAGCAGCCTTGTCGAACACCGCCATATCGGCCAGGACCTTACGGTCGAGTTCGATCGACGCCTTCTTCAGGCCGTTGATGAACACGCTGTAGGTCATGTCGTGCTGGCGAACTGCCGCGTTGATACGCGTGATCCACAGTGCGCGGAACACACGCTTCTTGTTGCGGCGATCGCGGTACGCGTACTGACCAGCGCGCATCACCGCCTGCTTGGCGATGCGGTAGACGTTATTGCGACGGCCGCGATAACCCTTGGCCAGGTTGATGATCTTCTTGTGGCGGGCCCGTGCGGTTACCCCACGTTTGACTCGAGGCATGTTTCTCTCCTTGGAGTATCAGTTGAGGGGTTACGCGAACGGCAGCATTGCGCGGACGGAGTTCAGATCGGAATCATGAACTGCCGTTGCGCCGCGCAGGTGACGCTTGTTCTTCGTGGTTTTCTTGGTCAGGATGTGACGCTTGAAGGCTTGACCGCGCTTGACGGTACCGCCCGGACGCACCACGAAGCGCTTTGCAGCACTCTTCTTGGTCTTCATCTTAGGCATGACGAACAACTCCAGTTTATTTGATGGCGATGGGTGTGCGGTTGGCTTGCGCCCTTGACCCGCCCTTCGAAACCCAGTCCACTTGTGTACGGCGAACCGCTTGCGCAGCCGCCGTCATTGTTGGCACGCCGCCCTGATCGGGCAACGCACCGAACCACTTTCGAACCTGCGCGGCATGCGCGCGGGCCCGTTACTTCTTTTTCTTCGGCGAGAGCACCATGATCATCTGGCGCCCTTCCATCTTCGGCATCTGCTCGACCTGGCCAACTTCCTCGAGATCCGTGCGCAGACGCTCAAGCATCCGCATGCCGATCTCCTGGTGAGCCATTTCACGGCCGCGGAAACGCAACGTGATCTTCGTCTTGTCGCCCTCTTCGAGGAAGCGCACGAGATTGCGAAGCTTGACGTTGTAGTCACCGTCGTCGGTACCCGGGCGGAATTTGACTTCCTTCACCTGGATGACCTTCTGCTTCAGCTTCGCTTCGTGCTGCTTCTTGGACTCCTGATACTTGAACTTGCCGTAGTCCATCAGACGGCAGACCGGCGGAACCGCTTGCGGCGCGATTTCCACCAGATCAACATCCAGCTCTTCCGATTTACGGAAAGCATCAGCGAGTTTTACGATACCGAGCGGTTCGTTCTCGATCCCGACCAGACGCACTTCCGGCGCAGTGATTTCACCGTTGATGCGATGCGACGACTTATCAGTAGCGATGTTACGTTTCCTCTAAAAATTAAAAAAACGAGCCGCGCTGCCAGGGCGGTTACTTGAACGAGCGCAGGTCTTCCTGCAGACGCTCAACGAAGGCTTCGACCGGCATAACGCCAAGATCGACGCCGCCACGGGCACGCACGGCTACCGTTTGCGCATCACGCTCCTTATCGCCCACGACGAGGAGATAAGGCACCTTTTCCAGCGTGTGCTCGCGTATTTTATAGCTAATCTTCTCGTTGCGCAAATCGGCCGCCACTCTAACCCCTTGTTTTTGCAACGTTTGGGCCAGAGATTGTGCATATTCCGCCTGACTTTCGGCGATATTGAGCACAATTGCCTGGAACGGCGCGAGCCAGACCGGCATTGCACCAGCGTGGTGCTCGATCAGGATGCCGAGGAATCGCTCCATCGACCCGACGATCGCACGGTGCAGCATGACGGGCCGGCGGCGGCTGTTGTCCTCCGCGACGTATTCGGCACCGAGGCGCTCCGGCAGCATCATGTCGAGTTGCAGCGTGCCGCATTGCCACGAACGGCCCAGCGCATCCTTGATGTGGTACTCGATCTTCGGTCCATAGAATGCACCTTCGCCCGGCAACTCTTCCCACGACAGGCCGCAGGCCGTCAGCGCTTCACGCAGCCCCTGCTCGGCACGGTCCCACGTTTCGTCGGAGCCCATGCGCTGCTCGGGACGCAGCGACAGCTTGATGTCGATGTGCTCGAATCCGAAATCGCCGTACACGCTCATCGCAAGCTTGTTGAACGCGATCGACTCGGCAATGATCTGGTCTTCCGTGCAGAAGATATGCGCGTCGTCCTGCACGAAGCCGCGCACGCGCATCAGGCCATGCAACGCACCCGATGCCTCGTTGCGATGGCACGAACCGAATTCCGCGTAGCGCAACGGCAGGTCGCGGTACGAGCGCAGGCCGTGCTTGAACACCTGAACGTGACCCGGACAGTTCATCGGCTTGATCGCGTAGTCGCGCTTCTCCGACTCCGTCGTGAACATGTTCTCGCGGTAGTTCTGCCAGTGGCCCGACGCCTCCCACAGCGAGCGGTCCATGATCATCGGGGTCTTGATCTCCTGGTAGCCGGCTTCATTCACGCGGCGGCGCATGTACTGCTCGACCTGCTGCCACAGCGCCCAGCCCTTCGGATGCCAGAACACCATGCCCGGCGATTCTTCCTGCATGTGGAACAGGTCGAGCTGCTTGCCGAGCTTGCGGTGGTCGCGCTTTTCCGCTTCCTCGAGCATGTGCAGGTATTGATCCTGATCTTCCTTCTTCGTCCAGGCCGTACCGTAGATGCGCTGCAACTGCTCGTTCTTCGAGTCACCGCGCCAGTACGCGCCCGCGACCTTCATCAGCTTGAAGACCTTCAGCTTGCCGGTCGACGGCACGTGCGGGCCGCGGCAGAGGTCCGTGAAGCCGCCGTGCGAGTACAGCTTGATTTCGTCGCTTTGCGGAATCGATTCGATGATTTCGGCCTTGTACTTCTCGCCGAGGCTGCGGAAATAGCCGGCCGCCTCGTCGCGCGACACGACGCGGCGCGTCACCGGCTCGTCCTTCTTCGCGAGCTCCTGCATGCGCTTTTCGATCTTTTCCAGATCTTCGGGCGTAAACGGGCGGTTATACGAGAAGTCGTAGTAGAAGCCGTTGTCGATCACCGGGCCGATCGTCACCTGCGCATCCGGATACAGGTCCTTCACCGCGTAGGCAAGCAAGTGCGCGGTCGAGTGACGGATGATGTCGAGACCGTCGGCATCCTTGTCCGTGACGATTGCGAGCGACGCATCGCGATCGATGACCGTGGACGTATCGACCAGCTCGCCGTCGAGCTTGCCACCAAGCGCAGCCTTCGCAAGGCCGGGACCGATCGAGGCTGCAACCTCGGCAACTGTCACCGGATGCTCGTATTGTCGAACTGAGCCGTCAGGCAAGCGTATCGAAACCATAGCAATCTCCGTGATGCCGACAGTGGGCGGCAGACCAAGCACGCGATATCAAAGTCACGCGCGAAAATTTCGCGACAAAAAAAATGCGGCCCCGCTTTCGAGGGGCCGCATTCGATACTTCACTCAAACTGAAAGGGCGAAAGGGTTCCTCGACTAGCGTCGCTCCGAAAAAGTTTCGGTCAACGTTCGCGGTGTCATAACCGTATTCGCCTTGTTCGCGTTGAGTTATTTACTGCATCGAACACCCGGAAACCGGGCATTCTCAATTCGTTGGTAGGCTCGATTGGACTCGAACCAACGACCCCCACCATGTCAAGGTGGTGCTCTAACCAGCTGAGCTACGAGCCTAGAGAAGCTGAAATTATATGGAGCTATCGTTCACTTGGCAAGCGTTTTTATGCGGTCGCAGCAAAATGATCGAGCCCAGACCCCATTTATATGGACGTCACGTCTTGCGCCCCGCCCGCACGACACCCGGCACTTCGCCGAGCAGCGTACACGCACGCTGCACCTGCGCGGAATTCGACACCTCGACCGTGAACTGCATGAATGCCGCATTCCGGCGGCTCTGCGTCTTCACGCCCACCACGTTCATCTTCTCGCGCGCGAACACTTCGGAGATGTCGCGCAGCAAGCCTTGCCGATCGCTCGCCTCGATCATCAGATCGACCGGATAGACGGACACCCCACGGCCGCCCAGCACGTCGGCCGACCAGGTTGTCTGCAGCACGCGCTCCGGCGCCCGTTCGGCCATGCGCCGGAACGTCGGGCAGTCGCTGCGGTGAATCGACATCCCCTTGCCGCGCGTCACGAAGCCGCTGATCGGGTCCGGCGGCGCCGGACGGCAGCAGCGCGCAAGCTGGGTCAGCAGCGCATCGACGCCGACCACCAGCACGCCGGTCGACGCGCCGTGCGCGACACTCGCCCCGCTGCTGCGCTTCTCGAAATCCGCGGGCGCCTCGGGCGCATGCTCGGGCGGCGGCGCATCGGACAGCGCATGCTCGACGTTGCGCAGGCTGAATTCTTCCTTGCCGACGACCGAGAACAGTTCCTCGGGCGACTTGAAGCCGAGCTTCGCGGCGAGGTTGTCGAGGTTGACCGACGTCTTGCCCTCGCGCTGCAACGTCTTTTCGACGAGCGCGCGACCATGCGCGATGTTCTCTTCCTGCTCGATCGAGTTGAACCACCCACGCACCTTCTGCCGCGCACGCGGGCTCTTCAGGTAGCCGAGTTGCAGGTTCAGCCAGTCGCGTGACGGCCCGCCCTCCTTCACCGCGACGATCTCGACCGTCTGCCCGTTCGCGAGCGCCGTGTTCAGCGGCACCATCACGCCGTCGACGCGCGCGCCGCGGCAGCGATGGCCGAGCTCGCTGTGCAGGTGGTACGCGAAATCGACCGGCGTCGCGCCCTGCGGCAACGCAATCACCCGCGCCTGCGGCGTCAGCACGTAAATGTGGTCGTCGTCGAGTGACGTCTCGCGCAGCTGAGCCCACGCCTGGTCGCCGGATACTTCCGTGCCGTCCTCGACGTCGTCCTTCCACGCGAGCAGCTGGCGCAGCCACGCGATCTTCTCGTCGTACTTGTCGCTCGCCGAGAACTGGCCGCCATAGCCACGCGCGCCCGCTTCCTTGTAGCGCCAGTGCGCGGCGACACCGTACTCCGCGAAACGGTGCATCTCCTGCGTGCGGATCTGCACTTCGAACGCGCGGCCGTCGTCGCCGATCACGACCGTATGCAGCGACTTGTAGCCGTTCGGCTTCGGACGCGAGATGTAATCGTCGAATTCCTTCGGCACCGGCTGCCACAGGTGATGCACGATGCCGAGCACCGCGTAGCAATCCTTGATGTCCGGCACGATCACGCGGAACGCGCGCACGTCGTACAGTTCGGAGAAATCGAGCTCCTTGCCGCGCATCTTGCGCCAGATGCTGTAGATGTGCTTCGGCCGCCCGCTCACGTCGGCCGGGATGTGCGCTTCCGCCAGCTCGTGCTGCAGCCGCTCGATCGCCTGCGCGACGTACGCCTCGCGCTCGATGCGCTTTTCGTCGAGCAGCTTGGCGATGCGCTTGTAGGTGACCGGATCCTCGAAGCGGAACGCGAGGTCCTCGAGCTCCCACTTCAGTTGCCAGATACCGAGGCGGTTCGCGAGCGGCGCATAGATCTCGAGCGTCTCGCGCGCGACGTCGGGCGGCGGATCGATCTTCGCCGCCGCGTAGTAGCGCAGCGACTGCAACCGCGACGCCAGCCGGATCAGCACCACGCGGATGTCCTGCGCGAACGCGAGCAGCATCTTGCGCAACGCCTCGATCTGCGTGCGCCGCTCTTGCGCGGCGTCGCGCCCGGCGTCCGGTATTGCGTTCTGCGCGGCGCGCAGGCTGACGGTGCCGAGCCGCAGCAGCTTGCGCACATCGGATACGAGCCGCGCGACCTCTTCGCCGAAACGTTCGGTCAGCTCCCGCTCGGGATCGTTCAGGTGCGGCGTCAGTACGAACAGCGCGGCCGCCTGCATCGCGTGCGGGTCGACGTTCAGCGTGCGCATGATCGACGCCGTGCCCGCCGAGTGATCGGCCAGCAGCTCGCCCGACGACAGGCGCGCGTCACCGGCACGCTCGCGCACGAACGCGAGCACATCGTCGAACGACGGTGCTGCGACGGAAGAAGCGGAAACGGACTCGGTCATCGCACGGCCTGACGGATTGCGGTCATCGGAATGCTTCGCTCAGCTCCGTTGCGCGGCGACGACGACGATCTCGACGAGCAGCGCCGGATCCGCGAGCTTCGCCTCGACGGTCGCGCGCGGCGGCGTATTGCCCTGCGCGACCCATGCGTCCCACTCCGCGTTCATGCCTTCGAAGTTCGCGAGATCCGAAATGTAGATCTGCACCGACAGCAGATGCGCCTTGTCGCTGTTCGCTTCGGCAAGCAGGCGGTCGATGTGGCCGAGCACTTCACGCGTCTGGCCCCTGATGTCCTGGGTGGTGTCTTCTGCGATCTGGCCAGCCAGATACACGGTACCGTTGTGGATCGCGGTTTCGGAGAGACGCGCCCCGACGTGGTGACGAATGACTGCCATGGAATGTTCCGGTCGTGTAAGTGGATGAGAATCGGCGACGACGCACGCGCGTGCCGCCGAACCGCACATTATGACGCGTTTATGCGCCGCCTTCGACGAAAAACCGGCGGGCAAGCGCAATCTGGTCGGCGCCGATGAACGCCGGCGCATGGCCCGCGTCCTGGATCTCGGCCTGCGTCACGTGCCGGCCGCGACGCACCATCTCCGCCACCGTGTCACGCGACAGCAGGTCGGAATGCTCGCCGCGCACGACGAGCAGCGCCGCATCGGTGGTCTCGATCGCGCGCCACAGCGCGGCCTCGCCGAGCGCGGCCAGCTCGGGCGTCGTCGCCTTGAACGGCTCGGCGATGCGCGGATCGTAGCGCATCGTCCAGCCCCCGTCGGGCAGCTCGCGCAGCAACGGCCCATTGATCTCGCGCCATTCGTCGTCGGTCAACGCGCCAAACGGCAGCGACAGTGACGTCAGATAGTCGATGCCCTCCTGTTCGGTCGCGAAACGCGGCTGCACGCCGAGGTATTCGCCGATGCGCGTCAGCGAATCAGGCTCGATGCGCGGACCGACGTCGTTGACGATCATCCGGCGCAGCGGCGAACCTGGCAGACCCGCGAGCGCCATGCCGATCAACCCGCCCATCGACGTGCCGAACCAGTCGACCGACTCGACGTCGAGCCGCGCGATCAGCGTGACCATGTCGGCCACATATTGCGGAATCGCATAAAGCCGCGGATCGGCGAGCCAGTCGGAACGTCCGCGCCCGACGACGTCGGGGCAGACGACGCGATACGTATCGGACAACGCGGCAGCGAGCCGGTCGAAGTCGCGCCCCGAACGGGTCAGGCCGTGCACGCAGACCAGCACGCGAGGATTGGCGGGGTCGCCCCATTCGGTATAGGCGACATGGTGAAGGCCGGCGGCGCTCGCACACTGCACGCGTCGCTGACGGGGAACCGGAGGATTCGCTGAGGTTGTTGGCATCGTTGGCATCCTGTCGAACGGAAGCGGTGCGGCGGGCAACACTCGCGCCGCCCGATGCGAACGATTGTAAACCGCTTCGCAACGACGGGCCGTGACGCGGCCGCGGTCATCCGACGCATCTTCCCGACCGCTCACGCACTGCGGCGCCACGCCTCGCGCAACTGGTCGCGCAGGAAATCGACGAACGCCCGCACGCGCAGCGGCACGTGACGGCCACCGGGATAGACGGCATGGAGCGGTGCCGCAGGCGCCGCGAATGTCGGCAACACACGCACGAGCCGGCCGGCCTCGAGATCGGCACCGACGTCCCAGATCGACTTCAGCGCAATGCCCGCGCCCTCCAATGCCAGCGTACGAGCCGCACCGCCGTCGTTCGTCAGCAGCGCGGCCGTCACTTCGACCGCCACTGCGCCCTGTGCACCGTCGAACCGCCACTCCGTTCGAGGCTGGTCGCCCATCACGATGCACCGATGTGCACGCAGTTCGGCCGGATGAGCCGGCAGTCCGTGCACGGCGAGATAGCTCGACGACGCGCAAAGCACGCGGTGATTCGGCGCCAGTTCGCGCGCGATCATCGTCGAATCGGCGAGGCTGCCGATCCGCACGGCAACGTCGATGTCGTGCGCGAGCAGGTCGACGATCGTGTCGGTCAGCATCAGTTGCACGCTCAATTCCGGATGTTGCCGTTGAAACGCCGCGACGAGCGGCGCAATCCGCAGCCGGCCGAGCTCGCCGGGCGCCGTCAGGCGAAGCACGCCGCCGACCGTGCCGCGACGGTCGCTCATCAGCGTTTCGGCGCGATCGACCTCGGCCAGGATGCGCAGCACCTGCGCGTGGAACTGCGCCCCGTCGTCGGTCAGCGTCTGCTGCCGCGTCGTCCGGTGCAGCAGACGCACGCCGAGTCGCGACTCGAGATGCGCGAGCCGCTTGCTGACGACGGACAGCGACAAGTCAAGCTCGCGCGCCGCCGCGGACAGGCTGCCGGCCGACACGATTCTCGCGAACGTATCGAGCGCCGGGAGATCGTCGATCAGCATCGCGGCACCCGCCCTGCGTCGTCCTTTCCTTTTTTCGAATAATCCATTCGCCTTTTCCCCGTATTTCAGCTCGAAACGGAAACCTACCATACCTGTACCGCGTCGCCCCACGACGCCATCCACAGGACACCTGAAACCATGTCGATCCACTTTCCTTCGATCACACGCCCGATTAGCCGCGTCATCGCTGCAGCGGCCTGCGTCGTTGCGCTGTCGCCTGCCGCATCCCGCGCCGCCGACCTTCTCGATCCGCACAGCCTGACGGTCGCGGCCGACGTGCCGGCTACGCAGGCACGTGCGCAAATCCTCGCCGCGCGTCGCTACGGCACGTTCTGGAATACCGGTGATACCGCCCTCGCCCGCGCCGCACTCGCGGCCGATTTCGTCGACCGAACATTGCCGGCCGGTCGTGAGCAAGGTGTAGCGGGACCGCTCGCGGCGTCCAGCACGATGCGTACGGCGATCCCGGACCTGCACTGCGACATCGAACAGATGATCGTGGCAGGCGACCGTGTCGTCGTGCACCTGCACTTTCGCGGACATTTCACCGGCACGTTCAATGGAACGACCGGAAGCGGACAGGCGATCGACTTCATCGCGACCGACATCTACCGGATCGACCACGGCCGGATAGCGGAAAACTGGCACATCGAGGACAACCTGACGTTGATGCGTCAGCTCGGGCTCGTCGGCTGACGGAGGAAACGATGACTCACCGCAATCACGGTTCGATAACGCATCCGGCTCGCCGCACGTTTCTTGCACAGACGGGTGCCGGGCTGGCAGCCGGCATCGCGATGGCCGCAGGCGCCTCCGGGTCGGCAACGGCCGCCCCGACACCGGGCCCCGCATCGCCAGGCACCGGCGGGTTCTGGCAGAACGGCACGCGCCTAGTCATCTCGATCTCGATGCAGTTCGAGGCCGGCGGACAACCGCCCAAGGGCGCGGACAGTCCGTTCCCACCCGTGGAATTTCCGTCGTCGGTGCCGGTCGACCTGGCGTCGGCCACGTGGTTCGCATATGGCTACCGCGAAGGCATTCCGCGCCTTCTCGATCTGTGGGACAGGCATGGCGTGAAAGTCACGTCGCACATGATCGGAGAGGCCGCGCGCCGGCATCCCGAACTGGCGCGCGAGATCGTCTCGCGCGGCCACGAGGCGGCCGCGCACGGCCCGACCTGGCGATCGCAATTCGCAATGAATCGCGACGACGAGCGCCGCTTCCTCACCGAAGCCCGCGACATGGTCGAAGCAGTGACGGGGCAGCGCCCGATCGGCTACAACTGCAACTGGCTGCGGCGCGGACCGAACACGCTGCCGCTGTTGCAGGAACTCGGCTACGTGTATCACATCGACGACGTCAGCCGCGACGAACCCTTCATCGAAACCGTCGACGGTCGCGATTTCGCAGTCGTTCCGTACACGTTGCGCAACAACGACATCCTGCTGATCGAAGGCCGCAACTATTCGCCAACGATGTTCCTCGAGCAGATCAAACTCGATTTCGACCAGTTGTACGCGGAAGCCGGACAGCGGCGGCGATTGATGTCGATCAGCGCGCACGACCGGATCAGCGGTACGCCGCAGATGGTCCGCGCGTGGGACGCATTCCTGCACTACGCTCGATCGCATCCGGGCGTTGCCTTCATGCGCAAGGATGACATTGCCCGCTTTGCCCTGCACAGCCCGTCGACGTTGCGCGAAGCCGAAACGATCTGACCGGATTGCGCTCACCTCCTCACTTCGGAAGAACCATCATGAACGATTCACTCCACGGAAAGAAGGTACTCGTCGTCGGCGGCAGTTCCGGCATCGGTGCCGCCGCCGCGAAAGCATTCGCAAAGCTTGGCGCTGTCGTGACGATTGCATCGCGCAACCCGGCCAGGGTCAATGTCGATGCCACGCCGGACGCGCAAGCGCGCACCGAAGCGCTCGACATCACGGATACGGCGGCCGTCGACGCGTTCTGCGCGCGCGTCGGCCAGTTCGACCACGTCGTGATTTCGGCTGCGAAGACGGCGACGGGCCCGGTCCGCACGCTGCCGCTTGCCGACGCGCAAGCCGCGATGGACAGCAAGTTCTGGGGCGCATACCGCGTCGCGCGCTCGATCGATATCGCACCCGGCGGTTCGCTGACGTTCGTGTCGGGTTACCTCAGCGTACGGCCGAACGCATCGTCGGTCCTGCAGGGCGCGATCAACGCGGCGCTCGAGGCGCTCGCCCGCGGCCTTGCACTCGAGCTGGCACCCGTTCGAGTGAATGCCGTGTCACCCGGCCTGATCGCGACGCCACTGTGGGACAAACTCGCATCCGATGCGCGCGACGCGATGTATGCAGGCGCCGCGCAGCGCCTTCCGGCACGCCGCGTGGGCCAGCCGGAGGACGTCGCGAATGCGATCGTGTATCTGGCGACAACGCCGTATGCGACCGGCTCGACGGTGCTGATCGACGGCGGCGGTGCAATCGCGTAGCGTATGCGGCCATGACAAAACGCCCCGCGTTCCATTGGGGAACGCGGGGCGTCGAGAGTCGTGCCGGAAAGCCGGCGCTTACGCGACCGCGCTCACATCGAGCGGCGCGCCCGTCTTCGTCTGGATCTCTTCCGCGCTCACGCCGTCGGCGAGCTCGAGCACCTTCAGGCCATTGGGCGTCACTTCGATCACGCCGAGATCGGTGATGATCAGATCGACCACGCCGACGCCCGTCAGCGGCAGATTGCATTCGTCGAGGATCTTGTGCTGATCGCCCTTCGCGACGTGCTCCATCAACACGACGACGCGCTTCACGCCCGCGACGAGGTCCATCGCGCCGCCCATCCCCTTGATCATCTTGCCCGGGATCATCCAGTTCGCGAGGTCGCCCGTTTTGCTGACCTGCATCGCGCCGAGGATCGCGAGGTTGATGTGGCCGCCGCGGATCATCGCGAACGAATCGGCCGACGAGAAGATCGACGAACCGGGCAGCGTCGTGACGGTCTGCTTGCCGGCGTTGATCAGGTCGGCGTCGACTTCGTCCTCGGTCGGCGACGGGCCGATGCCGAGCAGGCCGTTTTCCGACTGCAGCCACACCTCGACGCCCGACGGCACGTGGTTCGCGACGAGCGTCGGCAGCCCGATGCCCAGGTTCACATAGAAGCCGTCCTGCAGTTCCTTCGCCGCGCGCGCGGCCATCTGGTCACGATTCCAGGCCATGTCAGTCTCCTTTCGCGCGTACGACGCGTTGTTCGATGCGTTTTTCGGGCGTCGCGTTCAGCACGATACGCTGCACGAAGATGCCAGGCGTATGGATCTGATCCGGATCGAGCGTGCCGTTCTCGACGATCTCCTCGACTTCCGCCACGGTGATCTTGCCCGCCATCGCGCACATCGGGTTGAAGTTGCGCGCGGTGCGGCGATAGATCAGGTTGCCGGACTTGTCGGCCTTCCACGCCTTCACAAGCGCGACGTCGGCCGTCAGCGACGGCTCGAGCACGTAGTGGCGATCGCCGAACTGACGCGTTTCCTTGCCTTCCGCGATCACGGTGCCGTAGCCGGTGTTCGTGAAAAACGCGGGGATGCCGGCGCCGCCAGCGCGCAGCTTCTCGGCCAGCGTGCCCTGCGGCGTGAATTCGAGTTCGAGTTCGCCGGCCAGGTACTGGCGCTCGAACTCCTTGTTCTCGCCGACATACGACGAGATCATCTTCTTGATCTGGCGCGTTTCCAGCAGCAGGCCGAGACCGAAGCCGTCGACACCCGCGTTGTTGCTGATGCAGGTGATGCCCTTGACGGCGGAATCGCGCAGCGCCGCGATCAGCGCCTCCGGAATCCCGCACAGGCCGAAGCCGCCCACCGCGAAGGTCTGTCCGTCGCGGACGATCCCTTCCAGCGCGGCGGCCGCGCTTGGATAGACTTTGTTCATCTGTATGTCCCTTCCTCTATGGAAACCAGCAAAACCGGTTCACGCGCCCACTGGGCCGCAAGCCCGCCGCATCATTCTATGCATGCACGGCGATACCTGCGTCGAAGCGCGCTGTTTTTATATCGCGACGAGTCGCCGCGAGATGCCTGAAAGGGTACGATGCGGCGCGGATGCGGCACAATACGCAAAAATACATAAGCGTTTGCCTCCGCTTGCCTGCGCCATGCCTGCTCTCGATTACCAGACTGCCTTTCACCTCGCGCCGCTCGGCCTCGTGATGTCGCGCGACCGCGTGATCGAGGACTGCAACGACGCGCTCGCGTCGATCTTCCGCTGTGCGCGGGCCGACCTGATCGGAAAGTCGTACGAAGTGCTCTATCCGTCGCCGGACGAATTCCAGCGCATCGGCGAGCGCATCTCGCGCGTGATGATCGCGAACGGCACCTACGCCGATGACAGAATCATGAAACGAGCCGACGGCGAGCTGTTCTGGTGCCACGTGACGGGCCGCGCGCTCGACCGCACCGCACCGCTCGCGGCCGGCGTCTGGACGTTCGAGGACCTGAGCGCGACACGTCGCGTCGCCGTCGAGCTGACGCCGCGCGAGCGCGAGATCGCCGCGCAGCTCGCGACGGGCAAGACCAGCAAGCAGATCGGGCGCGTGCTCGACATCAGTTCGCGCACGGTCGACATCTATCGGGCGCGGCTGATGCGCAAGTACGGCACGAACAATACGCCGGAACTGCTGCAACGCCTGCTCGGCCAGTAAAACGCACCCCGGAAGGGCAATCGGCCGCGTGAAGCGGCCGATTCGGGAGATCAACGAAAAATGGCGACACACCGGCGCGCGGGCGCCGGCTTCGGTGCCGCCGCGCTCAGCCGACTTTCGCCGCGAGCGCGCGCTCGATGGTGTCGCGCAGCAGTTGCGGGAGCGGAACCGACTTGCCGAGCGCGTAGTCGACCCACACGCAGCGCGCGTTGCCGCGCGCATAGACATGCTCCGGATCGTCGGCGCGCGTCAGCTCGAAACCGGTATCGAAGCTGCTGCGGCCGGGCTTCGCGGCCGACATCCTCGCGATTACGTCGCCCGGATAGTGCAGTTGCTTCAGGAACTCCATCGACGCCGTGACGATCACGGGCCCGTGCCCCTCGCCGTTGCCGCCCGCGATGCCGAGTTCCTCGAACCACGAGATCCGGGCCTGCTCCATGTAGCGGAAATAGACCGTGTTGTTCACGTGGCCGAATGCGTCCATGTCGCCCCAGCGGATCGGCATCGACATTTCAAATACGGGGGAATATTCGCTCATTGCAGTCTTCTGTGTTGCTGAATGTCATCCACTCAGGCGAGGCCGAAGCCGTCGTCGGCGGAGATAATCGAGCCGTTGATGAACTGCGACTCGTCGGCCGCGAGCAGCAACAACAGCCCGTCGAGATCCTGCGGCTTGCCGACGCGCCGGCGCGGCAGCATCGACTGCAGCTTCTGGCCCTGCTCGGTTTCCCACAGGTAATGATTGATTTCGGTATCGATATAGCCCGGACAGATCGCGTTGACGTTGATTCCGTGGCGGCCCCATTCGAGCGCCATCGCACGCGTCATCTGCACGACCGCCGACTTGCTCATCGCATACAGCCCGATCTGCGGAAACACGCGCAGCCCGGCCACCGAAGCGATGTTGATGATCCGGTAAGGCGGCTTGCCGTTGCCGTTCGCGCGCATGATCATCCGCTTCGCGACTTCCTGCGCGACGAAAAACGCGCCGCGCGTGTTGGTGTCGAACACGAACTCGAAATCGGCCGGCGTCACGTCGACGAGCTTCTGCATCGTCGAGACGCCCGAATTGTTCACGAGGATGTCGATCGTGCCGGCTTCCGTTTCCGCGTGCGCGATGGCTGCCTTGATGCTCTGCACATCGGTGACGTCGAGCGACACGACGTGCGCGGCACCGCCCGCCGCCTCGATTTCCGCGCGCAACTCCTTCAAGCGCTCGACGCGGCGGCTCGCCAGCACGACCTTCGCGCCGGCCTGCGACAGCACCTGTGCAAAGCGTTGCCCGAGGCCGCTCGATGCGCCCGTGACCAGCGCGACCTTGCCTTCCAGATTGATCGATCGACCCATTACACATCCCCTTTCGATGTCGTTTCGCCGCCGCGGGCGCCCTGTCCCACGCAGCATAACCCCAGCACAAAAAATAGAACGATCGTGCTAATCTACGCGCATGCTGTTGCGGCAAGCATTTCGTTTCGCAGACAATACGCTCCCGAATAAAAGCATTCTAACGGTTAGAGGAACGCCAATGACCCCCGCAAGCCTCATCGA
>NZ_JBSAXF010000049.1:0-23884 GCF_053427845.1 Burkholderia sp. AW49-1 | reverse complement strand
GGAAGCGCCGGAAGACGCGGCGACGATCGAGCGCGTCCGTGGTCTGGTCGCGGAGCTGACCAAGCGTTTCCCGGTCTACGGCTAAGACGCGGCAATCGGGTTCAACCGCCAGCGCGGTTGAACCTCGTCCGCACCAAAGCGACGTAAAAAAATCCGGCTCGCAAATCGCGAGCCGGATTTTTGCGCTGTGCGCGAACTGGTGTCGCGTCACACCGTCGGATCGACGTTCGCCTCGAGTTCGCGAATGCGCTCGTCATTGCGCGTGTCCTTGAGCATCGGCGGCCCGGCGAAGGTCTTGCGCACACCAAAGCCGTACCAGATGATCATCAGCGCCGCCACGAACGCGACGAGCACGTAGAGCACTTTCTCGTTGGGCGGCTGGATGCCGACGTATGCGAGCACGCAGGCGCCCACCAGCGCGAGCAGCGCGCACGGCTTCGACCAGATGCCCAGCTGGAACGGGCCCTTTTCGGTCCATGTGCGGCCTTCGGCGAGCATCCCCGAGCCGAGCGGCATCGCATACGAGATGAACAGGAACACGGCGCTGCCCGCGCTCAACACCGAGAACGCGTCGCCGTACAGCGTGACGACGATGGCAAGCACCGCGCACGTCCAGATCGCGGGCCCGGGCGTCCGATGGTTGTGATTCACGCTGCGCAGCAGTTTCGACGCCGGCAGCCCGCCGTCGCGCGCGAACGCGTACATCATGCGCGAGGTCGACATGATCGCCGCGAGCCCGCACACGTAGTTGATGAAGAACATCGCGAGCTCGAGGCACACGCGCAACGTCTTCGGAATCGGCGCGAGGATGGCTTCGAAGAAGCCGGTGCCCTGTTTCATCGCGGCGGTCAGGTCCGGCATGACGAGCACGAACGCGCACACCATCACGTAGCCGAACGCCGCGGACCAGAACACCGAGCCGATGATGCCGCGCGGCACGTTCTTCGCCGCGTCGTGTGTTTCTTCAGACGTGTGCGCGGATGCGTCGAAGCCCGTGATCGTGTAGGTCACCAGCAGCAGGCCGGACAGGAACGCGAGCGGCGTGGCCTGTTTTGGCCAGGCGCCGCCGTCGACGCCCGTGTAATTGGTGAAGGTGACGAGCCGATGCAGGTCGAACGCGACCGGCGAGTAGGCCAGCAGCGACACGACCAGCGCGATCGTCACGACGAAGATCAGATAGCCGGACAGATCGGTGATCTTGCTCGCTATCCTGATGCCGCGTGCGTTCAGGATTGCCTGCGAAAGGGTGATGACCGCGATGAACGCGGTCTGATGCCACCATGTCAGGCTGTCCGG
This sequence comes from Burkholderia sp. AW49-1, assembly GCF_053427845.1. Taxonomy (NCBI): domain Bacteria; kingdom Pseudomonadati; phylum Pseudomonadota; class Betaproteobacteria; order Burkholderiales; family Burkholderiaceae; genus Burkholderia; species Burkholderia sp. AW49-1. Next base: position 22,588 of record NZ_JBSAXF010000049.1, on the reverse strand, counting down.
ACTGACGCCGAACATCGGTGCGATCAGCGTCTTGAAGAACGGATCGTAGGTGCCGAAGTTGATTGCCGCGATCACGAAGATCAGGCCGATCAGGTTGAGCCATGCCGTCATCCACCCCCATTTCTTCCCGCCGAGGATCGCGCCCCAGTGATAGAGACCGCCGGCGGTCGGAAACGCGGACGCGATCTGCGACATCGACACCGCGACGATCAGCGCGAACAGCGAGCCGAGCGGCCAGCCGAGGCCGATCGATGCGCCGCCGGCCGCGGAGAACGCGAGCTGAAACGCCGTGATGCCGCCCGACAGAATGCAGATCACCGAAAACGACACGGCGAAGTTCGAGAAGCCGTTCATGCGTCTCGACAGCTCCTGCGCGTATCCCATCTTGTGGAGAAGGCTTACGTCACTGTCGGTGCCTGTATCAGGCTGGATTTTCGCGTCCATGTTCGCTCCGTCACGAATGTCCTGCGAGGCAGGACCGTCATCGCTGCCCGGGCCCGGCACGGCGGCCCGCTCCTGGAATTCGTCGGTGGCACGCGATGTCATGCGGTGACGACGGTCGCGTGCCGGTCCGATACGGGAACGGTATGAAGCCAAATCTCGCGGCGATATCGGATTTCGGCAATGCGGTGAAACTCCGGATGCGTGCACCGTTCGGGGGCATCGCATGGCGGATTGAAGTTTTGTAAGAAATCCGTACGGATCGGGGAGGGAGCGGTATCAACCCGCGTGGCGAAGCGGGATGACGGAGGGGGCAACTTCAGGAGACGGACAGATGGATGTGGAGCGGCGCGGTATCGGATTCATTCCGGTCACCGAATGGTACCGGACGCCCGCGCGATCGCGCACCGTACCGTCGGTTTCGTGCGCGAACGCGGGCGATGCTTGGTTGTATGCGCGTTTCGTTCAGACCGTTGCCGTTCGCCGCTCCGTCAACCGATTCCACAGCATTCCGGCGCGGCTCCCGCTTCCGCAATACGCGAGCACGGGCTTCGGCAGCGCATCGACCAGCGCGCCGAACGCATCGACTTCCGCGTCGCCGATCCGGTCGCGTTCGACCGGCAGATAGCGCGCGTCGAGGCCGAATTCGCGCGCGGCGGCGGCGATTTCCTCGAAGGCCGGCTGATCGGCGCTTTCGCCGTCCGGCCGGTTGCAGATCACCGCGCGAAAGCCCGCGTTGCGGATCGCCTTCAGGTCCGCCGGCGTGATCTGTCGCGATGCGGTGAACCCGGTCGCCGTCGCGGCACGGCATTGCTCGAGCGCGCGCGCGAAACACGCGATCGCGAAATCGACGTCCTGCTCCGTCGTGAAGCGGCCGAAGCTGACGCGCACCGTGCGGCCCGCGGCTTCGGCGTCGAGGCCGATCGCGGTCAACACGTGGGACGGCGCGCCGCTCATCGAGTTGCACGCGGAGGTTGACGATACGGCGAGCGCATCGCCGAGCATGAACGGGAAGAAGCCCGGCACGTTCACCGTGAGGCTCAACGTGTGCGGGATGCGGCGTGCCGCCGCCGCGTTGTGCGTGATGCCGCCGAGCGCGAGCAGCGCGTCCTTCAGGCGTGCGCTGAGCGCCGCGATCCGCGCGGCTTCGCGCTCGAGTTTTTCGGCGGCCAGCTCGCAGGCGATGCCCATTCCGACGATCTGGTGCGTCGCGAGCGTGCCCGAGCGCAGGCCGCGCTCGTGTCCGCCGCCGTGGATCTGCGGCGCGATGCGGTCGGCGATCTCGCGGCGGACGAACAGCGCGCCGATGCCCTTGGGGCCATACACCTTGTGCGCGGACATCGACAGCAGATCGATGCCGAGCGCGCGCACGTCGATCGGCGTCTTGCCGAGCGCTTGCGCGGCGTCGACGTGCAGCAGCGCGCCGGCCGCATGCACGATGCGCGAGATCGCGCCGATGTCGGTCAGCGTGCCGAGTTCGTTGTTGACGAGCATCAGCGACACCAGGCCCGTGTCAGGGCCGATCGCCGCGGCCACGGCGTCGACGGTGATTTCGCCGTCGGCGGTGGGCGACAGGTAGGTCGCGGTCATGCCGCGCTTCGACAGGTTCGCCATCGTGTCGAGGATGGCCTTGTGTTCGAGGCGGCTCGTGATCAGGTGGCGCTTGTCGGTCGCGGTCTCCGCATAGCCTTTCAGCGCGAGGTTGTTCGATTCGGTGGCGCCCGACGTCCAGACGATCTCGTCGGCATCCGCGCCGATCAGCGCCGCGACCTGCGCGCGCGCATGCTCGACTTTTTCCTTCGCCAGCCGGCCGGCGGCGTGCGAGCTCGACGCGGGATTGCCGAAGATGCCGCCGGCACCGAGGCAGGCCGTCATCGCTTCGATCACGCGGGGATCCGCGGGGGTGGTGGCCGCGTAGTCGAGGTAGTGCAGCGGGGTGGTGTCGCTCATGTCCTTCTCTGGCTCATTCTTTTCGTAACGGGAGAAATGATACGAGGAGGAGCGGGGAAAAAGGATCCAAAATCGGTTGGATGTTCGCCGATGCGGGGAAAAATATTCCATGGAAGTTGACTTGGGTGGAATCGGATCCTGCCGCCGCCTGGCGGCACCCGGCAACGATCCGCCGATGTCCATGAGGGATTCCCCCGGTGACGCACGCATCCGCGCCATTTCGCCGGTGCGCGCCGCGCGTTCCGCGCTGTCCGCTGACGCCTCCCGCAGCGGTCCGCCGATTATTTGCGTTTCGCGAATGGCGCGTTCGCCGGTTGTTCCATACCCGATCTGCGTGCGCGCACCTATCGTTCGGGCGTCGGCTGATTGAATTCGACGCCTGCAACCGGAACGGCGGCCGCCACTTCCTCGCGACTCACGTCGCATCGCACACACAAGACAACGGACCCGGCTCGTGCACGGACGCCCCGGCGCGTGCAGGCGGACCGGTCCACGGAGACGGACATGAAAGCAAACGAGTGGGATACCTCCTATGAGTGGAAGGCGGTGACGCTGCTGGCGCTCGGTTTCGGGCTGGTCGGCCTCGACCGCTGGCTCATCGCGCCGCTGTTCCCTTCGATCATGAAGGATCTGCACCTGACCGCGCAGGACGTCGGCAACTGCATCGGCGTGCTCGGCCTGTCGTGGGGCATCTTCGCGGCGCTGATGGGCGGCATTTCCGACAAGATCGGCCGCCGCAAGGTCCTGATCCCGGCGATCATCGCGTTTTCGCTGCTGTCCGGCTTCTCGGGGCTCGCGGGCGGGCTGCTCGGCCTGATCGCGATCCGCGGGCTGATGGGCGTCGCCGAAGGCTCGTTCTGCCCGACCAGCTTCGCGGCCACCGCCGACGCATCGCATCCGCGGCGACGCGGCCTGAACCTCGGGCTGCAGCAAAGCGGTTTCGCGCTGTTCGGGCTCGCGCTGTCGCCGATCATCGCGACGCAGCTGCTCAACGTCGTGTCGTGGCGCTGGGTGTTCGCGCTCGTGGCGATTCCCGGGCTGATCCTCGGCGCGATCATGTTCTTCGTGATCCGCGAACCGAAGCGCGCGAAGGAGGTGGTGACGGAACACGCGCCGGCGTCGCTCGGCCACGTGCTGAAGAGCCGCAACATCCTCGTCGCGATGGCCGCGCTGTGCTGCGCGATGACCGGCGTGTTCGTGCTCGGCGCGCTGTTGCCGCTGTACCTGACGGATTACCTTGCGCTCGGCACGCAGAAGATGGGCCTCGTGGTGTCGGCGATCGGCTTCGGCGGCTTTCTCGGACAGTTCGGGCTGCCGGGCCTCTCCGACCTGGTGGGCCGTCGCCTCGCGAGCATCGTCGGTTTCGCCGGCACGGCGGTAATGCTCTACGTTTTTCGCGGGCTGGGCCCGCAGCCGCTCGTGCTGTTCGCGGTGCTGTTCGTCGCGTCGTTCTTCACGCTCGGGCTGGTGTCGCTGCTCTCGGGCCCGGTGGCCACCGAAGCCGCGCCCGTCGGCCTCGTGTCGACGTCGATCGGCGTGGTGGTCGGTTGCGGCGAGATCTTCGGCGGCGGCATCGCACCGGCGATGGGCGGCTACGTCGCCGCACACTTCGGGATCCAGAACATTCTGTGGCTGCCGATGGGCGCAGTGCTGCTCGGCATCGTGGTCAGCTTGCTGCTGCGGGAAACAGCGCCGGCCGTGCTGCAGCGTCGCGTGGGCTTGCAGCCGGAGCTGTCGGCGGGCAAGCAGCCGTAACGTACCGCACGGTGTTAGCCGCGCCCGATGCGCCGGCGAGATTGACACCCGCCCGGTGACAGTGTGACGCGTTCGGCATGACCCAACCGGCCGGCAGGTGCGGTTAGACTGCCGGTTTCGCTTTCGGAAAGGGCGCGGCATGGACCGGTTTCTGAGCATCGAGGCATTCGTCAGGGTCGCGGAGGCGAGCAGTTTCGCGGAAGCAGCGCGACAGCTTGGGGTCACCAGTTCGGTCGTGACGAACCGCATCCAGCAACTGGAGAAGTTCGTCAACGCGCCGCTGTTCCATCGCAGCACGCGCCACGTGCGCCTGTCCGAAGTGGGCGAGACCTTCTACCGCGAATGCGCCGAGGTGGTCGGGCGCGTCAACGAGCTGACCGACCAGATGCGCGAACTGCGCGCGACGCCGACCGGACGGCTGCGTATCCAGATGCTGCCCGGTTTCGCGCTCGATCACTTCGGCGTGCCGCTCGCCGAGTTCAATCGCCGCTATCCGGGCATTCAGCTCGACATCATCGTCAATGACCGTGTCGTGGACCCCGTCGAAGAAGGGTTCGACATCGCGTTCCAGATCTTCCCGCCGATATCCGAGTCGCTGATCGAGCGGCGACTGTTCGTGGTGCGGCGTCTCTTCTGCGCGGCGCCGGCCTACCTCGAAGCGCATGGTGCGCCACAACATCCCCGCGAATTGCTGCAGCACACCACGGCGCTGTATTCCGGCTATCCGTCGCGCAACCGCTGGACCCTGACGCGCGGCGACGAGGTCGTCGAAATGGAGTTGCCCGGCATGATCCGCTCGAACTCCGTGCACCTGCTGCGCGAGTATGCGCTGACGGGCGGCGGTGTCGTGTGCCTGCCCACGCTGGTTGCGAGCGACGCGCTGGTCGCGGGCCGGCTGGTCCCTATCCTCACCGATTTCCAGATCGCGCCGCTGAGCTTCGCCGCCGTTTATCCTGCAACGCAGCGACAGGCGTTGAAGGTGAAGGCGCTGGTCGAGTTCCTCGTCGAATACATCGGCGACGAGTCGCCGTGGGACCGTCCGCTGCTGGAGCGCGGCTGGGTTCGCTGAACGAAGCGATTATTCGCGAATCGCAAATGCCGTAGTCGCGGTCCGTTGCCTTGTTGAGGGGCGCCCTTGCCCCTAGAGTTGAATCCAACAAGCGGTTCAACTCAGGAGACAGCAATGACCGACATGGCATTCCACACCGTCTTTGGCTCGCTCGACAGCCACGCCAAGGGCGAGATCGAAATCACCAGCGGCAGCGCAAAACACTACGCCTTCTCGAACGTCTTCGAGATCGCATCGAAGTCGGCTCCCTACGAAAAGGTCGTCGCCGGCAAGAACCTCGAATACGTGATCGAAGTGCTGCGGACCGACGGCCAGTCGCCATGGTTCGCGTGCGCGCACGACGAGTTCGTGATCCAGATGGATGGCGAAGTCCGCATCGAATTCATCAAGCTCGACAATCCGCCGACCACCGGCCGCGGCACCGTGAGCGCCGGCACGCAGCCGGCGGGCCGCGAGATGGGCTACGTCGTCCTGCGCAAGGGGCATCAGGCACTGCTGCCGGCCGGCTGCGCGTATCGCTTCGCCGCCGGCAAGCCGGGCGTCGCGCTCGTGCAGACCGTGCTCGGCGAGCTGTCCGTCGAGAAGTGGGCCGACATCTGCCTGCACTGACACATCCGACTGCCCCGTTCAAATATTCCAGGAGACACGTTATGGCCACCCTCGAGACCCTCGATCTTTCCGCCGGCTTCGCCGCCGATCTGGTGCAGGCCACGGAAGCCGATGCCGTCACCGGCTACCGCCGCTTCCGGCTCGGCGAGTTCGCGTTCCAGCGCGACGAATACTTCGTGAAAATCAGCTGGCCGGCGAAAGGCCGGACGCGCACGCACGCGATGCCCGCGGACGCGTTCCTGCGCGCGATGATGCGTGACGTCGCGTGGGGCTTCTTCTACGGCTGGGTGAACTTCGATCACGTGTTCGGCACGCGCAATCACTACGGCAAGGTCGACGTCTACGCGGGCACGTTCAACGGGATCCTGAAGGAAGCCGGCGTCGATTACACCGAGACGTTCGAAACGCCGACGATCATGGCGACCTTCAAGGCCATGCTGCACGACTGGACCAACGAAGGCTTCGATCCGTTCGCCGCACCCGAAGAAACCGGCACGGCGTTCGGGCGCAAGCACGGCGAGAACGGCGCGGCGATCGAACGCACGCGCATCGCGACACGCCGCATGCCGGGCCTCGAAGGCGACTCGCCGCTGCGCGACGAGCTGCCGGTCAACCGCGCGTTCCTCGACGTCGGCCAGGACGAGCCGGAAGTGCACGTGAAGCCGGGCTTCGAAGGCGAACTGCACGCGTTCAACCTGTTCAAGTACCTGTCGCGTTCGGACGTGACGTGGAATCCGTCAGTCACGTCCGTGTGCGGGCGCAGCCTGTTCTGCCCGACGACCGAGGAATTCATCCTGCCGGTGTTCCACGGCAACGACCGCGTCGAATGGTTCCTGCAACTGTCCGACGAAATCGTGTGGGACATCGGCGACAAGAACACCGGCGCGCCGCGCGCGCGCATCACGATGCGGGCCGGCGACATCTGCGCGATGCCCGCGGACATCCGGCACCAGGGCTACTCGACGAAGCGCTCGATGCTGTTGGTCTGGGAAAACGCGACGCCGGACCTGCCGCAGCGATACGAGAGCGGCGAGCTGGCGCCGTATCCGATCGCGTTCTGAACAGCACTTCAGCAATAAATCGAGGACGATTCATGCAAACCCAACTCTTCATCGACGGGCGCTTCGTCGATGCCGTCGAGCGCGGCACCATCGACGTGCTCAATCCGCACGACGGCTCGCTGATCACGAAGATCGCCGCGGCCACATCGGCGGACGTCGACCTGGCGGTCGAAGCCGCCACCCGCGCGTTCCCGAAGTGGTCGGCCATGCCGGCGGCCGAACGCGGCCGGTTGCTGCTGCGCCTTGCCGACGCGATCGAAGCCAACGCCGAGGAACTCGCGCAACTGGAATCGCTGGACACCGGTCATCCGATCCGCGATTCGCGCGCGCTCGACGTGCCGCGCACGGCAGCATGCTTCCGCTACTTCGGCGGCATGGCCGACAAGCTGCAGGGCTCGGTGATTCCCGTCGAAACCGGCTTTCTGAACTATGTGCAGCGCGCGCCGATCGGCGTCGTCGGCCAGATCGTGCCGTGGAATTTCCCGCTGATGTTCACGAGCTGGAAGATGGGCCCGGCGCTGGCGGCCGGCAATACGGTCGTGCTCAAGCCGTCGGAGATCACGCCGCTGTCGACGCTGCGCATCGTCGAGCTGATGGCCGAGGTCGGGTTCCCCGCGGGCGTCGTCAATATCGTCCCCGGCTACGGGCATACGGCCGGCCAGCGGCTCGCCGAGCATCCCGGTGTCGGGAAGATCGCGTTCACCGGTTCGACGGCGACGGGCCGCCGGATCGTCGAGGCCTCGCAGGGCAACCTGAAGCGCGTGCAGCTGGAACTGGGCGGCAAGGGCGCGAACATCGTGTTCGACGATGCGAACCTCGATGCTGCCATCAACGGCGCCGCGTGGGCGATCTTTCACAACCAGGGGCAGGCGTGCATCGCGGGTTCGCGTCTCGTGCTGCATGAACGCATCGCCGACGCATTCCTCGAGCGCTTCGTGTCGCTGGCTTCGTCGATCCGCGTCGGCAACCCGCTGGACCCGGACACCGAGATGGGCCCGCTGACGTCGAAGCAGCACCTCGATCGCGTGCTGTCGTTCGTCGATGTCGCGCGCGAGCAGGGCGGCCGCGTGCTCGCGGGCGGCAGTGCGCCGCAGGACGCCGCGCTCGCCGACGGCTACTACGTGCGCCCGACCGTCATCGAAGCGAAGAGCGCCGCCGATCGCGTCGCGCAGGAGGAAGTGTTCGGCCCGTTCGTCACCGTGCTGCGCTTCGGCAGCGACGAGGAAGCGCTGTCGATCGCCAACGCGACCGAATACGGGCTCGGCAGCGGCCTGTGGACCAACGATCTGTCCCGCGCGCACAAGATGGCGTCGCGGATCGACGCGGGCATGTGCTGGATCAACTGCTACAAGCGCGTGAATCCGGGCAGCCCGTTCGGCGGCATCGGCAAGTCGGGCTACGGCCGCGAGATGGGCTTCGAGGCGATGCACGACTACACGGAAGCGCGCTCGGTGTGGGTCAACGTCGACGGCAAGGTGCCGCCGCACTTCAAGCGTTGAGGCTGAAATGGAGCGCTTCGTCTATCAGGGAACGCCGTCCCGCGTCGTGTTCGAATGGGGCGCGCTCGAACGGCTGCCGGACGAGCTGTCCGCGCTCGGCGCGCAGCGGGCGCTGATTCTGTCGACGCCCGAGCAGCAGCCGCTCGCCGAACGGGTCAGGCGCGTGCTCGGTGCGCGCGCGGCCGGCGTATGCGCGCAGGCCGTGATGCACGTGCCGGTCGAAGTCGCGCGTGCCGCGCGCGAGATGGCGGCCGAGCTGGGCGCGGACTGCTGCATCGCGATCGGCGGCGGCTCGACGATCGGGCTCGGCAAGGCGATCGCGCTCGAGTCGTCGCTGCCGATCCTCGCCGTGCCGACGACTTACGCGGGCTCGGAAATGACGCCGATCTTCGGGCTCACGGAAGGCCGGCTGAAGCGCACCGGGCGCGACGCGCGCGTGCTGCCGCGAACCGTGCTCTACGACCCGTCCCTGACGTTGTCGCTGCCGCCGGGGATTTCGGCGGCGTCGGGCGTCAATGCGATGGCGCACGCGGTCGAAGCGCTCTACGCGGAAGATGCGAACCCGGTGATCAGCCTGATGGCCGAGGAGTCGATTCGTGCGCTCGGCGAGGCGCTGCCCACGATCGTTCGCACACCCGACGACCGCGAGATGCGCAGCCGCGCGTTGTATGGCGCATGGCTCGCCGGCACGTGCCTCGGCTCGGTCGGCATGGCGTTGCACCACAAGCTGTGTCATACGCTCGGCGGCACCTTCAACCTGCCGCATGCGCAGACGCACGCCGCGATGTTGCCGCATACCGCGCACTACAACCATGTCGCGGCGCCCGACGCGCTGCGCCGTGTCGCGCGTGCGTTGGGCGGCGCCGAGGCGGCCGACGCCGGCCCGCTGTTGTTCCGGCTGAATCGGCAACTGGGCCTGTCGCCGGCGCTTGCCGACATCGGGATGCCGGAAGCGGGCCTCGACGAAGCCGCCGACCTCGCCTGCCGGAATCCGTATGCGAATCCGCGGCCGATCGAACGTGCGCCGATTCGCGAATTGCTTCAGCATGCGTGGGAAGGGCGCGAGCCGCATTGAGCGGCCGGCTGCATCACAGGAGACGAACGTGACGAACGATCTTCATGACGACGGCGATACGCGGCTGACCGAGCAGGTCGTCGCCAGCTTCGACGATACGCCGAACCCGCGCTTGCGCGTGCTGATGCAGAGCCTCGTGCGGCATCTGCATGCGTTCGTCCGCGAGACGGAGCTGACCGAGGCCGAGTGGATGGCCGCGATTCGCTTCCTGACCGAAACCGGGCAGATGTGCGACGACGTCGTGCGTCAGGAATTCATCCTGCTGTCGGACACGCTGGGCGTGTCGATGCTGGTCGATGCGATCAATCATCGCTTCGCCACCGGCGCGACGGAAACGACCGTATTCGGCCCGTTCTACATCGAAGGCATGCCCGAGCGCGCGTATGGCGAGAACATGGCGTTCACGCCCGGCACGCCCGTCGTCGTGCACGGCCGCGTGCTCGCCACCGATGGCGCGCCGGTGCGCGACGCCGTGCTCGACGTGTGGCAGACCGCGGAGAACGGCATGTATTCCGGGCAGGACAAGGCGCAGCCGCACGGCAATCTGCGCGGCCGCTACCGGACCGACGCCGAAGGCCGTTATGCGATCACGACGATCCTGCCGGTCAGCTACCCGATTCCGACCGACGGCCCGGTCGGGAAGATGCTCGACGCCACCGGCCGTCATCCGTGGCGGCCCGCGCATCTGCACTTCATGATCGACGCGCCGGGCTATCGCAAGCTCGTCACGCATCTGTTCGACGAGGAGGACGCGTATCTGAAGTCGGATGCCGTCTTCGGTGTGAAGCCGTCGCTGATGGTTGCCTATCGTCCGCGTGCGGCGGGCGATGAACTCGCGCGCCGCGTCGGTTTGACGGGCGCATATCGCGAAGCGACGTACGACTTCGTGCTCGACCGGAGTTGACCGACATGGCGCGATTCTTTGCAGTGTTTGCGACGGACCAGCCCGGGATGCGCGAAGTGCGCGACCGCGTGCGGTCCACGCATCGGACCTACCTGCGCTCCGCCGCGCAGCACGGTGTGTATGTGCGGCTCGGCGGACCGACGCTCGATCCGCAGGGCGATGCGATGAACGGAACGCTGCTCGTCGTCGAGGCGGACGATATCGATGCGGTGATGCAGTTCGTCGGCAACGATCCGTATGTGAAGGAGGGGCTGTTCTCGCGGGTGGAGGTTCGACCGTGGGACTGGAGCCTCGGCAATCCCGAGCGGAGAGCGTGAGTCATGGGTGTCGCGCAACTCTGCCGCTTCTCCGATGTGCCGGACGGTGGGGCACGGGTCGTCGACGAAGCGCGCATCGGGCGTCCCGTCATCGTCGTGCGGCGCGGGGAGCAGGTGTGGGCGTATGTGAATCGTTGCCCGCATTTCTCGGTTCCGCTCGATTTCGTGCCGGGCAACGTTTCCTGCTACCGGTCCCAGGTGCTGATGTGTGCGCATCACAGCGCGCTGTTCAGGTTCGACGATGGCGTGTGCATCGACGGCCCGTGTTCGGGCGCCGGGCTGGAAGCCGTGGCTGTCGAAGTCGATTCGGCGGCCTGGGTGATTTGTCGCGGCGCTTGATTCGGAAGGTCGGATCGCTCAACGGCAGTCGGGACGCGCGGTAATCGTATTGCGCGGGATGACATCGGGAATGAGCGGGATTTCATTCGTTCTGTTAAATCAGGAAAGCTAATCAAATACGAGTCTTTACGACCCGGATGTACGCGAAGCCGGGACGGGGAGTCGTTGTTTCACGAAGCATCGGGCGAGACCCGCGAGACAGCGGGCGACTGATTCGCATTGACGGAAAAAAGACGGAGACACAATGAAACTGAGGTTTGGAGCAGTCGCGATGCTTGTCATCGCGCAGAGTGCATACGCGCAGAGCAGCGTCACCCTGTTCGGTTTGATCGACAGCGGCATCTCGTACGTCAGCAACGAGGGTGGTGGAAAGAACGTCAAGTTCGACGACGGCATCTTCACGCCGAACCTGTTCGGCTTGCGCGGCACGGAAGATCTCGGCGGCGGATATCACGCGACGTTCGCGCTCGTGAACCAGTTCTCGATGGCGAACGGCAGCATCATCGGGACCGGAATCTTCGGGCGCAACGCATACGTGGGCATCGAGAGCGACCGGTTCGGCGGCATCAGGCTGGGCAATCAGTACGACTTCATGGTGGATTCCCTGTTTGCGAAGGGGAATGCGATCTCGATGGATCTCACGGGGCTGTACGGATTCAGGAATGGCCCGTTCCAGCGTCTCGCGCTGCCGGGCAATCCGACCGGCGCATTCGACTGGGACCGCACGGCAGGCAGCAAGCCGGTCGCGAATTCGGTCAAATACAGTTCGCCGACGATCGCCGGGTTTTCCGGAGGCGTGATGTATGCATTCGGCGGCGTGGCCGGTTCCGTCGGCGCGGACAATACCGTGAGCGCCGGGCTGAACTACGAAGTCGGGGCGTTCGGTATCGGTGCGGCCTATACGAACGAGAAGTATGGCCCGGCGCCGGGTACGCCGTCGACCAGTGTGCGCAACTGGGGCGTCGGGATGCACTACGACTTCGGCGCGATCACCGCAAAGGCGCTGCTGACGACCGTACGCAATTCGTTCAACGACGCAGGCGTGTGGATGGCTGAAGCAGGCGGCGTGTGGCGCATCAGGCCGGACGTCTTTCTCGGCGCGAAGTACATGTACATGAAGGGCAACGAAGCCGTGAACGACAACCATGCGCATCAGGTCAGCGTCGCGCTTCAGTACCTGTTGTCGAAACGGACGATGGTTTACGTGTCAGCGGATTATCAACGTGCGAACAGCGGCGCGAACGCGCAAATCAACGGCGTGCTCGACCCGAACGGGGCGTCGAGCTCGGCGAGTCAGGCCGTCGCGCGCGTCGGGGTGCATACGATGTTTTGACGGGGCGCCGGGCGGAACTTGCGTCAAGGTCCGCCCCGCACTGAACTACCTCGCGGCGGACACTGCCTCCTTGGCCTTGTCCTGCTCCGCCGCGAGTGCCGCATCTGCCGCCTGCGCGCGCTGGATGGCCGGGCGCGCGAGCACGCGATCGATATAGGCGCGAATGCGCGGCGTCTCGGGCACCAGCTTGAACATCGTGGTCCAGTTCAGCGCAGAGCCCCACAGCACGTCTGCGGCCGTGAAGCGCTCGCCCAGCAGCCAGGGCCCCGTTGCCAGTTGCGCATCGATCGCGTTGATGACGGCATCGAAGTCGCCGTACGGTGACGTCGAATAGGCCGCGGGCGGACGATTCATCGAGCGGTCGACGACGGCCGGCTCGAAGCACGAACCGTAGAACGTCATCCAGCGCAGGTACGGGCCGCGCAGTGAATCGCCGGGCGCCGGCGACAGGCCCGCTTCCGGATACAGTTCCGCCGCGTACATGTAGACGGCGGGCTGCTCGGTCACGATCACGTCGCCGTGACGCAGCGCGGGTACCTTGCCCATCGGGTTTATGCGGAGATATTCGGCGTCGTGATGTTTCCCCGCGGAGAGGTCGAACGCGTGCAGTTCGTAGTCGGCGCTCAGTTCCTCGAGCAGCATCCGCGCGCCGGCCGATCGGCTGCGCGGGGAGTGGTACAGGGTCAGGTGACGGTCTTGCGGCATCGCGGGCTCCGGTGTGCGTTCGGGACAAGTATTCCAATGTAGGACGGCCGCGCGGCCTCGTCTTGGAAAAATCCGCTGCGGCGGTGCATCATCACGAGGTCACCTCAACGGTTCGTCATCATGGCCGACTTGCGTCACGTGACCGACACGCCCAAAGGCGTCGTCGGCCCGAAAGCCTTCAATCAGCGCTTCCGCCTGAATCGCTATTACCCCTGTGCCGAACTGGCCGGGGTGCTGGATCACCACTGGATCGTCGAATGGGATTTGCGCGACCAGCCGCCGTATGTGCAGCGCACGCTGCCGTATCCGTGCGTGAATCTGGTGTTCGACCGGCGGCTGACGGGGATCTTCGGCGTGGTGTCGGGGGCATTCGAGACGACGCTGGCCGGCGCCGGCAGGGTGACTGGCTTGCGGTTTCGGCCCGGGGCGTTCCGGGCGTTCTTCGGCAAGCCGGTGCATTTGTCGACCGACAAGGTGCTGCCGGTGTCGACGCTGCTCGATTGCGGCGATGCGGAAGCCGAAGACGCCGTGCTCGGTGCCGAAGATGATGCCGGGATGGTGGCCGCCGCGGAGGCGTTGCTGTTGCGGGTGCTGCCGCCGGCCGATCCGCAGGTCGAGCGCATTCATGGCATCTTGCAGATGCTGCAGCAGGACCTCGGGCTCACGCGGGTGCGCGATCTGGCCGAGCGCGCAGGGTTGAGCGAGCGCACGCTGCAGCAGCTCTTTTCCAACCATGTGGGCGTGACGCCGAAGTGGGTGATCTGCCGTTATCGCCTGCATGAGGCCGCGGACAAACTCGCCGGCGGCGAGCCGGTCGATCTCGCGGAGCTGGCTCATTCGTTGGGGTATTTCGACCAGGCGCATTTCACGCGCGATTTTCGGAAGCTGGTGGGGAAGGCGCCGGCGGAATATCGGCTGGAGGATGGTCGGGGATGAGGGTGCCGGCTCCTGATCGGCGACCGCACCATAGGTCATTTCACACGGTGGATGCGTTGCCGGTCATTCCGCCCTATAGTGCTCGTCGTTGACCGATCTGCAAGAAATTCAGGAGTTCGTCGTGCCGCACAGGAAATCCAAGTTGGGTCGCTCGAAATTCGCGTGGGCCGTCGCCTTGGCGGTGATGCTGGCGCCAGTGGCGGCGCATGCACAGGCGGCGTCCGTCGACGGCTCGACGCGCAATGCGCCCGCTGTCGATCAAGACGCGTCGCGCGTACGGCCGATTGTCGGCGACGATCCGGTTGCCATCCGGGATGCGCTGAAGAAGCAGCATTTCAGCGCCGCCGCACCTTCCTTGACTGCACGGGTTCGCGGCCTCGTCTCCAACGCGACCGACCGGCACGGCCCGAATCCCGACCTGGCGCCCATCAATCTCGATCGTGACGTGACATTCGTGGTGCCGGTGCGGTATGGGCTGAGGTATCAGTCGCAGCGGCACCTGTTGACGCTGGACGTCGACCTGTTCGACGCGGAGCGCGACGACCGGACGCGCATCCTGCTCAGAAAGGTCACGACGGGGCCACGAGGGCGAGGGCTCGTGATCGCACCCGAAGCGAAGGCAAAAGGATATATCCAGCAGGTCGACATCATCGAGCTCGAGTCCGGGCAAGGGAAGAAGAGCACGGTTCGCAGCCGCATGCGGATTTCGCCTGCCGTGTACGCCCAGGCGCATGGCGACTTCGCGCTCGTTTTATCGGGGCGCCTGGTTCGGCCTTACCTGACCGAACAAACCGAGCATGCCGATCCGAGCATCGAGGAGCCGACGGACATTACGACCCGGATCTCCAGGTTGCACATGGATCTCCAATCCATCTCGCTGGTGAGCCCGTCGAGCGGTGTCGTGCTGTCGAAGAAGCTGAGTTTGTCGAAGTAGCGATTTTCTTGGGCGGGGCGGTGATGCTGATCGGATGCGGGGGTGTCCGTAGCGGTGCTGGATGCGTCCGCAGCCGCTGACGCGACGCTCGAGGTCCGTTTCGCGGCGCTCGTGCACGACCTCGGCAAGGGCGTGACGCCGGCGGCGCACTGGCCGAAGCACCACGACCATGAACGACTCGGCGTACCGCCGGTGAAAGCCATTTGCGCGCGCTGGCGCGTGCCGGCCGCGTGCCGAGACTTGGCGCTCATCGTCTGCCAGGAGCACACGCTCGTGCATGGCGTCGCCCGCCTGCAGGCGGCCACCATTGTCAGGCTGCTGTCCCGCATGGGGGCGTTCGCCGACCGGAGCGGCTGGACGCCGTGCTGCTCGCCTGCGCATGCGACGCGCGCGGACGCCTCGGCTTCGAGCATCAGGCCTACCCTCAGGCTGAGCGCCTGCGCGCCGCCCTTACGGCCATCAGCCAGGTCAAGGCCGGCGACCTGGCGCGGGCGTGCAAGTCACCCACCCAGATTGCCGAGCGGCTGCATGCGGCCCGTGTCGGCGCGGTCAAGCGGGGGCTCGCCCAGCTCGAGGCAGGGCAGGTGGCTACGCCGTCAGGGTGCTGACAAAGGCGGAGCAGAAGGTTCCGCCCGAGGCGTTGGACACGGAAAGGCTCAGCCGCTTGCACGCCTTGCCCGATGGAGTATCGAAGCGCACCGTGTTCTGATTGTCGAAATAGCCGTTTACCGTTGCGCCATCATCAAAGTGCGCCACGCATTGCAGTCCGAACAGCGACCCGGAATCGCACACCTTGAATGCGATTAAGTTCGACTTCTGCGCGGGTTGCAGCCGCTCTCCGTTCGGCGCATAGCCCATACGCGCCACCTCATCCGCCTGAAGCGTCATGAACATGTCGTCGCGCGATGCGATGAGCTTTGGCGCAGGCTTGCAAGCGCATACGCAAAGGTCTCCTTCGAGGGCGACCTGCTTGCCACTCATGGTTAGCATGTCCGAAAAGGGCGCGACATTCACAATGAAGCCCGTCATCTTGCAGGCCGGACAGTAGACGCGGGCGCCCTGATAGGCGAGCGGCCGGCCGGCGTTGAGCATGGACCAATCGCCTTCGATGACGAGCCCGCCACTGGTCGTCTTGTCGTCCTTCAGAATTGTGTTGCGTCGCATTGCACTCACTCACAATCACGGTTCATATGCCCGTCTTCCGGACCGCCAGCAGCTCCCGCTCAAGCTTTTGCCACATCTCATTGCACAGCCGCCTGCACATGAAGCGCCAAAGGCCATTCCCGGCACGATAGAACAATGAGGTCTGCCGACGCGAGAGCATGCTCGAGATATCGTCAACGACCTGGTCACTGTCGAATTCAGTCCAGACCGAAGGAGCCGGAGTCATCCCATTGGAGGCGAGCTGTGGCGCCACCTCGCCGAAGAATGCCTCCTTCAATACCGGGATGGACATGTTGGGGCAATGCCGGACGAGCTGCTCGGCAACATGGCGATAATCGACCTCGTTGTCGACAAAGAGGTCGGACATGGTAATCCAGCAATTTCTTCGTTCTCGGGCGCCTACCGTATCTGCCATTTCATAAATTCCTGAAGCTCTGCCTGGTAGAGGTCGTTCGCTTTTTCCATCACTTCAGCTCCTGCCAGGCCGCCTGCGGCGACTACGGCGAACGCGCAAACAGGTGCACCGGGTCCGCATATGCTACCAACTGCCATACCGGCCAGCACGCCGCCAAGCAGTGAACCACCGATACCAGACGCCTGGCGGTTCACCTCGTAGACCTTGTCCTTTGCTGTGGACACACTGTACACAGCCAGCAACGCGGTCATGAGCGAAAAGACTTTCCCCCGCACCGCAAATTTGCGCGCAAAGTTCGTGAAGTCGACGCTGTCGCGTCCACTCGAGTCGATAATGGCGTAATAGACGCGGGCCCGTTGCTCCTGCGTGAGCCGGTCGAACACGCTTGGTCGTCGGCCGGCCTCAATGTCTTTCACGTACGCCTTCTGGTCAGGCGCCAGCATCTCCTTGAAACCCGGGACGTTCTGCACGCAGCTGTAGCGCTCAAGCAGATAGCGCTCGGAGAGACCCTCCTTCTTGTGCCGCTCGGCAAGCGCCAGCCCGGTCGCAGACGTCGCAGCACGCGCTTCCATCATGACCTGGTTGCGCATGGTCTGGGCAAACCGAACACCTTCCACCAGCCCGACTCGCCCCGACGAAACCTCCTCGCGCACCATCTTCGGAATCTCGCCAATCTGGCGCATGTACTCCTGGCGCACATTGGCATCCTGAATGAACGACACCGCAATCTGCTGCGCGGTCTGCGTGAACTTTTGGAGCGCCTTTTCGAGCAACCCCTCGAGCTGATGCTCCTGGTTGACCGGGTAGGGCCCCGTATACGTCAGGGTGTCGTCATCGCCCTGGGCAATCGCAGGATATTCATGCGGCATGGAGACTCCTATGCTGTCAACGTTGTCACGAGGGCGGCGCAGAACGTGCGGCCCGCGGTTCGAGTGTGCGGGGAAAATGTCACCTTCTTGCAAGCCATACCGGTCGGATTCTCGAACCGCACCGTGTTCCGGTGGTCGAATCTGCCCCTCGCAGATGACCCGTCGTCGAAGTGCGCGATGCAATCGAGCCCCTCGAGCGTGCCGACGTCCTTCAGCTTGAAAGCGATGTATCGGGTCCGAGCCTCTTCCGAGAGACGGAGACCATCCGGGGTGTAGCCGCTCCGGGTCAGCTCGTGGCCCTCGAAAGACATGAATGCATTGGTCTGTGACCGAATTAGCCAAGGAGGCGGGCTGCAGCTGCACATGCACAGGTCGTCCTCGAGCGCCACCTGCTTACCACGGAGCAGCATCGGCCGTGAAGGACCCTCGCCGACGATATGGCCTTCCGATTTGCACGCAGGGCAGTACACTCGCGCACCGTGGTAGGACAACGCCTTCCCATGGTTCGTCGTGCGTCCTTCGCCCTCGAGTACGACGCCGCCGCGCGTCGTCGTGTCGCCAATAACAATGAAATATCGTCTCATTTTGCTGCTCCGGGTGGGGAGGACTCCACGGACTCAAGCTGCGCTGTGGGCACAAAGTGCCACTGCTCAAACTCTGGGTCAAAGACCGCGACCTGGTTGTACTCCGTACCCGCCGGCGCAAAAGTCGACACCCTTCTGATGGAATTGCTCACAATCCGGTCGCGGCGCGCGCGTGGCCACCCCTGTGCCCTAGCGAACGTCTCTTTGTAGCCAACAAGGCCGGCATTCTCGTAGAGACGTTCAAAAATCGCCACCGTGTCGGCTTCAAACGCAAAGGCGACATGGTTCTCGCGCTCGGGAGGGACCTGTATCTCATGATGGACGGCGCACGCCACTGGCTTACCGCTTTGCCGGGCAATGAGTTTCCCATCGCGGGCAAACCAGCCGAGATGTACGTCGAGCGCAAGCCGACCGTGATGGTCGTTGATGAATTCGCGAGGGTCAAACTTGCGGGCAGGGATGACTTCGAACCGCTTGCCAGGCCGGGAAGAAAAGATTGCCTCCAGCATCGCGTCGATGGGTGAGAGATAGACACAGATGGCTTTGCCTTCAGGGTGGCGTTCACACAGCACGTTCCCCCAGTTCTTGCAGTCCGGCCGAGGCTCGTAGTGGACCGCAAGGTACAAGTCCGGTGTCGGGAAAAACACCTGGAGTGTCGAAATGCTGCTCTTTACCAGTTTGAATTTCAAATCTCCTCCGCGTTTGCATGGGTCTCGCACGGATTCTTGATTTACGAGATGAAGGACGTCAATTAGATAAGTCCGAATCCGGCGCAGTACCTCTCAGTCGGATGCGGTCTTGGAAGCGGCGGTCAGAAAGCAGGTAATTCTGGAGCGCGAAATCAAGGAATATGAGGCTGCTCAGGCACGGCTGTCCACCTTCCTTGAGGAAGGTCCGGAGTTGGCCCGCCGTTTGAATGTGGCCGAGACGGCGAAGAAGGACTTCCCGCATGACCTCTATTCTCAACGCGACAGGACGAAGATTTCCATCCTGGAGAAGCACTTCCGGGCTAACGCTTCTTCATTCGAATACAGTAGCGCGAACCCGTCCGACATCCGCATCAACTCAGAAACGCTGTTGCCTGCGCTGGACGACTTGACCCTTCGCGTGATGTTGCGCACGGACATGAAGTCGGAGTCGTCGGCCAGCGACTTTGTACGTCTAATCTGGGCGTACCTCATCGCTATCTATCAG
Organism: Burkholderia sp. AW49-1; assembly: GCF_053427845.1. Taxonomy (NCBI): domain Bacteria; kingdom Pseudomonadati; phylum Pseudomonadota; class Betaproteobacteria; order Burkholderiales; family Burkholderiaceae; genus Burkholderia; species Burkholderia sp. AW49-1. The sequence goes on along the minus strand of NZ_JBSAXF010000049.1, from coordinate 3,435 downwards.
GCATCGAGCCAACTGGGCTACGAAGGCAACCACCCCGGCGTGATTCTGTTCGACGAACCTGGTCAGCATTCGATGAGCACGTATAGTCAGAAGGCGTTGATGCAGATTTTGAGCGGCGAGAAGCAGCTCCAGAGTATCGTCGCCGCTTTATTCGACGATAGCGATGCGCTCTTTACGGAAGTCACCGAAGGAAACAAATTTCATCTCATCCGACTCCCTCAGAAGGTTGTCGGACCGCTTGCTCATGATGGCGTCATGTAGTCGGAAAGCGTCGCCTGTACGCGGTCAGCCGCAAAAAAGGGGCACTGAAAAAAGTTTCAGCGCCCCTTTGACATTAGTTGTGGTTACGCCTTGCCGGATAAGGCTCCGCGGCAGGTATGAGCCCCCGTAACCAAAACCAAAACGAGGCCCCGTAACCGAAACTGATGCAACTCAGCATCCGGATGATGACGTGCAAAAAAGGTTGTACCAAACCAAAACCTTAAGTCATTGTTTTTTATGGGACTGCGGAAAACGTACGGATAAAAAACCTTGTACCAACCCTTGCGTCCGTTCCTCAATCAACGCACAAAAAGTCTGGCCAGCCCTGCTACGTCTAGCTGGCCAGACTTTTTGCTTACGGAACGTGCTTCTGTTCAATCTGCGCAGCAGCGCTCGGCTGCTGCGCCACACTCTCGTTCGAGTCGGCTCACGGCCGCCATGAGATTCGGTGTAACCCGCAATGTCGGAATCGCCGCTCGCCTCAGAAGCCTCCATCCAAGAACGACTTCGCCTTTGGAAATCATGTCCTGTGCCGCTCGCTCCAGGCGGCGGAGCTGGAACTGCTCGACCGACTCCTCCAGCTCGGACAATGCATCTCGACAGAGTGGCAGCTTTCGGAGTACCGAATGATGCAAAAGATAAACGTCCGCTTCTGCGACTATGGCCGTTCTGCTTGCCCGAATCAATCGGGGTTCGGCTGCCAGCAACCGTGCGGCTGCGGCGCGTAACGCGCCGCTCCATTTCTTATCCCTGCCAGCCCAGTCGGCCCTGGCTTCCTTGGCGGCGGCGTTGCGCGCCTGAACATACTGTTTCGCTGATTCCTTGAGCCAGTCCTTGTCATAGCGGTTTAGATGATTGTAAAGGCGTGCGTTGACCTTCTTTGCAGCTTTGTGTCCCGCAGGAGCGACCTCGTCTAGGAGAGCCTTCCATTCTTTTCGCCACTGAAGGATTTCGAATTGGCTTCCCTTGGGCTCTGGTGGCGCTCTACGCTTTAACATGGCCTTAACACTATGCAAGGAGATACCCATGTCGCTGGCAATTGCTGCGAGAGGCATTCCGCTACGCCTCATTTCCTTCGCGGCCTCACACCAATCCCCGCCAAACGCATAGATTTCTTTGATTTCGGGCTCGGATGTTCCAGGCCAGCAACGCGAGAAGGTGAATTTCAGCCCACAACCGCAATATCCACGCCCGATGCGGCCATTATCCTTGCTGTCGACCTTCACGCGGTCGATAATGTGGCCAGGCGCGTGCGAGGCATACTGATTTGGGCAAGTGAACCGCTGCCCTGCCGTCAATTGCTTCGGCCTGTTCGCGATGGTGGCCATACGTCCGCACCGCTCCAGAAAATGACTCAGAAGAATGTGCTGTAGGGGCTGATAGGCTGCCCGCGCCCGCAACATCATCGCGACCGGCCACGGTTGCTTAGGCGCTGCTGATATAGAAAGGCCGACCGCCGCTAGATATTCCTCCCCGTACATATTGGCCATTTCCCGACGAACAGCGTTCGTCTCGATGAGGCCGCTCGGCTTAGCTAGCCCAACCGCCTGAGCAAGCGAACGGTAGTGCTCGTGTATGGATGGGACAAGCCGGCTTGATTCACTTGTAAGGAGTTCTGTGGACTTGCGCATGACTTCGAATACATCGAGATTGTTGACCCACGCGGCAGCCCGCGATGGAGCATCGTTCGCTGCTGAAGTGATAACGCTGTTCCCGGCAATCCACTCCCTGGACGAGCGGAGTTTTACGGAAGCAACGGAATTTTGAAGCGGGAGTTCGTGCTTGATGCAGATGAACACGCCCGGCAGTTGATGAGACCGCTTCCAGTATGCCTCGCCGACACGGGCAATGTCGTCCACTGCGCATTGTTCACAGTAGCGAAAGGTCATCGGCCCCTCTACCCGTGTTGCGACCAATCCTAGCGTTGCCACCGGTCGACCGCGCCCGTCGCCACAGACCGTGCGATAAGCCGCGTCAAATCGCTCGTCGGTCGCGTAGCTTGTGAAGTATGGCAAGGGCGTATGCCGCTGAGCTATCTGGTGAGCAGTAAGTCCCCACAAGTCATATGTTTGACGCGCGAGCTCCCCGAGCCCGCAAAGCAATTCCACGGTCGGAAAGACGAGCCTTCCGAAAAGGTTTCGAATGACCGTCGTAGGAACGTTAGCACAAGTATTCTCCATGTATCGACCGATGACGTTATAAAGCAGTTCATCTTCGAAAGGTAGCGGAAGTGCAACTGTCATCGCGTCCTCTGCTCAAGCCAAAACGCCGGCGCGATGAAGTCTTTCGAGCGCTTCTTCAGCGTTCGCCGCACCACGGACGATATCGGTTAAGCCGTCTCTATCCACCGAAAAATCGCGTACCGTTGGCATTGCTGTCGCTTCCGTCCGCAGAAGAGCCGCCTTGACAAGTTGGGGCCCTGAAAGCTCGGGTTCGTCGGCCAGTACTGCCAGCACAGCTTTGAGCGCAAGCGGCTGCGGGACTTGCATCGTGACCAGCGAAGACACGGCAGCCAGTTGAGCTGAATTGCTTTGACGCCGCTCTGTCGCCTGTTTGACCTGCGCAGCACGGGCGTTCTGCGTTACCTCCTCGTCGAGGCCGGCAAGAGTCTCCACCAGCAGGTCGTCATATTGCTCAATGCGCTTCTTCTTCTTGCTTCGCAACGCTGCAATCATCGGCTGCACCGGCCCAAAGCGGTCCTTTGCGAGGTGACGAATGAGCGATGCAGTCATCTTTTCGCTGCCGTCTTGAATAGCGGTAATCTGCGCAAGCTGAAAGAGGCGAATCACCAGTGAGTGGATTCCCTGAGTCACGTCATAGAGTGCTTTACTGAACGCCTCATCGAGGACGGCAGGCTTCCGAGTCCACTGGAACTCAAACAGCCCAGTCAGGAAGTGCTCCCACTCTGCGTCAAAGGCCATGTTCGTGTAGATGATGGCACCATGGTCGCCAGTTCGTCTCGCGAGACGGAACGACTTTTCGAATAAACTCAACGCTCTCGGGGTCCCTGCAAGTAGGAGTGGAACGCCGACCACGTTGGAAAATGTCACGAAGAAGTCCATTAGCATGTCTCCGCGTCTTGCTGCGCCGTTCACAGCAAACTGAATCTCGTCGATAGCAATAATGCCCGTGTGATGGTATCGTGCGACAGCGGCCACTTTGTTAATCAGGTGG